>NZ_JBHIRX010000029.1:0-61012 GCF_042138595.1 Paenibacillus terreus | reverse complement strand
CTGACGCCGGTAGAGTACCGACGCCAGTTTACCGCCTAGGGTCTTTTTTCAATGTCTACAAAATGGGGTCTTGACCAGACCAGTGGGCCAAGGGGTCTTTTTTGTATATATTTCACAATAATTTTTTCGACCAGATCTTCCGATATATATGTCATGATTTCGTAAAGATTTGTATTGGACTTGAATAAAAGGAGACATCAAATGAAAACACAAAACAAGGTCAAAAGGGAGTCCGTTTTATCACGTATGTCACTTCGAGTTAAGCTGCCGCTGTTCATCAGTATTCTGCTGGTCATTGCGCTGGCGGGGTCAGGTGTGGTGATGTATCTGTTCGGAGCCAAGATGCTGCTGGATAAGAGCATGGATGAAGTGAAGGCCAACGCTGACCGGATCGGTGAAAATATTTATTCCATCGTGAAGCTGGAGCAGC
This sequence comes from Paenibacillus terreus, assembly GCF_042138595.1. NCBI lineage: Bacteria > Bacillati > Bacillota > Bacilli > Caryophanales > Paenibacillaceae > Paenibacillus > Paenibacillus terreus. Next base: position 60,582 of record NZ_JBHIRX010000029.1, on the reverse strand, counting down.
AGTCCACATCCATAGCTTCAAATAATAAGGTGCTTAAGGACCTGCTGATTGCTCGTACTGAGGGGACAACGGATGAAGAGTTTTTCGCGTCTGACAACAAACTTATTCCAGAAGCCAACAGCCTGCTGCAAGCTGATCTTAAGGGAAGCCTGGGCATTCAGGCGATGGTGCTTGCTGACACGAAAGGCACGGTAGTGGCTGCCAGCAATCCCGATGCGCTGCAAGGAGACCGTTCCGATCGTGATTACTTCCATGAAGCACTTAAAGGCGAGCCTGTCATCAGCGATGCGCTGATATCCAAATCGACCGGGAAATTGGGGGTTGCATTCGCACAGCCCATTAAAGGGGACGACGACCGTGTCCTGGGGGTACTGATCAGCACGATTGATACATCGATGTTTGTGGACATGCTTCAGGGCATTCAAATCAATAACGAAGGCCGGATTTTTGTCATCAGCCGTGGCGCCACTATTGTGTATGACTCCAAGGATGAATCCGTTGCCGGAAAGGTGCTGGAAGATGCAGGATATGAAAAAGCGCTGAGCTTGCAGCCCTCCAAGGAGCTCCAGACAGGCGATGTTGGAAATAAGGAAAAATACATTCGTTACTCCAAAGTTCCCGGTGCCGATTGGACAGTTTTTGTGGAAGACAGCTACAGCGATATTATCCGCCCGCTGGTGAAGCTGCTGCAGAATATTGTTTTCGTAACCATTGTCGCTGTTGCCGTTGCTGTCATTGTGGGAATTTTCCTTTCCCGCTCCATTACGCTGCCTATTGTTCGTCTTAAAGCACTTTTCCAAAAGCAGGCGGAGGGAGATCTGACCATTCGGGCGGAGGGTAACTTTAAAAGTGAATTCCGTGATCTTGCGGACAGCTTTAATTTAATGGCGGAAAATAACAGGCAGCTCATAGGACAAATGAACGGTTCGATCGAAGTGTTAAACGGCAACACCAAACAGCTGGAAGAGACCTCCAAGCAAACGGCATTGTCTATAAAAGAAACATCGATTGCCACTGCGGAGATATCCACAGCCATGGAATCCCAGTCGCAAAATACAGAGCATATGGTGGTCAAATTTACGGAGCTTGGCAACAAAATGGTCTCTATCAGCAGCAGTTCGGAAGTGATCAGGGAAAGAGCAGATTCCATCATGAATGTGTTCCACGCCAATCACGAAATTATTGAATCTCTGATTGAAGTCAACCAGAGAAACGAACAGGAAGTGGGCAACATTTCCGCCATTACTTCCATGCTTGCCGAAAGCTCCGCCCAAATTGGCAGGATCACGGGAGCTATTAATGAAATCGCAGCCCAGACCAATCTGCTGGCCTTGAATGCTTCCATTGAAGCTGCACGGGCCGGGGAGCATGGGCGCGGCTTTGCGGTGGTTGCCGATGAAATCCGCAAGCTTGCGGAGCAATCCTCTCGACAGTCAGGGGAGATCGAGGGCATTATCCGGCAAACGCTTGTTCAGGTGGAGAAAAGCAATGAGAGTGTTGGTGAAATTCAGAATATTGCCGGCATGCAGGATGAGTTCGTTGGCAAAACCAAAGATGCATTCCAGCATATCATGGACGATGTAACGGATATTGCGGGTCGGATTCAAACGATGGCACAGGAAATTACAGCCATGAACCACAGCAAGGACGAGCTGCTGGAATCGGCCCACAGCCTGTCGGCTGCCGGACAGGAGGTATCCGCATCGGCGGAAGAAGTGACAGCAACGGCGCAGGAGCAGTCGTCCATGGTGGATCAGCTGGCGGTTATGGTGGAAAGCATAGATCAGCTGACAAGCGCATTGGCCGAATCCGCCTCCCGTTTCAAGGTAGAGTGACGGTGATTGGAAATAGATGACCATACCGGTGTTCATGAAAAAGCAAGCAGATACACAGAGGAGACATCCTGAATTCTTTTCAGGGTGTTTTTTTTATATCCGGCGCGTCAAGGAATGAGAGCGAGAAATTTTGCATGATTACGAATAATTGATATCTATTTAATTTTCCTGACAATTCAAGAACTTGCAGGCCAAAACAGTGACTTAAGGACTAACGGAGGATATAATTAGATCCAAGTGTAAATTGTCGAAATTAGGCGGATAAAGGCGGTCATTCCCTTGGATGTGAATAGATTGAATAAGCTGCTGCTGGATTATAGCTATGATCCGGGGCGTATCGTTTGGGGAGAGGTGTTTCATCTGTTTCACCTTGCCAAAAAGTCAGCGCTGCCATTATATGAGCTGGACCCTTCAGGAGATATCATTTACGATCCGGCCAGGAGAATGTTTGTCGTCAGGGTTTTGGAGGTACATATACATCTAAAGGACTATGAATTGGTCGATGCTGTACTCTATCAGGGCAGTTTCCGGCCGAAGAAATAAGTATTTACAATTCCGGACAGGCTGAATACAATCTTTTAGAATAAATACGGACCTTTTTGGAGGAAAACATGAAGCATCTAATTTCATCGGAACAATTTACCGCCGAGCTTCTTCATGAATTGTTTGTTCTGGCCGACCAAATGAAAAGCCATCCAAGGGATTTTGATGACATATTAAAGCACAAGGTTGTTGCTACTCTGTTCTATGAACCCAGCACTCGCACACGCCTCTCTTTTGAATCTGCGGTACAGCGACTCGGAGCCAAATTGATCAGCACGGAAAATGCCAGGGAAATGTCCTCCGCGATTAAAGGTGAGAACATTATGGATTCCATACGGGTTGTGCAGGGATACTGCGATGCGATCATTCTTCGCCACTATGAAAATGACGCCGCCCTCAAAGCCACTGAAGTGGCAAGAGTGCCGGTCATCAATGCGGGCGGAGGCACCGGAGAGCATCCCACGCAGGCTTTGCTCGATCTATATACGATTCACAGCTTTAAGGGCAAAATTGCAGGCAGCAAGGTGGCTGTGCTCGGGGATTTGAAAAACGGACGAACCATCCATTCCCTGCTGAAAGGGCTGGCCCTGTACAGCGATATCGAGGTGTTCGGCCTGAGCCGCAAGGGGCTGGAGCTGCCTGACGAATATATTCATTATTTAAATGAGCGCGGTATAACCTACCATGCGCTCTCTTCTCTTGAGGATATCCCCGCGTCCGTCGATATGCTGTATCATACGAGAACGCAGACGGAGCGAATGAACGGAGAACAGGCAGGCTCAGGAGAGATTATCATCGACCAGGCAGCCATGAACCGCTTTTCCGATCAGTCGCTGCTCATGCATCCTCTGCCGAGAAATCAGGAGATAACGCCGGAGGTGGATTCCGATCCCCGGGCCATTTATTTCAAGCAAAGCGAGAACGGGCTGTTTATTCGGATGGCTTTGCTGTATTCACTTCTGACAGATGAAGGCAAGAAAATGCGCGAGGAAGAGTGAAATTAATTAGACGGTTACAGAGTATTCGAAAAGGAGAACAGGTGATCATGGTTTATACATGCAGAATTGAACTGAACGAGATTACTCCGAAGATTTGGCGGGAATTTCAATATCATCCGGATGTAACGTTTCATCAGCTCCACAACATCATCCAAACGGTCATGGGATGGGAAAATTATCATTTGTACCAGTTTCATGTCAATGGACAAGTTATCGGGCTGCCCGATCCGACATTTGAAGATATAGAAGGGCGCAAGGAGTTGAATGCAAGGAGAGAAATGGTTCAGAAGCATGTTAACAAGGAAAATTCCGTGTTTACATACGTCTATGATTTTGGTGATGATTGGCAGCATACGATTACGTTGATCAAAAACGATTCATCGACATCCGATCCGGCGCCCTTGTGCTTGGATGGAGCTCGCAGTTGTCCCCAGGAAGACGTGGGAGGAGTTTGGGGATATCAGCATATGCTGGAAGTCTTGCTTACTCCCAACCATCCGGAACGGGATCAGTTTATTGACTGGATCAGAGAGGGATATGATCCTGAATCTTTTTCCTGTGAGGAAGTGAACCTTGAGCTTCAAAGGCAAAAGGGCAGGCTTATTCCCAAATCACTTGTCAAGCTGTCAGAGAGCAAGAAGCCTGTGAAGCTTACGAAGTCCGTTCTGAATAAACATCTGAAACAATTAAGTAATGACCAACTGATTGATTTGGTGAAGGCTTGTTATGGCGCCAGCAAAGAAATGGAGAAGTTTCTTGCAGTAAGAATATTAGGCGACGAAGCGGTGGAATCTCTGTTTCATGAGTATCGAAAAAAGGTGGAAAACGAATTTTTCCCTGAACGCGGTCATGGGAAGTTAAAACTTCAAGAGGCGAAACAAGCGATATCGGAATTCGAAAGATTGACCGGAAATGTCAAGTACAGTCTGGAACTGAAGCTGATCTATGTTGAAAATGGAGTTGATTTTACACTAACCTATGGGGATATTGATGAACGCTTCTATAACAGCATGGTGTCCATGTATGCCGATATCATTGATATCTTGAATGAGGATGAAACAGCGGAGCTGTTCGACGAATACGAGGAGCGCATCGAAGCGATTATGTTAAAAACGGATGGGATCGGTTGGGGTTTTCATGACGTATTGACTGATCTGCACGCTCAAATACGATGGTTTTAGGCGGAGAACATTAAAACGAAATGTGTCTGTATTAATGTTTCAGGACGCAGCAGCCATTGTTACAGAGAAATCCGCCCATACATTGTCTATATATCACCAGACGGTCAGTTTATAAAAGAACATAGCAATGGCAAGATTGAGCGAATCAATGAACAGGAACTTCACCGTGAGTGATCCGAGTGCAACGATGTTTATTTTCGCAGGTAACAATGGTAGTGGAAAGAGTACGATTCGAAATCTACTTATGGCGATTTTACCGGATTGGGTGCAAATTATTGATCGCCATTTGCAAAATAAAATTATCGATCATTAATAAACAGGCAATTGTCTAATCACAGTTGTCTGTTTATTCATGAGGTCCTGAGCCATTTTCAATGACTAAGGGACTGCCTCTTTTTTTGTATATCTTCTCACTATAAAATGATCATCTTTTGATTAAATTAAACCATTTAATCATTCAACAACTGATCAAGTTGTTTAATCGGATAGATGATAGGGAGTAAATTTAAAGGATAAACAAAGAAATTGTATTGACTGTAAGCGCTTTTAATATTACTATATAATCACATGATATTCAAAAGTTAATCATAACATCACCAACAGGCAGAAACAGAAGTTCAATGAGGCCAGGTCACATCAATTTTCACGAGAGGGAGAGCGTATATGGAGCAACAAGAAATCATATGGGGAATTGCTCCCATCGGTTGGCGGAATGACGACATTCCTGAAATCGGAGCGGGCAATACGCTGCAGCATCTGCTGAGCGATATTGTCGTTGCAGGGTTCCAGGGAACGGAGGTTGGCGGCTTTTTTCCGGAGGCAGAGGTGTTGAACAAGGAGCTTCAGCTTCGCGGGCTGCGGGTGGCCGGACAATGGTTCAGCAGCTATATTATCCGGGACGGCCTGGAACGGGTGGTTGAATCTTTCCGCACTCAATGCCGGTATCTGCAGGAAGTCCGCGCGGATGTGATCGTTGTGTCCGAGCAGACTGGCAGTGTGCAGGGCTTGGAGAAGAATGTGTTCACTGACAAGCCGCATTTTACGGATGCCGAATGGGAGGCCTTGTGTCAAGGGCTGAACCAGCTGGGGATTACAGCTGAAGAATATGGCCTGAAACTGGTGTATCATCATCATCTGGGCACAGGCGTTCAGACAACTGATGAGGTTAACCGGCTGATGGCCGGAACCGATCCGGAGCATGTACATCTGCTGTACGATACTGGCCATATCTTCGTATCTGATGGTGATTACATGACATTGCTGCGCCAGCACATCGGCCGCATCAAGCATGTGCATTTCAAGGACGCCAGGCTCCAGGTCATGAATGAATGCAAAAGTGCAGGCAAATCGTTTCTTCAATCTTTCCTGAGCGGGATGTTCACGGTTCCTGGCGATGGCTGCATTGATTTTACAGAGGTTTATAATGAGCTGCTGGCCAATCATTACCGAGGGTGGATTGTCATTGAAGCCGAACAGGACCCGGCCATAGCCAATCCACTTGAATATGCGCTGATCGCCCGGAAGTATATTAACGACTCACTGCTTGTTCAAACTCCAAATCAGGAGAGAGGCGATGAAAATGCAGCAGGAAGCGTCTAAGAAATCATTTTTGACGAAGATCATCTTAATTTCAACGCTGGGCGGACTGCTGTTCGGTTATGATACCGGAGTCATTAACGGTGCGCTTCCTTTTATGTCCGCTGAAGACCAGCTGAACCTGACTTCCTTCACAGAAGGGCTTGTCGCCAGCTCGCTTCTTTTCGGTGCTGCTTTGGGCGCTGTGCTGGGAGGCCGCCTGTCGGACTACAACGGGCGCAGAAAGAACATCATGTATCTGTCCATCCTGTTTTTCTTTGCTACGGTTGGTTGTGCGCTTGCGCCAAACGTAACGGTGATGATTATTTGCCGTTTTTTGCTCGGTTTGGCCGTCGGCGGCGCTTCCGTTACCGTTCCTTCCTACCTTGCCGAAATGGCTCCCGCTGACCGGCGCGGCGGTATTGTAACGCAGAACGAGCTGATGATCGTAAGCGGTCAGCTGCTGGCCTTTGTTATCAATGCGATTCTGGGCACAACGCTGGGGGATATCAGCCATGTGTGGAGATTCATGCTGATTGTTGCGGCCGTTCCGGCAGTTTTCCTGTTCATCGGCATATTCCGTGTTCCTGAAAGCCCGCGCTGGCTGATCTCCAAGCAGAAGAACGAACAGGCCCGGGGTGTGCTTAAGAAAATCCGCAGCGAAGACCAGGCTGAAGCAGAAATGACAGAGATTCAGGCCACCGTCAGCCAGGAGAAGCAGCTGCAGAAAGCCGGCTTCAAGGATTTAGCGACTCCATGGATTCGCCGGATCATGTTCATTGGCATCGGGATTGCGGTCGTTCAACAGATCACAGGCGTAAATTCCATCATGTATTATGGAACGGAAATTTTGAAAAATGCGGGCTTTGCCACCCAGGCTGCCCTGGTCGGTAATATTGCAAACGGTGTCATTTCAGTACTGGCTACCTTTGTGGGCATCTGGCTGCTGGGCAGGGTTGGCCGCAGGGCGATGCTGATCACGGGTTTGGCTGGAACGACATCGGCACTGCTGCTGATTGCCATCCTGTCCTCGGTTCTGCAAGGGTCGCCTGTGCTGCCATACATTGTACTGGGGCTGACGGTTACTTTTCTGGCCTTTCAGCAGGGAGCCATTTCACCTGTGACCTGGCTGATGCTGTCTGAAATTTTCCCGCTGCGTCTTCGCGGTTTTGGCATGGGACTTACCGTTTTCTTTCTGTGGATGGTGAACTTTGTGATTGGATTACTGTTTCCGGTGCTGCTCGGCAGTTTCGGGCTTTCGGCAACGTTCTATGTGTTCGTCATACTGGGTGTTCTGGCCATCCTGTTCGTGAAAAACTTCCTTCCTGAAACCAAAGGATTATCCCTTGAGCAATTGGAGCAGCATTTCCGCCGTTACGGAAGCAAAGAGCAGGGTGAATCAAAGCAGGGGTATGCGACCAAAGCAGCGTCAGCAGATTAAAACATTAATTTTGAAAGCGCTACTATTAAATGAACCAGGAGGAAGATAGAGATGACTTTAAAGATCGGTGTAATTGGAACAGGAGCGATTGGACGGGAGCATATCCGCAGAATTACCAATAATCTGTCCGGAGGAAAAATCGTAGCCGTAACGGATGTGAACAGCGAAGCAGCCAAAGCGGCTGTTGAACAATTTCAATTGGACGCGGAAGTATACCCGGATGATAAAACATTGATTGCATCCGAAAATGTGGATGCCATCCTGGTAACCAGCTGGGGACCTGCTCATCAGCAAAGTGTCATGGCAGGCATTGAGGCGGGCAAATATGTGTTCTGCGAAAAACCTTTGGCAACAACCGCCGAGGGGTGCATGGAGATTGTCCAGGCAGAGGTAAAGCATGGCAGGCGTCTCGTTCAAGTCGGATTCATGCGCCGTTATGACAGCGGTTACCAGCAATTGAAGGAAGCGATCGATAATCGTTTCATCGGCGAGCCGCTTATGATTCGCTGCGCTCACCGCAACCCCGAGGTCAACGACAGTTACACCACTGACATGGCGATCACGGATACGCTCATTCATGAAATCGATGTGCTGCATTGGCTTGTGAACGATGATTATAAATCCGTACAGGTGGCTTATCCGAAGAAAACCAGGCATGCATCCAGCCATTTGCGTGACCCCCAGGTCGTTACTTTGGAGACACAGGGAGGCATCCTGATCAACGCGGAGATCTTCGTGAACTGCAAATACGGTTACGACATTCAGTGTGAAGTCATTGGAGAGGAGGGCATTGTCAAGCTGCCTGAAGTGGCAAGCTTGCAGTACCGGAAAAACGGCCAGCTCGGGACGCATATTCTGATGGATTGGAAGGACCGCTTCTTGGATGCATACGACCGTGAACTGCAGGACTTCATGGATTCCATTCGGACGACAGGCGAACCGCAGGGGCCAACAGCATGGGACGGGTACATTGCGGCTGTCACCGCGGATGCGTGCGTCAAAGCCCAGGATTCCGGACAGCACGAAGCTGTTGAGCTTGGCGAGAAGCCGGAACTGTACCGCGGCACCGTCAACCGCGGCGTACAAGTCTAATTTTTAGCCGAGTTCCGGCATGGAGCCACTTCACAAACCACAGATAGGGGAGAAACCGCATGAAGCTTTGTTTTAACCAGGCAACCACATTGAACAACTCGAACCTGGTCAAGGATTTGGAGTATTGTGAAAAGCACGGCTATGATTATATTGAAATCCGCACGATGGATAAATTGCCGGAGTATTTGCAGGAGCATTCTCTCGATGATTTGGCCGATTATTTTCGAACCCATCATATCAAACCGTTGGCCTTTAATGCCCTGGTATTCTTCAACAACCGGGATGAAGAGGGTTATCAAGAGATCATCCGTGAATTTCGGCAGATGCTCGAAATGGGCTCAAAGCTGGGCGTTAAGTACATTGTTGCCGTCCCGCTGGTCACCGAGCAGAAAATCCTCAAATCAGACATCAAAGCAAGTTGTGTGGAAGTGCTGAAGGAGCTATCGGATCTGGCGGAGCCTTATGGCATAAGGATTGCCGTGGAATTTGTGGGCCACCCGCAGTGCACGGTGAATACCTTCGGCCAGGCGTACGAGATCGTTGAAGAGGTGGCGCGCGACAATGTGGGATTGGTGCTGGATTGCTTCCATTTTTATGCGATGGGCTCGAAGCGTGAGGATCTGGAGCGGACAGACGCCTCCAAAATATTCATTCTGCATATCGACGATACCGAGGATTATCCCATTGGCTTCCTGACGGACGAAGACCGGGTGTGGCCCGGGCATGGCGTTATTGATCTGGATTTCATACTCTCAACCATTCAGCGCAAGGGTTACTCCGATGTCGTATCGGTCGAGCTTTTTCGGCCGGAGTATTACCAGCTGGATGCCGAGGAAGCGATCCGCACAGCCAAAGAAACTACACTGCAGGTCATCTCAAAACATTACAACCTGCAGTTGACTTAATACTGGGGGAAATGGAACTTAGAAGTTTGAATAGTATTTGAAAGGAATTATGGAAAAATGTAAAATCCGGGGAAGTCTGAACCGTACAGGGACTGACCCGGATTTTTGAGCTGCAGAGATGGCAAGCCTAGAGGTCTCCTGTCAGGAATTGCGCCCGCCCAACCCCGAAGCTCCAATCGGCTTGTCCGTTTTCGACAATGGATACCATGACATCTGTCGGCTCAATACCGCATTCCTGCTGCAAACGCTCAGCCAGAAGTTTGTATAAGCGTTCTTTTTGTGCTGACGTTCGTTCCTTGCTGACAATGCTGATTACGACGACCTGCTTTGTACGCGGATATCCCAAACCGGTGTCTTCAATAATCATTTCATGGGCAGGATGCTGATGCACGATTTGGTACCGGTCTGTCACGGGCACCTGAAAGGCTTCAACCATCGCGTGATGGGCGGCGTCCAGCATTTTTTTCAATTGCTCCGGGCTGCGGCCCTCGATCACATCAAAACGCAATAATGGCATTTCAATCTCCTCCTGTAATTTAGCGGTCAGGACGTTCTGACTTCGATAGAGTGGGTTTTGCAAAAAGCCTGATAATTTCCTGGAAGCGGCTCAGAGGATATAATCATGTCCACATCCTCGAGCGATGCATACGTAAGAAGCGTGGATTTGTCAAATTTACTGGGGTCTGCCAATAAAATCAGTTTTTCAGCTTTTTGGGAAACCGCTTGTTTGATTTCATATTCCAGCAAATCCGAATTGGTAAGACCATGGGTCATGCTCACACCCGTGGCCGCCATAAACGCTTTGTTGACATTGTATTTTTCCCAAGCGCGTGGGCCGTCCATACCGACAAACGATTTGGTCTTCTGCTTAAAGGTATTGCCGATCACCAGCAGGTTCACATTGGCCAACCCGGCGGCTCCATTAATAATATCAAGACTGTTTGTCAGGATCGTCAGCGGAATGCTGTGTGGTAAAAAGTCGGCCATGTGACGGGTGGTTGTGCCTGAATCGATAAATACGAGGTCGTTTTCTTCGATGCAGGAGGCGGCGATGCGTGCGATGCCGTACTTCTCGGACGAATGTTTGCTGCCCCGGTTCTCGAACGGGATGAGTTCTGTTGCAGAGGTGACGCCACCATACACCTTCTCAATGGAACCCTTGCTGAGAATCTCGTTGATATCTCTCCTGATCGTATTTTTGGATACATCGAATTTCAGACACAGCTCATCCAGCGTGACGTTTTTGCGGGAGTGGATATATTGTTCGATATCCTGCAGACGTCTCGTTTTCATAAGGCATTCTCCTGTTAAATTTAATAATTTAAATATAATTTATAACCAAGACTTTATCAACACTTTATTTAAAATGCCCAAAAACATGCCAAAACAAACGATCGTATCCATACATGCCTGCAGTTCCGCAGTCCGTCTCCTTAGCGGTACAAATTGCTTGGGACATTGACGAAGCCATTTCCATTCCCTTTCGAGAAAGATTGATAACATTTACCCTTTTATAAGACTTGACGGCTAAAATCTTATTGGATATCATAAAAACATAACCAAAATATAATCAAAACCGTCCTTTTTTGTAACATCCGTTCCTAACAATAAGCTGCGAGAGGGGCTTGGCTATGTCAACTGTAGTGAAAACAACAGCAAGAAAACTGAAGAATTACATTGGCGGCAAATGGGTGGAGAGCCGGACAGACAATTATGAAGACGTTTACAATCCGGCAACGAAAGAGCTGATCTGTCAGGTTCCCATTTCAACCAAAGAGGATATTGAGCACGCGGCTCGGGTCGCCAAGGAAGCGTTTGATAAGTGGAAAAAGGTGGCCGTTCCAAGACGCGCGCGCATCCTGTTCAACTATCAGCAGCTGCTGATGAAGCATAAGGATGAATTGGCTCGCTTGATCACGATTGAGAATGGCAAAAGCTTAAACGAAGCATTGGGCGAGGTACAGCGCGGAATCGAGAATGTCGAGTTTGCGGCAGGCACACCTTCCCTGATGATGGGGGATTCGCTTTCTTCCATTGCCACAGACGTGGAGGCAGCAAACTACCGCTATCCCATTGGGGTTGTTGGCGGGATTGCTCCCTTTAATTTCCCGATGATGGTGCCATGCTGGATGTTCCCGATGGCCATTTCCCTGGGCAACTCCTTCATATTAAAGCCTTCCGAGCGGACACCGCTCCTGACGGAGAAGCTTGCCGAACTCTTCACCGAAGCGGGCCTGCCGGATGGCGTGTTCAACATCGTATACGGGGCGCATGATGTGGTGAACGGCATTTTGGAACACCCAGATATTAAAGCGATTTCATTTGTGGGATCGAAGCCTGTTGGCGAGTATGTGTATAAAAAAGGCAGCGAGCATTTAAAGCGGGTTCAGGCGCTGACGGGCGCGAAGAACCACACGATAGTACTGAATGACGCGAATCTGGATGACACGGTCACCAATGTGGTATCTGCAGCCTTCGGTTCAGCCGGCGAGCGGTGCATGGCCTGTGCAGTGGTTACGGTGGAAGAGGGGATTGCCGATGAGTTTATCGCCCGTCTCAAGGAGAAAGCGCAAAGTATCAAAATCGGAAACGGCTTGGACGACGGCGTGTTCCTGGGGCCGGTGATCCGCGAAGAGAACAAGGAGCGGACCATCCGCTACATCGAGAAGGGCATCGAAGAGGGAGCCAGACTGTTGATTGATGGACGTGATCAGATGCCGGAGGACGGTTATTTTATCGGCCCTACAATCTTTGAAGGTGTGACAACGGATATGACCATTTGGAAGGATGAAATTTTCGCGCCGGTATTATCGGTGATCAGGGTCAAAGACCTGAAAGAGGCCGTTGAAATTGCCAATCAATCGGAATTCGCCAATGGTGCGTGCCTGTTTACAACAAACGCTCATGCCATCCGTTATTTCCGAGAAAATATCGATGCAGGCATGCTGGGCATCAATCTGGGCGTACCGGCACCGATGGCATTCTTTCCGTTCTCGGGCTGGAAATCGTCATTTTACGGAACATTGCATGCCAACGGCAAAGACAGCGTAGATTTCTACACCCGCAAAAAAGTGGTAACCGCACGTTACACAGAACCTGCATTCGAATAAACGAGGAGGAATCATTCGTGGCCAGTCATCTGCTGCGCAAACCGGCTCAAGCTCAAGAAGGCGATGTCACAATTATCCATAACCTGCTGCCCCGGGACACCCGGCTGGAATATGTCGGCTTTAAAATGATTGATTTGAAGCCGGGGGGACGTTATGAAGAGACGCTGCAGGATCAGGAATGCTGTATCGTAGCGTTGACAGGCAAGATTAGCGTAACCGAAGGCGAACAGACCTTCAAGGAAATCGGGACAAGAGAGAGTGTGTTCGAGAAAAAGCCGACGGATAGTGTGTTTGTTTCCGGCGGCAAGCTGTTCGGGATCGAAGCGGTAACAAGCGCAACAGTCGCCCTTTGTTACGCTCCTTTCCTGGAACCGCTTCCGACCAGATGGATCAAGGCCGGTGATGTGGGTGTGGAGCAGCGTGGAAAATATCAGAACAAACGGATGGTGCACAACATTCTGCCTGACAGTGATCCCACGGCAAGCAGCCTGCTCGTCGTGGAAGTGTACACCGAAGGAGGGAACTTCTCCAGTTACCCGCCGCACAAGCATGATCAGGATCGCCTGCCGGATGAGTCGTTTCTTGAGGAAACCTACTACCATGAAATGGATCCAGGCTCGGGGTTTGTTTTTCAAAGAGTATATACCGATGACCGCAGGCTGGATGAGACGATGGCCGTGGAGCACAGGGATGTGGTGCTCGTTCCGGCTGGATACCACCCCGTGGGTGTGCCGGACGGATATACCTCTTACTATTTGAATGTCATGGCAGGGCCCAAGAGAATATGGAAATTCCACAACGATCCGGATCATGAGTGGATTTTGGAGCGTCAATAACCTAAAGGAGCTGGGAGACCATGAGCGGTGGAGCAAGCGCGGAAAAAAAGTTTGATTTAATTGCAATTGGAAGGGCCTGTATTGACCTGAATGCCGTGGAATATAACCGGCCGATGGAAGAAACGATGACGTTCTCCAAGTACGTTGGCGGTTCTCCCGCCAATATTGCCATTGGCGGTGCGCGGCTGGGGCTCAAGGCGGGGTTTATCGGCAAAATTGCGGACGATCAGCATGGCCGCTTTATCCGCAATTATATGAAAGAGGCGGGCATTGATACTTCACAGCTGAAGGTGGATCTTGAAGGACACAAGACCGGTCTGGCCTTTACGGAGATTAAAAGTCCGGAGGAGTGCAGCATTCTGATGTACCGTGACCAAGCAGCGGACCTGTATCTTCGGCCGGAGGAAGTGGATGAGGAATATATCAAACAGACGGGAATATTGCTCGTGTCGGGCACAGCCCTTGCGCAAAGTCCGTCCAGGGAGGCTGTATTGAAAGCTGTGCAGCTGGCCAAGCGCAACGGAGTTCAAGTTGTATTCGAGCTGGACTACCGCCCATATACGTGGAAGTCCACTGAAGAAACCGCCGTATACTACTCGCTGGTGGCGGAGCAATCCGATATTGTGATTGGCACGCGCGATGAATACGATATGCTGGAAAACCGGGAAGGCGGCTCAAACGAGGAGACGATCCGCTACTTGTTCAGTCACCGGCCCGAAATCGTGGTGATCAAGCACGGTGTTGAAGGCTCTTATGCATACACCAGATCCGGCGGTGTATTCCGGGCGCAGGCGTACAAAACAAAGGTGCTCAAAACGTTCGGTGCCGGCGACTCATATGCTTCAGCGTTCCTGTATGCCATCATTCGCGGCAAGGATATCGAAACCGCGCTGAAGTATGGCAGCGCTTCCGCTTCTATTGTTGTCAGCAAGCACAGCTCATCGGAAGCCATGCCAACCGTGGAGGAGATTGAATCATTAATGGCCAATCAGCCTGTCATCCATTCCTGAATCAAGATAACACTTCAATCCAAAGGTGGAGTTGTTCATGGGCAATAAAATCAGACTGACCACAGCACAAGCACTGATCAAGTTTCTTAATCAGCAGTATATTCACGTTGACGGCCGCGAGACCCTGTTTGTGGAGGGGATATTCACGATATTCGGTCACGGTAACGTGCTTGGCATTGGGCAGGCCTTGGAACAGGATGCCGGCCATTTGAAGGTATTTCAGGGCAAGAATGAACAAGGCATGGCGCATGCGGCCATTGCATACAGCAAAGAAAAGCTGCGGCAGAAAATTTATGCGGTCTCTACCTCGTCAGGTCCGGGATCGGCCAACCTGGTAACGGCGGCGGGCACGGCGCTGGCCAATAACCTTCCTGTTCTGTTCCTGCCTGCGGATACGTATGCAACAAGGCAGCCTGATCCGGTTCTGCAGCAGATTGAGCAGGAATACAGTACGGCCGTTACGACGAACGATGCACTGAAGCCGGTTTCCCGCTACTGGGACCGGGTTACCCGGCCGGAACAGCTGATGAGCAGCCTGATCCGGGCTTTCGAGGTGTTGACCGATCCGGCCAAGAGCGGCCCGGTCACGATCTGCATTTCCCAGGATGTCGAAGGGGAGGCCTTTGATTTCGAAGAAGCGTTCTTTCAGAAGCGTGTCCATTATGTAGATCGTCTGCAGCCGAGCGAAAGGGAACTGGCGGCCGCGGAGCAGCTGATCCGCAGCAGCCGGAAGCCGCTCATCCTTGTGGGAGGCGGTGTTAAATACTCGGAAGCGGGTGAGGAACTCAAGGCCTTCTCGGAAAAATACGGGATTCCGCTGGTGGAGACGCAGGCCGGCAAATCGGCGGTGGAAAGCACGTTTGTCAATAATTTGGGGGGCATGGGCGTTACAGGGACACTGGCTGCGAACAAGGCGGCCCGTCTGGCGGATCTGGTCATCGGCATTGGTACCCGCTATACCGATTTCGCCACCTCATCGAAGACTGCCTTCGACTTTGACCGCACGAAATTCCTGAATATTAACGTCAGCCGGATGCAGACTTATAAGCTGGATGGCCTGCAGGTTGTGGCGGATGCCAAAGCCGCGCTGGGCAAGCTGCATGACCGCCTGGAGGGTTACAGCAGCGAGTTTGGTCCGCTCATTCCGGAACTGCGTGAGGAATGGAATGCTGAGCGTGAACGGTTGAGCCGGATTGAATTTAAACGTTCGGGTTTTGTGCCTGAAATCAAAAAGCAGTTCACACAGGAGACCATGAACGAATATGCGGACGCCCTTGGAACGGAGCTGACGCAGACGACAGCGTTAGTTGCAATCAATGACACCATCGACAAGGACAGCATCATTATCTCCTCCGCCGGCTCGCTTCCAGGCGACTTGCAGCGTCTCTGGCATGCTGATGTGCCGAATACGTACCATCTGGAGTATGGCTACTCCTGTATGGGTTACGAGGTATCGGGAGCACTGGGCATCAAGCTCGCCCATCCGGATCGGGAGGTCTACTCCATCGTTGGCGACGGCAGCTTCCTGATGCTGCACTCCGAGCTGGTCACCGCTATTCAATATGGTCAGAAGATCAACATCCTGCTCTTTGACAACTCGGGTTTTGGCTGTATTAACAATTTGCAAATGGACCATGGCTCCGGCAGCTATTACTGTGAGTTCAGAACGGAAGACAACCGCATTATGAATATCGACTATGCCAAAGTGGCAGAAGCTTATGGAGCCAAGGTCTATCGTGCCCATACCGCCAGAGAGCTCAAGGAGGCCCTGCAGAATGCGAGGGAGCAAACAACCTCTACGCTGATCGATATGAAGGTGCTGCCAAAGACGATGACCGACGGATATGACAGCTGGTGGAATCTCGGGGTCGCTGAAGTGTCGAACAGGGAGAGCACTCAGAGGGCTTATCAACACAAAGTGGAGATGCTAAAAAAATCCAAGCAGTACTAATAGGTGAATAATTATTTGCATGGGGAGAGGAATAAGCATGAAGCTGGCGTACGATCCGACACATTTCAGAGATTCACTGTCACTGGAAGAAATGATCTTCAAGGTAGCCGATCTGGGCTATGAATACATTGAGCTGTCCCCGCGGGATGATTTCTGTCCATTCTATAAGTATCCGAAGGTCGACAAACAGAAGATCAAGCAGGTCAAGAAATGGATGAGCGAAGCGGGGGTGAAATTCTCCTCCCTGCTGCCGCTGTATCACTGGGCAGGCCCGGATGAAGAGAGAAGACAGGCGGCGGTACGCAACTGGAAGCGGGCGATTGAGATCGCCGTTGAACTGGACATTGATCTGATGAACAGTGAATTCAGCGGTTCCAAATACGAGCCATTCATTTGTGAAGAGAAGTTTGTGAAATCCATGGACGAGCTGATTCCGGTATTTGAAAAGGAAGGGATACGCCTGAATCTGCAGGCTCATCCGTATGATTTTATCGAGACAAACACAGGAGCCATTGATATGATCCGCGCGCTTGATCGTCCATGGATCAAGCTGGTGTATTCCGTTGCTCATACCTTCTTCTATGATGACGGCGTGGGCGATATAGCCAAAATGCTGGATGATGCGGGAGACCTGCTGGATCATGTGCTGTTCGCGGATACCTTTAACCATAAAGCGGCTTACGGGTTGCGCTACATCGTCAATCCGCCGGATGCCCAGGTAACGGTACATCAGCATCTGAATATCGGTGAAGGCGACGTAGATTTTGATACACTGTTCCGTAAGCTGCGTGAGATGAAATTCGACGGAATTGCAACCAATGCCGTATTTGCATACAGCGATAAAGCGGAAGAGTCGAGTGCCATCATGCTGAAGAAGATGAAGGAAGGGTTAGGCCTCAGCTAGAAGCGAAGATCAGGGATGGAGGTGTTGGGCATGCCCTTGGTATCCATGAAAGAAATGCTGCTGCAGGCCAAGCGGGAACAATACGCAGTCGGCCAATTCAATGTGAACGGGCTGTCCTGGGTTCATGCGATTCTGGATGCGGCGCAACAGGAGGAAGCGCCGGTCATTGTGGCGGCATCGGACCGGCTGATTGATTTTCTCGGGGGATACCGGACCGTTGCTGCAATGGTGAATGTGCTGCTGGAGGAAAAGAACATCCAGGTACCGGTGGCGCTGCACCTGGACCACGGCAAAACAGTAGAAAATTGCCTGCGGGCGATTGATGCGGGTTTCTCTTCCGTCATGTTCGACGGCTCTCACGGGCCGATCGAGGACAACATCAGAGATACGAAAAAAGTAACGGCATATGCCGCGAGCCGCGGCGTATCCGTGGAAGCCGAGGTGGGAACCGTTGGCGGTATGGAAGATGGCTTGATCGGCGGGATTCAGTATGCGGATCTGAACGAATGCATCCGGATTGTGGAAGAGACGGGAATTGACGCTCTTGCCGCTGCCCTGGGCTCCGTGCACGGCAAATATGCGGGCGAACCCAAGCTTGGCTTCACGGAGATGGAGGCGATTTCCCGAGCTGTTGGCATTCCGCTGGTGCTTCACGGGGCTTCCGGTATTCCGCTCCATCAATTGAAGAGGGCGATTGAGCTCGGTCATGCCAAAATTAATATCAACACCGAATGTGTCACCGCCTGGTCACTGCAGCTGCGAAAAACACTGGCGGAGAACTTGGAGATCACGGAGCCGAGACTCATCCTGACGCCTGCCAGGGAGGCGATCCGCGAGACCGTCCGCACCAAGATTCGCCAGTTTGGCTCCAGCGGCAAAGCTGCCAGTCTGCAAAACAAATAGAAGTTTAACGAAAAAGCGGCACAGCCCCGATATACTCTTGACGAGTTGGCGGGGTTGTGCCGCTTTCTTTGCTGCATGAATCAAGGCGTTACAATCGTAATGCCGTTTTCCGAAGCGTACTGCAGATAGCTGCTGTTCGGTACACTGTTTGTAATGAGGTAATCAATATCACTGAGAGCACAGTAGGTTGTGAGCGCATATTTGTCGAATTTGCTGTCATCAATCATTAAATAAACGTTTAAGCTTTTCTCTACCACCGTACTCTTGAGATCTGTTTCCAGTGGCGACGAGTTAGTCACACCATTCGTAAGGGAGATTCCGGTAGAAGCGACAAATGCTTTATTGATGTTATATTTTTTTAACAATTCGATGCTCTGAAAGCCTACAAAAGAATTGGTTTTGCGTTCCAGCATACCTCCGGTAGAAAAGATGGTCAGCGATGGGTAAGCTTTGGCTTCGTGAATAAAGTCAAAATTATTTGTAATCACTGTAAGCTGTTTGTCGTGTACATAAGGAAGAAGCTCCAACGTTGTTGTTCCGGAATCAACAAAGATCACATCCCCGTCCTCCACGAATTGGGAGGCAAGTTTGCCGATTTCCTGTTTTTTGGTCAGGTTTTGATCCCTTCGTTCATTGAAAACAACAAGAGTTGAATGATTTACGGAAACTCCCCCATATACTTTTTTTAAAATCCCTGATTCAACCAAAGGCTGTATGTCTCTGCGTATTGTATTCATGGAAACGCCAAATTTTTCAACAAGCTCCTCCAATGACACAGACTCATGTTCGAATACATATTCTTTAATCTGGTTAATGCGCTGCGATTTGATCATTTTTTGATTCTCCTAGTGATAAATTCAGTGAAACTCCTGATCAAGTATTAGTTAATTTTATTGTAAGCGAGAACAAGAAAAAAATCTAGAACAGACCCTCGGTACCTTGTTTTGGACAAAAGAAAAATTTTACTTTTTTCTAATACGTACAGGCACGGATGGGCAGGGGCCCACATACAATGAACAGACCGCAAAATGATACGAAAGGCCGGTATCATGCAAAAATTCAGGAGGTGTCATCCGTGCCCGGACTGTTTACTGCAATTGCCTTGTTTATCAAAGAACTGACGCTGCTTGTGTCGTATGTCAAAAACAATGCGTTTCCCCAGCCGCTCAGCGAGCAGGAAGAAGCCAAGCATTTAAAGCTGATGGCCGAGGGCAACGCATACTCCCGTAATATGCTGATCGAGCATAATCTGCGCTTAGTGGCACATATCGTCAAAAAATTCGATAACACCGGCGAAGACCTGGAGGATCTGATCTCCATCGGCACCATCGGGCT
Source organism: Paenibacillus terreus (assembly GCF_042138595.1). Classification (NCBI taxonomy): domain Bacteria; kingdom Bacillati; phylum Bacillota; class Bacilli; order Caryophanales; family Paenibacillaceae; genus Paenibacillus; species Paenibacillus terreus. The sequence continues at coordinate 40,963 of NZ_JBHIRX010000029.1, read as the reverse complement.
CATCAAGGCCATCGAAAGCTTCCAGACCGGCAAAGGCACCAAGTTGGCAACATTTGCGGCCAGGTGTATCGAAAACGAAATCCTCATGCACTTGCGTTCCCTCAAGAAAACCCGCAAGGACGTCTCCTTGCATGATCCTATAGGGACTGACAAAGAAGGCAATGAAATCACACTGATCGATATCCTCGGCTCGGAGGATGATGATGTGGTGAATACCGTGCAGCTTAAAATAGAGAAGAGTAAAATCTACCGCAACCTGGATATTTTAGATGACCGCGAGAAGGAAGTGGTGATCGGGCGCTTCGGCCTGGAGACGGGTGGCGAGGAACGGACCCAGCGCGAAATCGCCAAGGAGCTGGGCATCAGCCGCAGCTATGTGTCGCGGATCGAGAAGCGTGCGCTAATGAAGCTTTATCATGAGTTTTATAAGCAGAAGGGGTAAAGAAGAGTCGTTCGTCATATTGACAAGGAACATGCATATAGAACATTAAAGGCTATTGTTAGTCTCTAAATAGATAAGTGAAACACTCGCTTTTTATCATTAAGAAAGCGGGTGTTTTTTTGTTTCTTTTTCGAATCCCTGTTTAAGGCGTTGTGTTAACTGTTTAGGGTTATTTGACCGATACATAATAACATAATCTAATTGTTCTTGAACTAGTGAAAGATGTCGGAGGGATGGCTGTGAAGATTTGGATGCTTATAACAACTGATAAGTGCCTGAAAATAGATACACATACTCTAGAGGAATACGACGATAAAATCAGGGCTTACGTGAAGGGAGAGAAAAAAGAATGGGAACCTGTTCATATGGTCACCAAAAGAAAAGGAACAAAGAGTGATTGTGCCAAGTTTATATTTGGAGAGGCAGTCTTTAATAAAAAAGCAGTGGATTTTTTACAGCCATTGATTGAGGGCCAAGTGGAGTTTCTGCCCTTAACTCATGAAGAGCATGAACTGTTTTTTGTAAATGTAACCAGCAGACAAGATTTTGTGGACATGAGCAATCCCGTGCAGCATAAAATTTCTATTGGTTTCTTCTCTGAGTATATACATATTTTTCCTGATAAGATTGATCCAAATATACATATATTCAGAATTCCACAACATCATAGTTCACGTGTGTATGTATCTGATACATTTAAGTCAGAAGTTGAAAAACACAAATTGAAAGGTTTTGACTTTGTCCTAATCTGGGATACGGAAAATCTTGAAGAAATGAGAAAAGCCAAATTAAAACGATATGATAAATATCATGAAAGAATATCATCCCGACCACAGTTATCTTTTACCGATGCACTGCAAAAAGTTGAGCAGGAAGGTAATCTCATTCGAAGAGACGATAAAATCTTTATAAACCGTAATAGCAGATTATTATATGGTAATGTTAATGAAGATGAGTCAATTGAGTGGGGAGAACTTGTGTACATTCCGCCACTTTTTTTCGACTTGGAATGGATTGTATATGAGGAGAATAACGTAGAATTGGCAATACGAGAGTACCTGGCAGAGCTATCCTTTGACGTGAATGGGCCTAGGGGGAAACCGGTTCATATTCCAGATGAAAAATTAGAAACCTACTTTCGAAGGGAACTACAGATTTATAAGGAGGAACTAACTGACCTTCATCTAAAAAAGCTGCTGCATGTACGTCTGAACAAAAATGAGGGACCATTTAATTCATTAAAAGGTATTGAAGCAGCCGTAAATCTAAGGGGGCTTAGCATTTTGGATACCCCCAATTTTAATCTCAATGAGTTGTATTATGTAACTGAAAAAATAGGAAGTTTATCGCTAAGTGGCTGTAATTTATATGATATATCATACTTAGAGGAATTAAAGTTCCCACACTTAATTCAAATATATCTTTATGACAATCGTCTCAGTAATTTGTCACCACTTTCGAACTTCACAGGGTTAAGAAGTATTCATGTATCCAATAATTGGATAGAGGATATTAGCTCATTAAATCAGCTTTCTTCGCTGGATTATCTTCACATCGCTAATAATCCTATAAGGAACATAAGTGATTTAAAGCTGCCTAATCTTACGTATTTGTATATGGAAAATATTCAATCTGAGGATTGGAGTGGACTATTAAATAATTTTCCTTCATTGAAATACCTCCAGGTTTCTGATGAAGGGATGACAGAAGCTAACCGTAAAACAATAAGAGAAGTCATCAAGAAGAAATTTTGTACCGTGTCATGGAAAAAGGCTTCGGATGGGCTGTACCGAACTTACAATCCTAAATTCTCGGAATAATCAGATCAGGTGCTAAGAGGCTGCTAGAACCTAGAGATTTCTAAGCTCATGCAACTAAAATTTTTCCAATAAGATAAGAGCAAATTAATAAACCGGATCGTACAACGGGCGTCTGTTTTTTTAGACCAATTGATTGAAATAGAATGACTCCGGAATTACTGATGTCGATTATGAACTATTCTCAATCTATAATGTGAATTGGATGGTGGGTACTGAATGGTCTCTTAAACATCGTTTCGTGTCCATATCGTCAAAAAATTCGATAACACCGGTGAAGACCTGGAGGATCTGATCTCCATCGGCACCATCGGGCTCATCAAGGCCATCGAAAGCTTCCAGACCGGCAAAGGCACCAAGTTGGCAACATTTGCGGCCAGGTGTATCGAAAACGAAATCCTCATGCACTTGCGTTCCCTCAAGAAAACTCGCAAGGATGTCTCCTTGCATGATCAGATAGGGACTGACAAAGAAGGCAATGAAATAAGGTTTTTCAGCTTTTCTTGAAACCTCATATACAAAATGGATTACTTTCATAATTCTTCTGGCTCATCCATGAACCATGAAATGTAGGAGCATTTTTGACAAACCAATATGGTTGCATTGCGGTTGGCCCAGTCAAGTCCTAAGAAAGTAGCTCCTCTTGAATTTAGTTGTCGATAGTCTTTCTCGAAGGTATCGTTCCTGCAACATGGACAAAAAATTTTAGTGTTATTTATGTGAAATTCCATAAGAATCACCCTTTCCATTTTTTTATTATTACGTGCTGACCCAATAGTTGGTTTCTTAGTAACATCACGGCCCCGAGAAGTGGTTTTGGAGTATGTACTTTGGTTAAGAATCAGTTTTGATAAAACATAAAAAAAGCGGCGAACTAAGATAGTGGAAATCACTCTTTGTTTGCCGCTTTTTTAACTAATGTTTCCCATTGGTTCAATCGGTAAAACTTAATCTTAACTTTTATCTTTTCCGATTTTCTCTGGGAGATTTTTTGCGTGTATGACTTCTGTGCATTGTATTTTTCATACTGCTGCGCTTTTTATTTGTACTTAATATACCGACACCTGGCGCACCATATCCGAGACCGGGGAAATAACCTAATCCCGAACCTGGACCTCCAAAGCCAAGACCTGGTGCAAAGCCCACTCCCGAACCGGGGAGACCCACCCCTAAACCAAAACCTGGCGCACCATATCCGAGACCGGGGAAATAACCCAATCCTGAGCCAGGACCTCCAAAACCAAGGCCTGGAGCAAAGCCCACTCCCGAGCCAGGGAGACCAATAGCTTTTACTCGAGCTTTTTTTCGAGCCATTTTTCTCACTCACCTTTTATTTATTTTCCAAAGGAGATAAGACGCAGCGCTGTGGGCTTATTTTTAAGATGGATAGAAGCCAGAGATAGAATGATGAAGCTTTCGAAAGTGAAACTGCAGTCTCTGGTATCTGAATACGCTGTTTAGTCCCTCCTTTCAGATGGATGGTATAATTTATGTACAATTTGGAGCAATCGGACTAGGTTAGCGTATCAATTTTTATAGGCAATTGAGAAACAAAGCTTTTCCAATAGGAACAATCAGCCGGGTGATCGATTAGCTTTGCATGTCTGTAACTGTTTGTGTGGGCCAATAAAAAAACAGCTTCAAGCCATCCATAAGATGGCTTGAAGCCGCATGATCAATCGTTCGCGCTCAATCTTGCTTCCAATTCTTGTCTGATGTTGCTTTCGTTTTTCTCATATTTTACATACTTCAACATAATCATTGCTCCAACCGCAAAGAAAATGGCCGGCAGCCAGGTGAAGCAAAATTTAATGGCCGCCAAGGATTGAGGTGTCTGGGTTGCATTTGCCACATAACCTGCACTATCCAAAATCAAGGAAGGAATAAAGCTGCCTAGTCCAGCACCCAGCTTGATGCAGAATGAAATTCCGACGGCCGTCAAAAAGCCGCTGGCTCTAATGCCATTTTTCCATTCCCCATAGTCGACAGTATCCGAAAGCATGGCAAAAGGCAAGGTAACGGCAATACCCGTTCCTAGTGAAGCTATGATCCATCCCACGATAATCAGCGTAATGTTACTGCCGGAGAACCCGATAATCATTTGGCCCAAGGCTGCCAGTGACAACCCGATAATTTGGGTATGGGACTTGATCAGACGCTTGACCAGATATGGCAGCACCGTGATTGAGATCATTTGCACAACGACAAGACCATTTAATAAAGCGGCCCAATTCTTTTGGCCCAAATTATATTCGGTGTAATAAATTACAGTCGACGTTCTCGCAGTGTTGCCTAACCAATAAAAAATGAAGACTAAAACAAGTGTAATCCAAGGCCAATTCCCTTTAATGGCGCGAAAGCTTTGACGAATGGAGATGGATTTCGCTTTCTCGGTAATCCCGATTTCCTTTGTTCCGCTAAAAGCGAATAGAAGAAGCAGAATAGCTGCGACTGCAAATATGCCAACGGTCATGCTAAATCCTAATTGATCGTTTCCTTGTCCGAAGAAACCCACTAATGGGAGCGCAAAGGAAGCGGTAATTAAATACCCGATCATTCCTCCATTGCTTCTCCAGGAATTTAACCGGACTCTTTCATCGGAATCGTAGGTCAGATTTGGCAGCGCGGACGACATGGAAGCACTGATGCCTGTATAAATAACACCGGCTAAAATATAGGTTACCAATGCGTAAATCGTTTTTGCGCCTTGCGATAGGTCCGGAGTCAGAAAAGCCAGAAAAACGGAAATTCCAAAAGGAACTGAAAGCCATAACCAGTAGGGGCGGCTTTGTCCCCATTTTGTACGCGTATGATCAATCACAATTCCCCAAATCGGAGCATCGAGAGCATCAACAAACCGTGCTATAAGCAAAATCATACCTGCTGCGGCTACGGAAATACCAAACACGTCTGTGTAAAAATACATGATGAAGCTCGTAAGGGTACAGTAGAGCAAATTTCCCGCCGTATCCGTGCTGGCAAAGGCCAGTATTCGTTTTAAGGATAACTTTGATGGTTTTGAATCCGTAATGCTATCTTTTTCGAATTTGAGAGCATTTTCCATTTGTTATCTTGCCTCCTCTACTGTTTTTAAAGGAATAAAACGGCCTTCGGAATACAGAATTTTCTTTGCCATTTCTCCATTAAGAGCAATAAAATGAGCACCAGCCTCGTAAAAATGGTATTCTGTCGGGTATGGAGCGTAGCTGTGAATTAAAAGCCCTTCCTGGGTATGTTCAATACAGCCATTCATTGCTTTGATTTGATTGTCTTCTTTGTACAAGAAGGTTTTTTTGCCAAAGCCATCGAGATACGCTGCAAGCTCTTCTCCCATATCCCAGTCAGCGGTTTCTTCTTCTTGGTTAAACAGCTTCGAAAAAATGCCGGCATCTCGATAGAAGGTGGATTGTCCAAAACGGTTTCTTGATAAATCGGGACGATTGATATGAGGGCCCGCGACACTATAGGTGGATGCTGCTTCCCCGGTATTCAGCCTCTTGTCGGTAGCTTTTGCGTCGGTATCATAGCAGTATAAAATGCCTGCAGTAGCTCTATAAGCAGCTTTCAAATACCGGGTATCCTGCAATTTCTCGTATACTTTCAGAGCAGCCGCCGCCGTTAATCCCCCCCACAAGGAGTGAATCATGTAAGAGAGCGCTTCCCACCATCGATCCGGATTTTGGGCTCTGAAGTCATTTGAGAAACCGATGTTGGCGAGCAGCAGCTCTCCATACTTTTTGGCGGCTTCGATATGGCCGGAGCTTGCCAATGCGCCTGCCGCCGGGCCAAATCCGGCATTGTCATAAAAGTGCTCGGTTACCGCCGCTTTATATGCATCGCTGTCTTCTGCGACTTTTGCAGCGATATCAGACCATAATGCCTGTATTTCTTTATACTTATCTGTTAATCCCCGCTTTTTGATTTCATCCAGCAAACCATCAATATACAGGAAGAAGGTACCCAGCATTTTGGCTTCTTCTTTTCCTCTAACCGTGTGGTGAAGGTCTGGGTTTACCCGTAACCGAAATACTTCCGCCGCCCACTCTAAATAAGTCTCAGGGGTGTTATATTTTAATAGGCTTTGATCAAAACGCGACAATAAATAGAAAACATGTCCTATATATTCATAATCCATGCAGCGATAGAACTCGCCATAAAGGAAGGAAGGCTTTAAAAAGTCTCCATTAACAAACCATTTGGGGCGAATATACTTTACGCAGCTTTCTTCCACCTTTTGCACTTCAGTAATATTAGGGAGGTCATCCAATAGATTCTTTTTCAGGACAAAACTCAGCTTTCCGAGCGACTCTCCCTGATTGGAAACAGGAGAATAGGAATACGGAGCATTCCCATCGGGACCGCTGTAAAGTACATTGCTGATATATTCTGCTCTATTGTTGATCATGCTTTGGATAGGCTTCATCACATTAATAACAATGCTATCCACTTTTCCGTTATCGAGCTCTATTGAAAGTTTATGTTCACCGGGTACCTCGAATATCATAGTAGCTTGATAACTGCTGTCGCTTTTATTCATGAATGACATGATATTTTGTGTCTTACTGGTTTCATTTGAATCCTTGTATTCTACGAAAGCATCTTTTAAAGAAAGATGGGAGGGTAATGTAAAAGAGAAATCATAAGGCTGCTTGGTTATGGCAAGCGGTTCAAAATAATAGACAGGATGTCCATATTTTTTCCCTACTTCATAGAAATGTTCTTGATTCTCAAATGGCTCGAGCACAAATTGCCAAGTCTTTTTTTCATCCGCTTTCATTAAGAACCCATCTTTGGCATAAATCCAGTCGGAGTTCGTAAATCCTTGAGGGTATCCGCCTGCTAAAACCAACTGGTGAAATAAAACGCCATCCAAGGAAGGGGAAACGTTTTCAAAGAAACGATTTTCATATTGGCAGTAGGTTCCTACCGATTTGGTTTCGCCATCCAGCTGGTAAAGACCCAGATGGGGTGCCGTATGGCTTCTTCTCACACACGCTAATTTCGTGAAATTCTTTGAAATGGACGGAAAAACAGCTGCTGAATGATTGGTTTGAAGATTTAAATCGTTCATACGATACATCACATAAGCAAATGAGGCCCAGACTCTGAAATCGGAAACGGAGACATCATGCTGTGTACGATTGATCAATTGAATCGTCCAAAATAAGGAATCGGCAGACTGTTGCAAATCATAAGTAAAAAGGACTTTCACTTCATCCAAAACATAGGTTATCGTTGCGACTTCTTCATTTATACTCAAATTCCCGACCCATTCATTGCTGTTATATTTTTTATCGTTTATGGCAACACAGAAGCTCCCAAATAATTTATCCTTATCCTTATAGTCTACGCTTTCTAAATATTTCTCATCGACAACCCAATTCATCTGGTGGGGATCATTCTTCAGGATTAGTTTTGATACATTTCCATTCGCACAGAAATCAATGATGAAATTCTGGTTCTCCACCCCGAGCCCTCCTTTGTTTTATCTGGTTGAAATACTGATCAAGATAATGGTAGAAAAATGAAGAAAATTTAAGATAATTGAAGAAAATGATTATTTATTGAAGCGTTTACTGTAATCGCTTACTATTAAGTATAATTAAAAGCAGTTTTAATTAAATAAACGATTACAATAGGTTTTTATACATTTTCACTTTTGGCGATCCTAATTTACGATCAAGGCATATCTATTGGAGGGAAGATTCATGAATGAGGATTTGATTGTATCGATCGCGATTCCGCCCTTTCCCATATTTATTGAAGGAAACTTAACCGAGTATGGAATAGGTGCTTTACATCCGGATCGAAGGAACCTGGACTATTTTGACATTATCCTTGTTAAAGAAGGGGCTTTGTACTTAGGAGAAGAAGGGGTCGAATATACGGTGAGGAAAAATGAAATGTTGGTCTTGCTGCCCAATAAACACCATTATCCATTAAAGCCGACGGATGAAATAACAAAATTTTATTGGATTCACGTTTTTACCACTGGCAACTACGAACAAAGCAATCAAGCAAAACAACTGGAATCCAATATTCCAATTCCTTCGCTTCATTTTCATAATAAGTTTCATACCATTCATCTTTCTAAAAAATGTAAGCTCATTGATACAGATGATATTTACGAAAAAATACAAGAGCTGCTGGTTGGTACAACGAAAAAAGACACAAATATATCGTTTTGGGATATCCAACAACGATTCTTTTCTCTATTAAATCTCTTGGACGGACACAACCAGGCCAAAGATACAAGCGTTTTGGTTGCTGAAAAGGTAGAACAATTTATTCGTGCGAATTTTGATAAAGATATTACAAACGACACGTTAGCGGCCAAATTTAATTTGCATGAAAATACGCTTGCTAAATATTTGAAACAGTATTACGGATATACACCCATGGAATATTTAAAGGAATACAGGTTAGAGCAGGCTAGAAATCTCTTGCTTAAAACAGATTATCCCATAGAAAAAGTAGCTGAACTTTGCGGTTATAACTGGGTTCCTTATTTCTCCAGATTATTCAAACAGAAATTTAATATTTCTCCGCTGCAATATCGAAAGAATCATATCGGGAAGTAAAATCTAATATTATGTAGGAAATGCGACTAAAGCTGGCTAAAGTGACGAGGGTCTCTTGGCCAGCTTTGCTTTTCAGAAACCGTGCTCAGAATTATCTTTACAGAACTCACTGTTCCGGTTGTTTTAGGACGTGACTGAGCGTGAACTGAACCCGGGATAGAAGCTTTTCGTTAACGTCCCTGTTCAGCTGTAAAGCGAAGCTTGGAAGCCTTACTCGAGTATCACTTGTCCCCGCTTCATGGTGAACCTCTATCGGCATATCGATCCGAATGTCTTTGATTCGCAGATGGGTGCTCGCATCCCCCGTGCCGGCCAATTTGTCTTGGGCACTTTGCACGGAGCGGGCTAAACCTTCGACCAGATCGTCGAATCCCATCCAGCCGTTTTTCATTGAAAATACATCTTTACGGGATCCATAGTAGGTCATGGCTTTCTCTCCTGATTCGATTATTTAATGAGGAAGGATAAAAAAACGTGTGTAAAAAAGTGACATTAGCTGTCTTGTGTAAGCGTCGCACTAGGCACAATTGTGCATTTGACCTCTAGGCCCCAATGCTCTTTGTAATCAATGGTCAGCTTATCTTTTAACGACATTCTCCAGTAAGTGAGACCGACATCGGTTTGATTGTTGATATTAAAATCCGTCGTCAGATTGGCAGTAAAGCTGTACTCTTTGATCGTCATTGGATCTTCTCCGCTTGCCATTACTTTCTGGGCGGCTTTGGCCGCTCCCGCAAAAGATACAATCGCTCCCGACAGTTCCAGTTCTTGACCTGGCATAGGATCACTCTCCGATTTTATTTTATTTATGGAAAGACTGGATGAAAGATTGGCTTACTTCACAGTCCAATAAAAAACAGCCGCTTTTCCGCTAGCAGTAGACGACCGGCTGAGCTTCTGTGGCTGGGAGATGTCGTCCCCCACAACGAAGTAATAGATGCGCTCGAAATCAATAAACTCGCTGGTCAAACCGTTGATTACATCATCGGCTTTTACAGGTGCAACCAGAATAGCACCCAAAGTATCCTCGCTGCCTATAGAATTTTTGACCTCGTTTTTCGTAATTTTGGTGATGTCTTCCATAAACTCTTTGACAGCTGTATCCGCATCTTCGTTGCGAAGAACCTTTAATTCTACCCAAGTTTTCGTATTCGAAGCATTTGTGGGAACAAAGGTGAAGTCGGAACGAGTTAAGAGACCCGGATAATACTCCTCCCGAGTGAAGGACTGTGTACCCACCTCACCATCTTTATTTAGGCGCAAATAGATTTGAACCTGCAGCCAGCCCTCCCAGCCGCCTTTAATATTACGGGCAAGATCGACCATCGTACTATATTTGGTCTTCACTTCTCCGCATACATCTTTCCTGACAAAATTATTGAACCGCATTAAAGAACATTCCCTCCCCTTCGTTTATTGGATTGTCCCAGGGCTCACTGCCGAACCCCTTAAGATTGTATGGGGGAAATCTTGAAATATGATACTAAATGGGAGTTATAAACAGTGACCTGTAAGATGACACTTTGCCAAGTGTCTCTCTTACAGGTTATTTTGTTTAAACGAATACAGAGATGAGCGTAATAAGAGTAAAAAAATATTTTGGTATATTTTCCTGCTCCCCATAAAGCCTGGCCACTGATTTGTCACGTTTATCCCACTTATGAATCATTGACTTTTCAATATATAGTTATAAAATAGATGGAGTCATCTAAATGTAGTATCTGTCATCATTTTTCATAGTAGTTAAGGAGGCGCTAACGATGCTCATTGTTTATGATTCCAAGACCGGCAACGTTAAAAGATTTATTTCCAAGCTTAAACTCCCAGCCGTTCAAATTGAAGAGCAGATGACGATTGATGAACCCTATGTGCTCATTACATATACAACAGGATTTGGCCAGGTACCCGGGAAGGTATCTTCTTTTTTGCAGCAAAATGCTAAAAACATGGTTGGTGTAGCTGCCAGCGGCAACCGCAACTGGGGAGAATGCTTTGCCAAAAGCGCAGATTTGATTGCAGAGTCTTATCATGTTCCGGTCCTTAGCAAATTTGAGCTGTCCGGGACTTCGACCGATGTAGAACGCTTTAAAAGGGAGGTGAGCCGGGTTGCGTCATATTGAATTGAACAACATGTTAATGAAACGTGATGCGGACGGATTCTTTCAATTGGAAAAGGATCAAGAGGCTGTGGCCGAGTTTATGAAAGAAGTGGAAGCAAGAAGCTTGAAATTTGCCGATTTTGCGGAGCAAGTCCGGTATATGATCGAACAGGATTATTACGAAGATTTTTATAAAAATTATTCTTCCGAAGAAGTCACAGAAATTTTCGATATTACGCACAGCTATCCGTTCAAGTTTCCCTCTTATATGGCGGTGTCGAAATTTTATACCGATTATGCTGTCAAAAGCAATGACCGTAAGCTGTATCTTGAGCATTATCCGGACCGGGTGGCGGCCGTAGCTCTCCATTTGGGACGCGGCAACATCGGCACAGCCCGTCTGCTCGCACGATCGATGATGGAGCAGCGGCTGCAGCCTGCAACTCCGACTTTTTTGAATGCAGGAAAAAGCCGCCGTGGAGAAATGGTGTCCTGCTTCCTGTTAGAGATGGATGATTCACTTAATTCGATCAACTACGTATTAAACACATGCATGCAGCTGTCCAAGATTGGCGGCGGCGTAGCGGTTAACCTGTCCAAACTGCGGGCCCGCGGAGAAGCAATCAAAGGTGTTGAAGGTGCGGCAAAAGGAATCATGCCTGTGCTGAAGCTGATGGAAGACGGCTTTTCCTACGCTGATCAAATGGGCCAGCGCAAAGGCTCGGGAGCAGCATACTACAATATTTTCGGATGGGATGTTGTAGAGTTCCTGGACAGTAAAAAGATCAATGCTGATGAGAGAGTACGCCTGAAGACCCTTTCGATCGGTCTGATTGTTCCCAACCGCTTCTATAAGCTGGCTCAAGATAACGAGCTGTTGTACGTTTTTGCGCCTTATAGTGTATACAAGGCTTATGGCACACATCTGGACGATATGGACCTTGACGACATGTACGATACGCTGCTCGCTGACGACCGTGTCAAGAAAAAAGCAGTGATGAGCGCCCGTGACATGCTGACGAAAATTGCAATGATTCAGCTTGAATCCGGATATCCGTATATCATGAACAAGAGTAATGCCAATCAGGCGCATGCATTGAAAAATGTGGGCCAAATCAAGATGTCCAATCTCTGTACCGAGATTTTCCAGCTGCAGGAGACGTCCGAAATAACGGATTACGGCCAGCCGGATATCATCCGCAGAGATATCAGCTGCAATCTGGCATCCCTGAATATCGTCAATGTCATGGAACACGGGAAAATCAAGGAATCCGTTCACGAAGGCATGATTGCACTGACCGCCGTCAGCGATATGACGCATGTGGTGAATGCACCGGGGGTTGCCAAAGCCAATCGGGAAATGCATTCGGTCGGTCTCGGAGTGATGAATCTGCATGGTTTCCTTGCCAAAAATAAAATTGCCTATGAGAGCAATGAAGCCAAAGATTTTGTGCGTACCTTCTTCATGACCATGAACTACCACTCCCTGGAGAAAAGCATGGAAATAGCCAAAGAAACAGGGCAGCGCTTCTATGGATTTGAAGACTCGGATTATGCAACGGGTGTATATTTCGACCGTTATCTTGACACAGACTATCGGCCGACAACGGAGCGAGTGCAAGAACTGTTTGCCGGCATGGATATACCGGGACCTGAGGATTGGAAGGTGCTGAAAGAGAACGTGATGGAGTACGGACTTTATCACGCATATCGTCTGGCGATTGCGCCGACGGCCAGCATTTCTTATATCCAAAATGCGACATCCAGCGTAATGCCAATCGTAGAACAGGTGGAAACCCGCACCTATGCCAACTCGACAACCTATTACCCGATGCCTTACCTGCAAAAGGATAACATTTTCTTTTATAAGTCGGCGTATCAAATGGATCAATTCAAGGTGATTGATTTGATTGCAGAAATTCAGCCTCACATCGATCAGGGAATTTCGGCCGTGCTGCATGTAAACAGCGACGTAACGACACGACAGCTGGCACGCTGTTATCTGTATGCCGCACATAAGGGTTTAAAATCGTTGTATTATACACGTACCAAAAAGCTGTCTGTGGAAGAATGTCTTACCTGCTCGGTCTAAAGCCATTTCAATTATAATGAAGGAGATTGGATGTTATGCCAGGAATTCAAGCGGTCAACTGGAACCGCCCAGACGACGACTTCACCATGATGTTCTGGAACCAGAATATCATGCAGTTTTGGACAGATGATGAAATTCCGTTATCCGACGATAAAATGACCTGGGTGACTCTTAGCAGCCAGGAAAAAGAAGCCTACATGAAGGTGTTGGGCGGTTTAACTCTGCTTGATACTATCCAGGGTGGCGTGGGCATGCCGCAGATTATGGAGCATGTTGACGGGCTGCAGCGCAAGGCGGTATTGGGTTTTATGGCCATGATGGAGCAAATTCATGCCAAATCGTACAGCAGCATTTTTACAACACTGGCTTCCACGGAAGAAATTGACGGTGTATTCCGTTGGGTGGAGGAAAATCCGTATCTCCAAACTAAAGCAGAAACCATTCAGCAGTATTACAAGAATATCAGCACGAAAAAAGATCTTTTTATGGCCATGGCCGCCTCCGTGCTGCTGGAAAGCTACTTGTTCTACAGCGGATTTTTCTATCCGCTCTATCTGGCGGGTCAAGGAAAACTTACATGCAGCGGAGAGATTATTGACCTGATCTTGCGTGATGAAAGCATCCACGGTGTGTATGTCGGGGTATTGGCCCAGGAAATTTATGCTGAACTGAATGAGGAAGAACAACAAGAATTGTACCAGTCCCTGGTAAAACTGCTGCGCTTCTTGCATGCCAATGAAGAGCAGTATACGGAGCAGATTTATAGTTCCATTCATTTGGTGGAGGATGTAAAAGTTTTCTTGCGGTACAACGCCAACAAAGCGATGATGAATCTCGGCTTCGACCCTCTATTCGAAGATGAAGAAGTCAATCCGATCGTGTTCAACGGCATCAGTACGCATACCAAACAGCATGACTTCTTCTCCAAGAAGGGCAATGGTTATGTTCGGGCTCTGAATGTAGAGTCTTTACGGGACGAAGATTTCAATTTCGAGCTCTCTTGAATACAGACTTCAGAAGATAAAATATGCAAGCATAACAAGCCGCCGAGTTGCGGCTTTTTTTCATTTTAGCGGTACTAAATGCAAAGAAGCAGCTTGGTGGAGTGAAAAAAATATTGCATATAGGTTTACTAGGTATTATATTAAATGGTATAAGGTCTAGACCATATATAGATCGGAGTGGTTACATGTCGATTCAGTCTCCTTGGAGCTTTGAGAAAGTATCGACCAAAAAGGTAAGCGAATTTATCAGGGAGCAGCTGGAGGAAGCGATCATACTCAAGGAATTAATGAGCGAGGATCAGCTTCCCTCCGAGAGGGAGCTTTCGCAAATTTTCAATGCGAGCCGGATTACGGTGCGCGAGGCGCTGGCTTCCCTGGAGAGCAAGGGCCTGATTGAAAAGCGGGTCGGAGCAAAAGGGGGGACATTCGTCCTTCCCGTTACGGCCAATTCGCATAAAAGGACACGGGAGGAAATCAAGCGGGACTGGGAACAGATGCTGAAGGTGTTCGAGTACCGTTCGATTGTTGAGCCAGAGAGCGCTTTTTTGGCTGCTGAGCGGATCACCGCAGGCGAGCTGGAACTTCTGCAAAGCTATGTGGATCAGAGTATGGAGCCGGAATGCACGCGTGAATGGTTCCGGGCGCTGGATGTCAAGTTTCACCTGACTATCGCCAAGGCTTCGGGCAACCCCTACTGCGAGGCGGCTGTCCGAAAGATTCGGACCAAGATTAATCCGGCGCTTGACCTTATGCCTTATGACGAAAATGTACGTTCGGTTAACTGCGATGTGCATATGGAGATTCTTGAGGCGCTTAAAGCACGCGACAGGAACAAATCCCGCGACGTGATGAAACGTCATGTCAGCTTTGCCGCAGAGGCTATTTACTCCCGCTTGGTAGCCGGAGACTAGGAAGGAGACTGAGATTTTATGGAGATCAATGAGCTTTTGCAACTCGCCAAACCGCTTCAGGAGCAGCTGACGGCCTGGCGCAGGGACTTCCACCGTCATCCGGAAACGGGATATGAGGAGTTCCGCACGTCGGCGCTCGTTGCCGAGCACCTGGAGAAGCTGGGGCTGGAAGTGACCCGGAACGTGGGCGGGACCGGCGTCGTGGGACTCCTGCGGGGCGAAAGGCCCGGGCCGACGATCGGGTTGAGAGCAGACATGGATGCGCTCCCGATCCAGGATCAGAAGACGGTGGACTACAGTTCGCAGGTGGCGGGAAAAGCGCATTTATGCGGTCATGATGCACACACGGCGATTTTGATGGGCACCGCCCAGCTGCTGACAGAGCTTGGGAAGCCGAAAGCAGGAAATATCAAATTTATTTTTCAGCCGGCGGAAGAGGGCTTGGCAGGAGCACGAGCGATGATCGAAGACGGCGTGCTGGAAAATCCCAAGGTCGAAGCCATCGCGGGGCTGCATATGTTCCCTGACTTGGATACGGGGAAGCTGGGCGTGAGCAAAGGCGTCGCGTTTGCCTCGGCGGATGCTTTTACCGTTAAGGTACTGGGGAAAGGGGGTCATGCGGCCCGCCCGCATGAAGGGATCGACGCCATTGCGGTGTCCGCGCAGGTGATCAGCGCACTGCAAAATATCTCCAGCCGCATGGTCGATCCACTGGAGCCGGTTGTCGTGACCATCGGTAAAATTTCCGGAGGATACATGGGAACGGCCATCGCGCCCGAGGTGGAGATGACGGGGACGATCCGCACGTTGTCCCGTGAGCTGCGGGAACGGATGCCCGGGCTGGTCGATCAGGTGGTTGGCGGTGTGTGCGCTTCTTTTGGCGCCGGATATGAGCTGAAGTTCGGAGCCGGTTATCCGATTGTCATCAACGATCCGGGCATGGTCGATTTGATGACCGAGACCAGCGAGCAGGTATACGGCTCCAAGCAATGGAGCTACATCAAACCGTCCACGGGCGGAGAGGATTTCGCTTTTTACTGCGAGCATGTCCCGGGCGTATTTTTTCGGCTGGGGTCTGGCAACGGTGAAGAGCGGACACGGTATCCGCTGCACCACCCGATGTTTGATCTGGACGAAACGGCTTTGCCATATGGAGTGAGTCTGCTGTCGGCCATTGCACTGAATTTTTTGAACAGAAATGAATGGTGAGGAGAGGAAGAGATGAGAAAACATAAATGGACAAGTGTCTTGTCAACGCTGCTGATCGCGATGGTGGTGTTGACGGCTTGCGGCGGAAATGCTTCGACTCCTGATGCGGCGAACGATAATGGCAGTGCGGCGGAGACAAACGCCAAAACGCTGACGATTGCGAACGGCACCGACATTGAAAGCTTCGACCCGCACAACAACAACAACACGGCCAGCGAAGCGGTGCTGGTCAACGTATTTGACTATCTGCTGAAAAATGACGGCGGAAAAGACAAAGCTCCCGGGCTAGCCACCTCGTGGGAGCAGGTGAACGACACGACCTGGCGGTTCAAGCTGCGCGAAGGCGTGACATTTCATAACGGAGACCCGTTCACCGCCGAGGACGTGAAATTTACGATTGAACGGGTGGCCAAAGACAGCTCCTTGAAGCAGCACTCTTATTTTAAAAATATTGTGGAAGTGAAGGTCGTGGACGAGCATACGGTGGATATCGTGACAGACGGGCCCGACCCGCTGCTGCTGAACCGGCTGTCGAAGATGGGGGCGGGAATTTTGCCGGCCAAATATATTCAGGAGAACGGCATGGAAGCGTTCCTGAAGCAGCCGGTAGGTACGGGGCCTTACAAAGTCAGCAAATGGCTCAAGGACGACCGGGTGGAGCTGGTCAAGAACGACAGCTACTTCGGTGGACAGCCGAAATGGGATACCGTCGTGTTCCGCGTGATTCCTGAAGCATCGACTCGCGTATCCGAGCTGCTGGCCGGGGGCGTGGATATCATCTCGGGCGTTCCGTCCACGGACATTGAGCGAATCGAGAGCACGGAAGGGAAACAAATTGTCAAAACGCCGACCCAGCGTGTGCTGCAGCTGATCTTGCGTCAGACCGAAGGCACCGCGACCGCCGATCCGAAGGTGAGGGAAGCGATTGATCTGGCAATCGACAAGCAGGGCATTGTGGACAGCATTGCCGGGGGTGCGGGCATTGTGACCCGGACCTCTGTAACACCGGGTAATTTCGGAGCCGATCCTTCCCTGTACGAACAGACATTGTATGACCAGGAGAAAGCCAAGCAGCTGCTGAAAGAAGCAGGCTTCACGAACGGCGGTCCGGAACTGACCCTTTCCGTATCTTCACAATATAAGGAACAGGCCGAAGTGGTGGCTGCCATGCTGGATCAGGCCGGATTCAAAATCAATCTGGATGTGCTGGAGCCAAGCGCATTCAGCGAGCGCTACAGCTCCAAATCGTTTAAAGAATTGTATATGATCGGAATCGGCAATTCGCTGTTCGACGCCTCCAACAACTACAACCGCTATCTGTTCGAGGAAGCGAAGGGCGAGACGGATTACAATAACCCGGAGGTGGAGAAGCTGCTGCAATCGGCTTTGGTCAATATGGACCCTGCTGCCCGGGAAAAAGAGTACCAGCAGGTGCAGCAAATCTTGGCGGAAGAACGCCCTGCGGTGTATTTGTATCAAATGGAAGGGGTATACGGTACGGATGCCCGCGTAAACTTCCAGCCGCGCAGCGACGAATTGTTTTTTGCCGAGGAAATCACGCCTGCAGCTAAATAACTGCACCTGCAGCATGATGTGACTAAAAGCGGAGCAGAAACGGCGGGGACTCCGAACTCGGGTTCCCGCCGTCTTTTGTATAGAGGGGGCGCGGTATGCCAATAACCTGCCGGAGTCTGCCTGTGATGGTAATGGAGGTGAGTACAGCTTGGGAAAATATATCGTCAAATCGCTGCTGCAGGTCATTCCCGTCCTGCTGATCGTCTCCCTGATTGTTTTTATTCTGGTCAGGGTAACCGGCGACCCCGTCGCGCTCATGCTGCCGGAGACGGCTACCGCAGAGGACCGCGCGGTGCTTACGCAGGCGCTGGGACTGGATCAGCCCTTATATACGCAATATTTAAAATTTCTGGGGAGCGCACTCAAAGGGGATTTCGGCAACTCGTTCCGCTATGGCGAATCAGCGCTGCCGCTGGTGCTGGAACGGCTGCCAGCCAGCTTCGAGCTGGCCGCTGCAGCCATGCTGTTCGCGGTGCTGATGGCGGTTCCGCTGGGTGTAGCCTCAGCTGTCAAACGCAATACGCTGCTGGATCTGGTCATTTCGGGGCTGTCGGTTATCGGCAAGGCGATGCCTAATTTCTGGATGGGCATTATGCTGATTTTGTTGTTTTCTGTAATGCTGGGTGTGCTGCCGGTGTCCGGCCGGGGCGGATTTGAACATCTGATCCTGCCTGCGTTTACCCTTGGGGTAGGGCTCGCTGCGCAAATGACCCGGCTGATTCGCTCCAGTATGCTGGATATTCTGAATCAAGATTTTATCCGCACCGCCCGCGGCAAAGGCATCAGTGAACTGCTGGTGATCGGCAAGCACGCCTTCAGGACCGGACTGATTCCGGTGGTCACCATTATGGGCCTGCAATTTACGAGCCTGATCGGCGGAACGCTGATCACCGAAACCGTATTTGCATGGCCAGGCCTGGGTCAATTGCTGGTCGTTGCGGTCAATACGCATGATATGGCGATCGTGCAGGCATCGGTATTTGTGATCGCTTTTATTGTGGTGGTTACCAATATCTTGACGGACGTGGTGTACCGGCTGCTTGATCCGCGTATTAAATACAACTAGGGGGCGAGGATCTGTGGCAGCGATGAATGAAAGTGCAATTCAGGCTGTAGTTCCGGAAGGGCCGGTGCAGGAAGGACCGGGGCGTGCGGGTCCGGAACAAGAGCGCAAACGGGCAGGGTTTCGGGTCATTTTGAAACGGCTGCTGCGAAGCAAGACCGGAACGGTCGGCGCGGTGCTGGTGCTGATCGTGTGCCTGACGGCGCTGTTCGCACCACTCTTGACCAGCCATGATCCGGCTGCTGTCGATCCGCTGAACCGACTGAAACCCCCGGTGTGGCTTGAAGGCGGGACCAAAGAACACTGGCTCGGCACCGACAATCTGGGCCGGGACATGTGGAGCCGGATCGTCTACGGTGCGAGAGTTTCACTGATCGTGGGAATTGGCGCGGTACTGGTGTCGGGGGCCATCGGCGCGGTGCTTGGTCTCATGTCGGGCTTTTACGGCAGATGGATCGACGCCGTTATTATGCGGGTAGCTGACAGCTTTATGGCCATTCCGACGATCCTGTTCATGCTGGTCGTAATGGCGGTGGTCGGGCCTGGCCTGACGACGTTGATTTTTGTGATCGGCGTGACAAATTGGGTGTCTTACACAAGGGTAGTACGCGGAGAAGTCCTGAGTGTCAAGGAGCGGGATTTCGTCAAAGCGGCCAAAGCGGTCGGGGCTAGAGACGGACGAATTATTCTGAAGCATATTTTGCCGAACATTTTGTCTTCATTTATTGTCATTTCCGGCATGAATGTAGCGACGACGATTATTATGGAAGCCTCGCTCAGTTTTTTGGGGCTGGGCATCAAGCCGCCGGACGTTTCCTGGGGAGGAATGCTCAGCGACGGCAGACAATATGTGGCGACAAGCTGGTGGGTGGCGACATTCCCGGGGCTGGCGATTACGTTGACCGTGCTGGGCGTTATTTTTCTGGGAGACTGGCTGCGCGACGTCCTGGACCCTCGCATGAAAAGCAAAGCATAAAAGCCATGAAGAAAGGGGGCTCAGAACCTTATGACCGCGGAATTACTCGAGGTAAACAATCTGAAAACTTCGTTCAAAACGGAAAAAGGGATGATTCCCTCCGTACGTGGCGTAAGTTTTACCGTAAGCCGGGGCGAGACATTGGCTATCGTCGGGGAGTCCGGATCGGGCAAAAGCGTAACGTCCCTGTCGATCATGGGGCTGATCGGGGCGCCGGGAAAGATCACGGATGGCGAAATTCGCTTCGAGGGCCGGAACCTGCTTGGATTGTCCAAAAAAGGACTGCGCAGCATTCGCGGCAATGAAATTGCGATGATTTACCAGGAACCGATGAGCTCGCTGAATCCGGTGTTCACGATCGGCAACCAGGTGCGTGAGGCGATTCTTCAACATTTGAAGGTGGGCAAAACGGAGGCGGCGCGCTTAAGCGTCGAGATGCTTGAGCGGGTAGGTATTCCGGATGCGGCCAAGGTGGCGCGGAGCTTTCCGCATCAGCTGTCTGGGGGCATGCGGCAGCGGGTCATGATTGCCATGGCGCTTGCCTGCCGGCCGAAGCTGCTGATTGCCGACGAACCGACCACAGCGCTGGACGTGACGATTCAGGCGCAAATTTTACAATTGATCGCGGAGCTGAGCCGTGAAGAGAACACTGGCGTCATCCTGATTACACATGATCTGGGTGTGGTGGCGGAAATGGCTGACCGGGTGGCCGTGATGTATGCTGGTGAAATCGTCGAGGAAGCGGATGTGTTCGATTTGTTTGCAAAGCCGGGACACCCGTACACGATCGGACTTCTGGGTTCACTGCCCCGGCTGGATGAGCAGAAGGACAAGCTGGACTCCATTCCGGGTACTGTGCCGGATATGTTCAATATGCCGGACGGCTGCCCGTTTCGTCCGCGCTGCCCATATGCGCAGGAGCAATGCGCGAAGGAATATCCCGAACTGCGCGTGAAGCAGGCGGATCATAAGGTCAGATGCCTGCGGATGGAGGAGGTGTCGCCATGAATAAAGCCGGAGCGGACGGACGATCTGCGGAAATGACGGCAGGGCTGCCCGAAGCGGAGATCGGGCAGGCTGCAAACGCACAGGAGGAATCGGCGCGCCGATACGGGACGAACGAACCCCCGCTGCTTGAAGTGAGCGGGCTGAAGAAGTATTATCCCCTGAACAAGGGCTGGTTTTTTAAAAAAAGCGGCTCCGTCAAAGCCGTTGACGGCGTAAGCTTTCGGGTCATGCCGGGCGAAACGCTCGGGATCGTCGGCGAGTCGGGCTGCGGTAAATCGACAACCGGACAGCTGATTACCCGGCTGCAAATGCCGACGGAAGGCCGTATTGTCTTTCAGGGCCGGGATTTGAACGAGCTGTCGGAGGAAGAAATCCGCAAAGCGCGGAGGGATTTGCAGTTTGTGTTTCAGGATCCGTTTTCGTCGCTGAATCCGCGCATGAAGATATTCGACATCGTGGCCGAACCGCTTCAGGTGCATGGTCTGGCCAAAGGAGAGGCGCTCAAGAACGAAGTTTACCGGCTGCTGGAGACCGTCGGCCTCGGAGCACATCTGGCGGATCGCCATCCGCATGAATTCAGCGGCGGACAGCGCCAGCGAATCGGGATTGCCCGCGCCCTGGCGATGAAGCCGAAGCTCATCGTCTGCGATGAGCCGGTATCCGCGCTGGACGTATCGATTCAGGCCCAGATTCTCAATTTGCTGAAGGATCTGCAGCAGCAGTTTCAACTGACTTACATTTTTATCGCTCACGGCCTGCCTACAGTCAAGCATATCAGCGACCGTATCGCGGTTATGTATCTGGGTAAAATTGTCGAACTGGCCGGGCGCGATGAATTATTCGCCAAGCCGCGGCATCCTTATACAGAGGCGCTGCTCGAGGCGGTGCCCGTACCAGATCCGACGCTGCGCCGGGAGCGGATTTTGCTGACCGGGGAGATTCCGGGTCCATCGAATCCGCCTTCCGGCTGCGTTTTCCATCCGCGTTGCCCTTATGCGCAGGAGATTTGCCGGACGCAGGCGCCGCTTCTGACGGAGCATGGCGCGGGGCATTTCGCAGCCTGTCATTTCCCGTTAAGCGGCTTGAAATAGAGTTCAAAAGATGACTTTTTGAACTACCTCTTATAGAGAAAGGGAGAGATCAGAATGGATAAAAAGCCGATTATGCCGGACGATTTGTACGGATACCAGTGGGTCAGCCAGCCGTCGGTCAGCCCGCATGGCAGGGTGGCTTACGTGAATCAAGCGGTGGACCGGGAAAAAAACGACTATACGACGCATATTCGCGCTGTCGCGCTGGACGGAAGCGACGACCAGCGTTTGACCGGCGGCGACCAGGACTCCGCGCCGTTTTGGTCACCGGATGGGGGCCGGCTCGCTTTTCTGCGCGTATCCGAAGGAATAAAGCAGCTGTATACCGTTCCGGCGGAAGGAGAATCGGCGCCGTCGCGTCTGGCCGTGCAGCTTACATCGTTAGCACGCGGGGTGAGCGCCTTTGTCTGGTCGCCGGACGGGCAGCATATCGCTTTTACAAGCCGGGTTCCCGCAGACGAAGAGTGTGAACCGGCCGGCTTGCGGGGCCGGGTTTTTGAGCGGACCACCCCCAAGGCGGAAGGCACCGGGTGGTGGGACGGGTTGCACAGCCAATTATTTGTGGTGAATCTGGAGAGCGGCGAGATTACGCAAGTGACTTCCGGTCCCTGGGATGCTGCCGCTCCGGTCTGGTCGCCGGACAGCGGAGCCTTGTCGTTCGTCTCGAAGCGGGTCACGGATGAGGGACAGGATGCTGATTTGCTGCATTTTGCCGATGTGTACACTGTGAAGCTTGGCGGCGGCGAACCGGTAAAAATCACGTCGTCCGATCTGTTGATCAGCCAGTTTGTCTATTCGCCGGACGGGCAGCAGCTCCTGATCATCGCCAGTGACCGCGCATACGGCAGCGGCAGCCATAACCGGCTGTACAGGGTGCCCGCCACGGGAGGTGCGCCGGAGCCACTCGCTCCTGAACTGGACATGCAAATCGGCAACGCTGCACTCGGTGATATGAAATCGGCGGGAGCAAGCGTATCCCCGATATATGATCCCCGCAATCCGCAGCTCGGGGTATATGTGCTCGGCACCCATCAGGGCAGTGTGCACGTATACCGGATCGACGGGACGGGCAACTGCACGGCGGTGACGGGTGGCGGCGAAAAGGATGTATATCAATATACGTTATCCCCTGACGGCCGCCATATCGTGACAGCCGCTTTGACGGCCGAGCGGCCGGGTGAATTGTACCGGGTGGATATCCAGACCGGAGAGGAGCTGCGGCTCACGCGGCGCAATGATGAATTGCTGGCCGGGCTTGAGGTTCGTGTGCCAGAACGGATCATGTTTAAGGCTTCAGACGGGATTGACATTCATGGCTGGCTGCTGAGGCCTGCCGAACTGAGCAAAAGCGTGAAGGTGCCGCTCATTTTGCAAATTCACGGAGGGCCGCATGCGATGTACACCGGTGTGTTCAGCCATGAAATGCAAACCCTTGCCGCACAGGGCTATGCCGTGTTATGGGTCAATCCGCGTGGAAGCATGGGCTACGGGCAGGACTTTGCCAAGGCTTGCCGCGGTGATTTCGGCGGCGGAGACTGCCGTGATTTGCTGGAGGCCGTCGATTATGCGCTTGCCGAATTCGACTTCGTCGACGAAACGCGGCTCGGAATTGGCGGCGGGAGCTACGGCGGCGTCATGACCAACTGGATCGTCGCCCATACGAACCGCTTCCGGGCAGCTGTTACACAGCGCTGCATTTCCAATTGGTTGTCCTTGTACGGAACGAGCGATATCGGCATCTCGTATGTCGAAGGGGTGATCGGCGGCAATCCGCAGGAGCACGCAGAGCTGCTCTGGTCCAAATCACCACTGGCCCATGCCCATCGGATCGACACGCCGCTGCTCATTTTGCATGGTGAAAATGATTATCGTACCCCGGTCTCCCAGGCCGAGGAGCTCTATACCGCTCTGAAGCGGTACGGAAAAACGACAAGGCTTATCCGCTATCCCGGCTCCAACCATTCTCTGTTGAAAAGCGGGAAGCCCTCGCTGCGCGTCGACAGCTTCGAACAGGTGAACGCGTGGTACGGGCAATTTTTATGAGAGGAAGTGCTCTAAAATGAGCAATGTGCAGTTGTCCATTCCCGTAGCGATGCTTGTGGAAAACGCATTGACCAGCGGCGAGCCGATAGAGGCGATTATTGCATGTATGCGGAGCGGCGACTTTTCTTCTTTGCTGGGCAAGGTCAAGGACCCGGCGATGGATTTTGCGGAAAGGCTGCAGACGGCGGAAGAGATCGGCGACGATTGGGAGAAAGCCCTCCGTGGGGGCTATGAATTTAAATTTTTGCACATTAACGGGCTGAAAAGACTGCTGGCTTTCCGTTTCGGGAAGGAGGCAGACCGCGACTATATACAGGAGGGCTTGTCTCTGCGTCGGCTGCAGCTTGGGCCTCAGGATGCAGAAACCCTTCGTGCGCTGATTGGCCGGCAATGGCGGGTATTTGAAGAAGAGGCACATAGTGAAGTGGGGATAGAGTTAAAGTACAAGTGATAAATTGGCTTTAAGGGGATTGATTACTTAACAGGCGAACCGGTAACGGTCGTCTGTTTTTCTATTCATCATTTAAGGAAGTAAGCTAACTTTGGAATAGAATACAGCAGAATCACACCCATCATGGGATACTTATTTGTTATTCAGGAAATTCCAATCAGTTAATATTTCCAGCTTTTTATATATGTCTTCTTGATCAATAGGCATATTATTATCAAGCCACCAATTCAACACTCCAAGAACACACCCAATATAAGCCTCCAAATTAATCTGAAGATCAATAGAGTTGTATTCAATTGAAATATGATTATCCTCCAAGTATTTCATCATGCCTGCTTTCATTTCTCTTCTCAACAGATTCCTCAGAGAATCCCTCTCCTCCGTTAAAAGCTGTGAAAACAACCTTTTATGTTTAATTGCTGCTGAAAATACCTCCTTAAAACTCTCAGATGGAGAAATCGAAGCGGTAGCAATGTTCAATTCTTCCTCGGCAATTTGTCTTAAGGCACGAGTAAGCAAATCAAATTTGTCATTAAAATGAGTATAGAACGTGGTGCGATGTACCATGGCTGAATCACATATCTGCTTCACAGTAATATTTTCAAAGGGTTGTTTCTCCATTAAATCTAACAAAGCATTGTAAAGAAGCTTATGGGTTCTTCTCACCCGCAGGTCTTCGTTTGTTTTATTGTCCATACAATTTCCTCTCTCTGTATCGTTATTCGACACATCCATGATTTTATCGGTTGATACAAGTTATTATACATCATACTATATATTCTACAAACGAATATTAAATATACATCTGTAGAATTGAGGAGAGATATTTATGGCCCATTTAAGTACAGAAAATCAGCTCACTGCAAGTGAACAACAATTGCTCAAGAATGCTGCAGAGTTAGTTCCCTATCTTCAAAAGTTCGCAGGCAGAATTGATGAAGAAAGACATATTCCTGAAGAAGTTATTCAGAAAGTATCGGATGCCGGATTATTTAAGCTTGGTACTCCAAAAAAGTACGGAGGTCATGAAGTTAGTATCCGTGCAATGGTCGAGATTATTTCTGAAGTGGCTAAGGGGAATGGATCGGTTGGTTGGGTCGTTCAAATCATAAACGGAAATAACTACACTGTTTCATTGTCTTTACCTGCGGAAGCATTGGATTCGATCTTTAATCAAGAAGAGGAAGTACGTTTTTGTTCTGTTCTGGGTCCAAGGAAAGCAGTTGTAAAAAAGGTAGACGGAGGTTATTTGGTAGAGGATGGCTTCTGGGGATTCGCTTCGGGCTCCAAACATGCAACACATGCATTTTTAAATTTAATAGATGGTAACTCCATGCAAAAAAACAAAAATACAGGAATGATGCTGGCTGTTGTTCCGATGAGTGAAGTCACGATTGTAGATGATTGGTACACCATGAGTCTAAAAGGCTCTGCAAGCAATAGTTTAACAGTAAAAAATGTGTTTATTCCAGAAAAGTACGTAACACTCCAGGACCCGAGTCAGGTAAAAGCTTTGCCAGCCGAATTAAAAGGGATTGACAGATATAAACCTTATGTACAGGTTATTACTAGTATAACAACCGGAATAAGCGCAATCCTTGGCCTTGCCAGGGGGGCAGTCGAGTATTTTGTTGAAAAAGCGCCTAATAAGGGGATTACGATGACAATCCATACTTCTCAGGCAGAAGTGGGACATATTCAGTATAAAGTAGGACTTGCGGCTATGAAGGTTGAATCCGCTCATCTTCATATCAGCCGTACGATTGATAATTTAGAGAATCACGTGCAAAGCGGAAAAGCATTCAGTGTGAAAGAATTTGCACAACTCCAAACGGATATGACGTATGCAGCTATGCTGTGCTGGGAGGCAGTAGATATGCTAATGGCAGAAAGCGGAGGGGGCGTCATTGCCGATTCGAATCGATTGTCTCAAATATTCCGGGACATTAGAGGCGGGGCCAATCATGCGCTTACTACTGCATCCACTGGACTGGAGTTATACGGAAGGGTACTCATGGGTTTGCCGCCACAACATATAATGACACTGGGTGCAGCTGGCTCTCAAAAAAATAACGAGTAGAGCAGGAGTAGTAGCTGATGATGAAGATCGCGATCATTTCAGGAAGTCCAAATGAAAAATCCCGCATAAACGGAGTTATCCATTATGCAAAGTTAAAATTGGAACAAAACGGTTGTGAAGTGTCGATTATTGATGTGTATTCATTACCTCCGAAAGATTTAATGCATGCAAATTTTAATAGTAAGCCTATCCTGAGTGCAAATACTAAAGTGGAAGAAGCAGCAGGAATCATTATTGCCAGTCCCGTTTATAAAACAACTTATACCGGAGTTCTTAAAGCTTATATTGATTTATTACCGCAAAAAGGTTTTAAAGATAAAATAGTAGCAGCTTATTTTGTAGGAGGAACCATTTCGAACTTGCTGTCGATCGATTATGCGTTAAAACCTTTATTAGCATCCATGGGAGCCAAATGCTTTGCCGATAATGTGTTTGCGGTAGACAATCAAATCGAACGTACTGAAGATCATGAACAAAAAATTACATTCCAATTATCAGATGAGGTGAAACAACGTATTGAAGCTTCTGCTTTGGATCTGATTTCCTCAAGGGTATTAACTAAGCAAAATCGGTGAAATTGCTCGCATAAAAAAAAGGGATTGACGCACCCTAAAGCAAAAAAAGGTGGCAAAAGTTTTATGAGCAAGCTTGAAGAAGTGAACAAAAGCCCCATGAAAGGAAACACGTCCGATAAATTAACGTCCGCTGAAGTGGGGAAATTGTGGGCAACTTATATGGGGAACAGCATGGCCCGCTGCGTACTGCGCTACTTTCTTCGACATGTGGATGATGAAGAAATCCAAAGTGTCTTGGAGGAGGGGCTTCAGCTGGCTGATCGATTCGCGCAAACCGTTTCGGACATCTTCACCCGGGACAATCATCCGGTTCCAGTCGGCTTCACGGAGGACGATGTTAATCTTGAAGCCCCCCGGTTGTTTGCCGATGAGTTTTACCTGCACTACTTGAAATACACCGGCAAAGCCGGGATCAGCATTTACGGGATTGCTGTACCATTGATGAGCCGGAAGGACATCCGCGATTTTTTTTCCGATTGCCTCGCTTCTACGGTCAAACTGTTAAACGATGTTAACGATTTGCTCGACGCGAAAGGCTTTTTGGTCAAACCGCCTTACATCCCGGTGCCGAAGAAAATCGATTTCGTGAAAAAGCAGGGGTATTTGAATGGTTTCTTTGGGGATGTCCGTCCGCTTCAAGGGCTGGAAATCACGCATCTCTACGATAACATCCAGAACAACGCAGTCAGCATTGCAGTGTTGCTTGGCTTCTGCCAGTCAGCCGAACTTCAGCAGGCGCGGGATTATTTTAAAAGAGGAAAGGCAATCGCCAGCAAGGAATACGAAATTTTAAGCAAGCTGTTGGTCAAAGATGATTTGCCTACTCACCCGCTCATCAATCATCTGGTCACCGATTCCACTTCATCACCATTTTCTGATAAATTGATGATTTCCCACAAAATAGACATGTACTCGATGCGAATTCGAACGTATGGCAATGCCTTGGCCTTCAGCGCTAGACATGACGTAGCGGCCACATACGCAAGATTCATAGTCGAGGTAGGAAATTACGTAGAAGACGGAGCCAACATCATGATCGATTTGGGGTGGATGGAACAACCTCCAGAAGCGGCGGATCGCGACGCATTGTCTTGACAGCAGTATCTTTTTGAACCATAACTTAAGAACAAAAGAGAAATTGCAGTCTGGGCTATCGAAATTTCCCAGGCTGCTTTTTCGCGTCCATCTAAATTTATAGCACTTCAATAAATGGGGAGGAAAATTTAACTATATAGAGAAGTATTTAAAATTGAAATTACGAAAGGTTTCTTAACGGGAGGTATATTTAAATTGACCAGATTGCAAGGAAAAATTGCCATTGTTACGGGTGCAAGCCGCCAAGGTGGAATTGGGGCTGCGATCTGCCGGGCATTGGCTAAAGAAGGTGCCAGCCTGTTCTTCACACACCTGTACGACTACGATAAAGAAATTAATCCAAATGATGCTGATGAGAATTGGCCCAGTTTTTTCGCGGGAGAATTACGACAATTAGGCGTTCAAGTTGCACACATGAAATTGGACCTCGCCGAACCGAATTCCGCATCCTATTTGTTGGATGAAGCCCGGAAAGCGCTTGGCCTTCCAACTATCCTTGTCAATAATGCTACGTATAGCGTTGATGCTGATTTTCGTCAATTAAATGAGTCTCTCATCGATGCCCATTGTGCTGTAAACATCAGGGGTACCTTCATGTTGTCCGCCGAATTCGCACGCATGCTTGAGGCAGAGAATAACGCTCGTTCCTCCAATAGTGTGCTTGGTGGACGAATCATCAACCTCACTTCCGGCCAAGGTAAGGGCCCTATGCCTGGCAATCTTGCCTATGCTGCGACAAAAGGTGCCATCTCCGTTTTTACCGAATCACTGGCCGCAGAGCTGGCACCACTTCACATTACGGTTAACGCGGTTGATCCAGGACCTACCGATTCGGGTTGGATGTCCGAAGAGGCGAAAAATGCACTGCTGCCACGATTCCCGATGGGCCGGATCGGTCTTCCGGAAGATGCGGCCCGTCTGATCGCTTTTCTGGCAAGCGACGATTCCGAGTGGATTACCGGCCAAATCATTCATTCTAGAGGTGGTTTCTAAAGGAGTAGACACGACTTTTCATTACACTAGCGGTTACGATAGTTTGTCTGGTTGCAACTGGAATCTATGAAGTAAGGACCTGAGGATTGGTTTTCCATCTTCGATAGTGGACTAAAGGATTATTTTGGGGACTTTGTTCTTGGGACAGCCAAGCAGCGGCTTTACCTGAAAGGCCGCAACTGTCCTACAATTATTGTAATTATTTTATATGATATTACTAATTTGGGTGAAGCTAATGTGTGGCTCTATGAATGAACCGACCCCAATGAGTATGTTGGGGTGTGTAATTTTTACCAATTTGAGCTTCACAAAATGTTGATTTTAGGACACAGGGCCCGTCGTCCCAGGCGGGGAATTGAACCTGCTCGCAGTTCATAAAAAACGTAATGGTATCAAATAGTTACAAGAATTTAACCTTTATAAAAAGCAGCGATTTGTGATGCTTTTAGCAATCTAATCATGCCTCCTTCACTGATTCCTTGTGCTCAAGCGTGCCGGGGTCCATGCAGGACCCGGGACTGATGATCGATTCCGGATGGTCCGTTTACAATGGGACAAGCCCGGTGCACGACAGGCCAGGTGAGAATCTGTGAAATCAGGAGGAATGCGAAAACATGAATTGGAAAGGCAAGATCATTACATTGGGTGTAACAGCAGCGATGCTGACAGCAAGTCTAACAGCAGGAGCATTCTCGGCGTCCGTATCGGCCGCCGCGGTTGAATATTCAAAAGCAAAGGTTATCTGGGGGGTCAATCTGCGCACATCACCTTCGACTTCTGCAAGCATTATTCGTCAGGTGCCTAAAGGTGATACAGTAACGATCCTTGGAAAGTCCGGATCATTATGGTACAAGGTACAGGATTCCGCCAACCAGACAGGATATATATCAGCTTCATCAAAATATACACAAGCCATCAACGGCAGCGCCAGCTCAGATAATACAAGCACTTCGGACTTGGATAGTACTTCCGCCGCCAAAGGCAGCGAAGCTGTTGAAAAGGTAATCGCTGCAGGCATGAAATATTTGGGTACACCTTATGAATATGGGGCAAGCCGCAACAGCACAAAAACATTTGACTGCTCAAGCTTTGTGCGCCGGGCCTTCCTGGATGCGCTTGGCGTCAAGCTGCCATCCGATTCCCGCCAGCAGGGGGATTATGTAAAAGCGAAAGGACCGGTTCAGACCGATTGGAGGAAGCTGAAGCGGGGGGATCTGATGTATTTTATGTCCTATAAAGGAACCAAGGCTTCTGCTTATGCCGGTGTGAACAAGGCCAGTCAACGGATTACACACACGGGCATTTATCTGGGGAACGGCAAAGTGCTGCATACGTATTCCAATGAAGGCGGCGGCGTAACCATCAGCGACATTGCCGGCAAGCATTGGGAATATCGTTTCCTGTTTGGAGGAAGCGCGCTGTAAAGAAATTCAACAGGCGAACCGGACAACGGTCGTCTGTTTTTTCTATTTATCTACACGAAGTGCAGTGGTCTCTGCTTTGCTATATAGATTATGATATACTCTCTTAAGCAACAAAAAGGAGGCCCGTAGATATGAACTCTCATACCTCTGACCGCATAAAAATCCATCCGGGATTATGGGAAACATTTCGTCAATTAGGGATTTCCGCTCATGATATAGCACGCAAAGCACGGCTGCCGCTCACCATCAATACTAAACCGGCAGTATCCACATCTCAATATTTTGCGATCTGGCAGGCCTATGCTGATCTCATTGGTGATCCTGCCCAAGGAATCATCAAGATGGCGACTGCCTTCGAAACGACAAAGTACCCACCGAATGTCTTGGCGACTTACCATGCTCGCGACTACCGCGACGCTCTAAACCGACTGGCCCGGTACAAGCAGCTTTGTCCTCCCGAAAGCTTGCGTATCACCGAGGAGGGGGAGCGCTGTGCCATCGAACTGGAATGGCTGCATACAGAACAACCCTGCCCGCCGATGCTGGTTGGTGTTACGCTGGCTTTTCTTCTGGAGCTTGGGCGCCGGGGCACAGGTCAGCCTATTACGGCGCAGTTTGTCGAATTTTCTCACTCCATGGGGGAAGTGCATGCCCTTGAAGCTTACTTTGGCTGCCAAATCCGGATGGGTGCAAAATGCAACCGGTTGACGCTGCATCGAAGAGATCTGGATCGCCCTTTTCTTTCATACAATGAAGAGCTGCTGGAGATCCTGACCCCTGTTCTGGACCGATCGCTTAACGAGCAGCAGCACAGCCGCTCAATGGCCGCGACGGTTAAATGGATTATGAAACGTTGCCTTACAGGAGGGACGCCTGACATTCAGGCTGTTGCGAAGGAGCTAGGGATGAGTGATCGCACCCTGCAGCGCCGGCTTACTGACGAAAACACGAGCTTCAAGCATCTGTTGGCACAAGCGAGACATGAGCAGGCACGAGATTACCTGGTAGACCCTTCGCTTGATATTAAGGAAGTGGCTTTCTTGCTTGGATATAAAGACCAGAATTCGTTCTACCGCGCCTTTCGCCTTTGGGAGGGGGATACTCCTTCAAATTGGCGTAATGAGCATCTGGGTACAAGCCCAAGCATTTACTGAGTTTATTATTTGGCGTGTTCAACAAGAACTTTGGCGTTATATGCTAGTTACTAAACTGTGACTGCGCGGTAATATAATCTCTGTCCGGAGCACAAGAATGTAAAGGAGAACTGCATGATGGATATGGGATTGAAGAATAAAACCGCTTTAGTTACAGGATCAACGAAAGGCATAGGCAAAGCAATTGCCATTGAACTTGCCAAAGAAGGCGTTAATGTACTCATTAATGGACGAAATTACGAAGAGGTAGAACAAGTTGTAAATGAAATCAAGTCAAATTTCCCGGACACCGCTCCTCAAAATGCTGCAGCCGATCTTGTGGATATTGAGCAAAGGGAAGCTTTGTTTGAAAGATTCCCCAGTGTTGATATTTTAGTAAATAATATGGGCATCTATGAAATTATGCAGTATGAAGACGTTGACGATGAAATATGGGAAAAATACTTCCGTACCAACGTTCTTGCTGCCAATGGTTTATCTAAATTTTATTTGCCTGCGATGTTGAAGAATGATTTTGGCCGCATTATTTTTATTGCAAGTGAAGAAGCAGTTATGCCATCAGGGCAAATGCCCCAGTATGCAGTCACAAAATCGATGTTATTATCCTTGTCCAAAAGCCTGTCCAAATTAACAAAAGGGACAGAAGTTACCGTCAATACAATCATGCCGGGACCCACACTCTCTGAAAATGTGCATCAAATCATTGAGAGTATTTATCCTGATGAAAATATGACTTTTTCCGATAAAGAGAAAGATTTCATGGCCACAAATCTGCCCCAATCCGAACTGCAGCGATTTATCAGGCCTGCTGAAATAGGCAGACTGGCCGCATTTGTGTGCAGTCCTTATGCATCCGCGTTTAAAGGCTCTCCAATCCGTATGGATGGCGGGATGGTGCCTACTATTTTTTAGTATTTTAAAAAGCACCCACTGGGTGCTTTTTAACTTATTTGTAGAATTGTTAGAGCGACTGGCATCTGACATGTTTGAAGATTTTAAAAAGATCTAGGCTTGTGTTGTCGGATTATACGGCAGCGGCTCCCAGTATTCCAGGGAGTGAACGCCGACACCTTCATAAGAAGCGTAACTTTGATAACGATTGTTAATGAGTTCAAGATTTCTTAGCAGCGCAGCTTCACCTAAATGAGCATACGTTAGTTTGTCCGGGGTTACGGGCTTGGTCTCTTGACCAACAATAATGCTTTTCCGTTTACCCAGCTCTTCAGCAAGCGCAATAAAGGGGTCTACAATACTTGCAATAGAATCCGGGCCTTCTAAAAAGTTACGATAAGCCATAATTGCAATTTTGTCATGCAAACGAATCATTTCAGAAGCAGCAGCTGAAAATTGTTCATTTTTCAATGCTAAGGGTAAAGCAGCGGATAATTCGATACCGAGATATTGCTTGACAAAATTGGAATACGATCGAACGTTGGTTAACCAATCTTTAAGAACTTGATGAGGGGTTGTTTCCCATTCATCAAGTGTATGAGGTTCAATATCAATATGAATTCCAGTAAAAAGCTCTGCCGGAGCTGATGCCGATTGATAATTCATAATTCTTGATAATTTTTCTTGAATGTAGTGATACTGATCAGGGTGATACCACGTTTTTTCTCCGAAAGCAGCATGAACCTTAATATTCAATACGCTGGCATCTCTAATAAAAGAACGATACGTCTGATCATTAATTTGATAAAGAGTTTTCGCAAACTCGCGACTTTAGTCATGAGTAAGAAAACTTCGGTTCAGGCATGTCATTTGACATGTCAATGAACCGACATATGGTATACATGATTTTAAATATAATCTACATTTTATCAATATTTACGATGTGTTTTTCTATGACGTATGGTAAAATAATCTTGGTGATAAACTATGGCAGAAACTAGACGTGGCAGAGGGTATGTTTACGCCCTTGAATACCATATCGTATGGTGCGTGAAATACCGACACCGAGTCCTCACGGATAAAGTGGACGCTAGACTCAAGGAAATTCTCCTGCAAGTCGCGTCCGACTACAACTTTACCATCTCTGAAATGGAAACAGATCAAGACCATATCCATGTTCTGGTCGAATGCACGCCACAACATTCCATACCCAACATGGTCAAAGTGTTAAAAGGGATTTCCGCAAGACTTCTGTTTAAAGAATTTCCGCAGCTCAAAAACAAGCTGGGAGGAGACCACCTGTGGAATCCCTCTTACTTTGTGGCGACCGTCAGCGAACATACCGAAGAACAAATCCGGAAGTATATTCAAGATCAGAAAGTGAAGTGAGAATATGCTTGTTCATAAAGCCTACAGGTTTCGTATCTATCCCAACCAGGATCAGATCGTTCTCATTAACAAGACGCTCGGCTGTTCCCGTTTTGTCTTTAATCATTTTCTGGGACTATGGAATGAAACATACTACAGTACAGGCAAAGGATTGTCGTATACCAAATGCTCTGCTAAATTAACCAAATTGAAGCAAGAACTCGTATGGCTCAAAGAACCGGATAAATTTTCTTTGCAAAATGCTCTGCAACATCTGGCCGATTCCTTTGAGAAATTTTTCAGGAAACAAAATGATGCGCCAAGATTTAAGAGTAAAAAGAATCCGGTACAGTCGTATCAAACCAACTACACCAATGGCAATATTTCGATCATAGGTAATAAAGTGAAACTACCCAAATTAGGGCTGGTGAAATTTGCGAAGTCCAGAGAAGTCGAAGGTCGCATCATCAGTGCAACGATTAGGCGCAATCCTTCAGGTAAATACTTTGTTTCGCTGTTAGTGGAAACCGACATAGAGTCCCTCCAAAAAACCAACCGGGAAGTCGGGATTGACGTGGGGATTAAAGATTTCGCAGTTCTATCTAACGGTGAAGTGTTTGAGAATCCGAAATTTCTACGGAAGATGGAGCAAAAACTCATTCGTGAACAACGCATTCTTTCCAGACGGGTGGGAGGTTCCGCCAACTGGAATAAACAACGGGTGAAGGTGGCACGCATCCATGAACGTATTACCAATGCCCGAACAGACTACCTGCAAAAGATTTCAACGCATATCGTCAAAAGCCACGACCTGATTGCGATGGAAGATTTGCAGGTATCTAACCTGATGAAGAATCACAAACTGGCCAAAGCCATTAGCGAAGTATCCTGGAAGCGATTTAGGAAAATGCTTGAATATAAGGCTAAATGGTACGGACGCAGGTTTGTAGCCGTAGGTAAAACCTTCGCCTCGTCTCAAATCTGTTCGTGTTGCGGCTACCAACATAAAGAGGTCAAGGATCTTCGTCTGCGTGAGTGGGAATGTCCAGCATGCCACAGCCACCATGACCGGGATGTCAATGCAAGCAGAAACATTCTTGCCGAAGGCAAAAGACTTCTGTATGAATAGTTGCAAGAACCGCAGGGACTGCGGGGATAGCCTGGCGGCATATCAAATGCTAATTCTGTTCAGTAGAATGGATTACCCAGGAATCTCGTGGCTTTAGCCATGAGAGGTTTCAATGGACAGGAACAAATAAATAACGGAAACATTTTTTTTTGCTGCAAAAGCTTAAGTGCTGCTTCACTAATACCGGGTCAGTAAGGTCCGCTGCTTGCCATAACCATGTTTTTCTGCTCATCTTTTTTTCCTCCCGATATTGTTGTTTATGTTGAGCATTTTCATGCTCTCATCTATATAGGAAGGTTCAGTTGTAAATTAACAACCACATTTATAAATTTTATTAAGATGACTGGTTACAACAGCTTACAAAGAAGAGAGCGCCGGCCCCGGCGCTCTCTTTGCATTATTCATATGTTATCGTTATTCAGCAGGCAGTCCCTTTAACCGGAAGGTTATGCTGGCGAAGTCCCCTTTCAGATCAGAGACGGTGAGACCGATGTTCATTAAGCGGTCCCCGCCAAAGGCTTCGCCGCCGAACGCGAGGCTGAAGGGGGAAGCAGTATCTCCCGCCAAGCTGTTGCCTGTTACCCCGGTTTCGATCTTATATTTTAGCTGCGGGTCCAATCCTCTAAGCGTTAATCGCCGGATCGGGCCGTTTGGCTCAGCCAGCACGCGGAAGTAAGCGACAAATGCTTCGGACCGGTCCGCGCTGACGAACATCCAGGCCGTATCGCCCCGGCCTTCAAAGGGACTGAGGAGCCGGTACATATCCCCTTGCTGCACAAGGGAACGAATTTCCTTGTACTGGGCAATTTGGCTGGCGGCGAGCTCTTTTTCTTCCTTTGTAAAAGCGGTAAGGTCAAGCTCATAGCCAAAGTTGCCGCTCATCGCCACGTCACCGCGGATTGCAAGCGAGGTCATTCTTCCCACCTGGTGGTTCGGAACGCTTGAGACATGTGCGCCCATGGAGCTGGCTGGATACACGATGCTGGTTCCGTATTGGATCGCCAATCTTTCGATGGCGTCGGTATCATCGCTGGTCCAGGTTTGCGGCATATAATACAGCATTCCCGGATCAAACCGTCCGCCCCCGCCGGAACAGCTTTCAAACAGGATGTCCGGGAAACGGGAGGTGAGCCGGTCCATCAGATCGTACAGTCCGAGCATGTAACGGTGTGCGGTTTCTTTTTGCCGTAGGGCCGGAGCTGCTGCCGAAGCAATCTCCGTCATGTTCCGGTTCATGTCCCATTTCACGTAAGTGATCGGAGCGGAAGAAAATACAGCGCTTAGCGTGTCGTATAAATAATCGCATACTTCCTTGCGGGAGAGATCGAGCACCAGCTGGGACCGTGCCTCTGTCCGCCGCCGGCCTTCGGCATGCAGACACCAGTCCGGATGCTTGCGGTACAATTCGCTGTTCGGAGATATCATCTCCGGTTCTACCCAAAGACCAAATTGCAGGCCTTGTTTATTCACTCGTTTCGCGAGGTCGGCAAGCCCGCCAGGCAGCTTGCGGCGGTCCTCAAACCAATCCCCAAGGGAGCTGTCGTCGTTGTCGCGTTTTCCGAACCAGCCGTCGTCAAGCACAAAGAGCTCGATACCGAGGGGACCTGCTTCCTTGGCAATCGCTTCAATTTTATCTGCGTCAAAATTGAAATATGTGGCTTCCCAATTGTTCACCAGGATCGGGCGTTCTTTGTCACGATAGACACCCCGGCACAGGCGTGTGCGGTAGAGCCGGTGATAGGTGCGTGACATGCCGCCAATGCCTTCTCCGGAATAGACCATGACAGCTTCAGGGGTTTGAAAGGACTGCCCCGGTTCAAGCTGCCAGGAGAAGTCAAAGGGATTGATGCCAATGCTTACACGGGTCTGGCTGAACTGCTCCACTTCCGCCTGGGCGATAAAGCTGCCGCTATAAACGAGACTGAAGCCATACACATCACCGTGATCCTCCGTTGCATCAGGTCGAAGCAGGGCCAGAAAAGGATTCATCTGGTGACTGCTTGATCCCCGCCGGCTCTCCAGCCGAATGGCACCTGGGCCGAGCTCGCGGCGCTGGACATGCCGTTCCCGCACCCAGGCTCCGGACAGATAGAGGGCATGGTAATTGGCATCGGCAAAATCGACCGAGGCGCTCAAAGCTTGCTCAAGCGTCATGGCAGCGCTTCCTTTATTCTCAATCATAGCTGAGCGGGCAATAACGCTGTGATTTGCAAATACGGTATACAGAAGCGTGACCTGCAGGCCCGAATATTTGTCCTCAAGGATCAAATAAAGAGTGGCCGCTTCATCATCCGATTCCGTGTAGACGGCAGGCAGTCCTTCGAGCTTGGGTTTCCCCGATGCAATGCGGTAACCGGCATATTTCAGCTCCGTAATCCGGCTACCGTCCTCAAGTATCAGCTGGTAAGCAGGCTGCCGGAAGTCGCTTGTTCCATATTGGGGGTATTCCTGGGGAAGCGTGTCCAGGGAAATCGAGCGGTCGGACGGAACGGGATTCGGAGAGAAGGAGCTGCGCTCCCTAAACTCCAGTATACTGGCCAGATTACTGTCATGATGCAGCTGGGCCCCCCAATAGACATGGGCGGGATATCCTTCCACGAGCTGAATAATATAGCTGGAATCCTTGGACTGCAGGTGAAACAAGCCAAGCGTTTCGTCTACGTGAATATGCATGGAAATTCACTCCTTTAGGGATTCATAAAATAGATTGGGTGCAGGCGCCCGTTTAGCTGTTACCGCACGAGCTCTCCCGTATGATCAGTTTTGTTCCGATGACGCTGTGAGCGGGGGCTTCACGGCCCTCAAACCGTTCGGCCAGCAGCTGGACGGCAGCTTTTCCCATCTGTTCGGGATAGGCACGCACCGTGGTCAGCGGGGGCTGCACGAAGGCGGCCATCTCAATGTCATCAAAGCCCACGATCGCCATCTCCTCCGGCACTTGGACTCCATGTCCATGAAGGGCGCGCAGGGCGCCAATGGCGAGCGGGTCGCTGGCTGCGAAGCAGGCCGTCGGGCGTTCCCGTTCGGCCAAAAGCTCGTTCATCATCCGGTATCCGTCAGCCGTGCTCCAGGCTCCCGTACGGATGAATTGAGGATGATACAGTCCCCGTTCCCGCATGAACCGTTCAAAATAATGCGCCCGCCGCTCTCCGTCGCTCCCGCCGCCGATAAATCCGATGTGGCGGTGGCCCAGCTCCAGCAGATGTCCGAGCGCCTGGTCTACAGCCTGCCGGAAATGGAGCCGCACTGAATCGTATTCCAGCTGCTCCTGATACTGGTCAACCAGAACGATGGTATTTTTGTCGGGATGCAGCTTGAAGGCCTCTTCCGGATCAACGCCGCCCACCACAATCAATCCGTCCGTCTTCTGCAGAGTAGTGATGGAGGAGCGGCCCCGCAGGGTCTGTCCCAGCGTCAAGCCGAGCTCTTCACAGCGCAGTTCGATTCCCCGCCGGATCGAGGCATAATACGGATCGTCCCGCTCTTCTTCGATGGAGCACCATAGGAGGAGGGAGACCGTTTTTCCGGCACGTTCCGTATTTTGCTTCAGCTGTCGCAGCCTGGAAGGTTTATAGCCAAGCTGTTCGGCAACTGCAAAAATGCGGTTTTTCGTATCCGGGCTTACAGCCAGGGACAGGTCGTTGTTCAGAACCCGTGAAACGGTTGCAGCGGACACCCCCGCTTCGCGGGCAATGTCTTTAATGGTTGCCAATGAAGCTCACGCCTTTTTAGTTAATAATTTTACTAAAATAGAACTGAATTCATCCTAGCACACCCTTTTAGTACTTTCAAGAATAAATGGAATTTTAGACGATTACGAACGGACAGGGAGTTGTCTAAATGAAATAGATATGATAGAGTACCAATTAACCAAACATCCTATGTTTGATAAATAGATGAAGAGAGGGTAGACACATGCTTGAGAAAACAAACCGGCTGACGCTGGTTGAGCAAGTCGCACTGCAAATGGAAAGTCTGATCGAATCAGGCAAGTGGGCTGTCGGGATGCGCATTCCGGCCGAGCCGGAGTTGATGGCTGAGTTGAATGTTAGCCGCAATACATTAAGGGAAGCCATTCGGGCATTGATACACGCGGGACTCTTGAAGACGAAGCAAGGGGACGGGACTTATGTCTGCTCTGCGAGCGCTTTGGGGGTCGTGCTGCAAAAACGCTTTTTGCGCTCTGATACGCTGCAGACGTTAGAAGTCCGGCATGCGCTTGAACGTGAGGGAGCCCATCTGGCTGCGCAGCGCAGAACGAGCGACGAGGCGAATGAGCTTCTTCTCCAACTGGAACGCTGGGAGGCGGCGGCAGCACGCGGAGACATGGATGGCTTTGTAACGGAGGATATTCGTCTTCACCAAAGCATCATCGCGGCGTCTCATAATGAAATTTTGATCGAATTATACAACCATATCACGGAAGCGTCACAAGATTTGATTACAAGCCTGACTCGTTATGAAGCCGGTGCGGATTTCATGGAGATGCACCGGCAGCTGGTCGAAGCGATTGTCGGTCAGGAATCCGATCGCGCTGTGGCAGCGGTTCACCGTTATATTGCGGAATCGAAAGCTGTTCTCGATGCCAAAGGAGGGGAACGGCCATGAGCGTACAAAGCAATACAAAGTCAATGATCATGAAGAAGTCGTTGGCGTCGAGTTGGCCGATTATCATAGGCATCGTTCTGATCGCACTGACTATGCGATCACCGCTAACGTCGGTAGGCCCATTGGTTGGCTCGATTCGTGAATCCCTTGGATTGTCGAACACTGCAGCAGGTCTGCTCACGACATTGCCGCTGCTTGCTTTCTCGCTTCTTTCACCGTTCACGCCCGTTCTGGCGCGCCGCTTCGGGGTGGAACGGGCCATGCTTTATGCGTTGGTCCTGCTCATGGCGGGTATTGCTATCCGCTCGCTCGGCGCAGCAGCTTCCTTAATGGCAGGCACTGTTTTGCTTGGGCTTGCCATTGCAGTATGCAACGTACTCCTTCCGAGCCTGGTTAAACGGGATTTTTCCAGTCAGGTCGGCCTCATGACAGGAGTGTACTCCGTGTCGATGAATTTATTCGGGGCGATAGCATCTGGTGTCAGTATTCCGCTCGCCCGCAATCTCGGTTTCGGCTGGACTGGCGCGCTCGGAATCTGGGGTGCACTCGCTCTGCTAGCCGCCCTATTCTGGTTTCCTCAAGCCCGTGCAAGTCACGCGTCCGCCAGGGCAGCAACTAGCGGTGTTTCATCACGGCGAAGTCTGTGGCGTTCACCGCTGGCATGGATGGTCACGCTTTTTATGGGTATGCAGTCGCTCCTGTTCTATGTCTTGATCGCCTGGCTGCCTGAAATCATGACAAGCCGGGGCTTGAGTGAAGATAGCGCTGGTTGGATGTTATCGCTGTTTCAAATCGCAGCGCTGCCCGTATCGTTCATCGTTCCCATCGTTGCGGGACGCATGAAGAACCAGCGTTTGCTGGTCATCATCATGACGATCCTGTTGCTTGTTTCTTTGGCAGGCCTTTATTTCGGGGGAAATGCATTCATTGCGTTATGGACAATTTTACTCGGAATTGGCGCGGGATGTGCGTTCAGCTTGGCCATGATCTTTTTAAGCCTGCGGACGAAAGATGCCCACGATGCAGCCTCTTTGTCCGGCATGTCGCAATCCGTTGGATATTTACTGGCAGCAACCGGACCGACCTTATTTGGTTTGCTCCATGACTTCACGGCAAGTTGGAACGTTCCGCTGCTGCTGTTGTTTGTCGTTAGCGCTCTGCTGCTTATACCCGGCTTAGGTGCCTCAAAAAATCAAACAGTATAAGGGGTAGTTCAAAAAGTCATCTTTTGATCACGAAGGAAGTCAGGAAGCGGACTCGACATCGAATCTTGAATTCAGCCGG
>NZ_JBHIRX010000028.1:0-61176 GCF_042138595.1 Paenibacillus terreus | reverse complement strand
TCGGCCACTTCATCGCGATCAATGCCTCCATGCAGTCCTGCTCGTTATGATAACGACTGCTAAAGGATTGAAGTTCTGTTTCCGCTTGGACTTCCATGTCTGCTCGCCCCCGAATCAATAATGTACGAACGTGTGTTCTTTTCTTCATTATATCAAACGTATGTTCCTGTTTCAAGCCGAATATCCCACTTGAGCTGCCTCTTTTTTTCTTATCTCTTTATTCCTTCCCCTAGACTCACCTCAACCCATTCTGAGCAAACGGGATAATCATGCAAAGCTGTATGAAGAGGCAACAGGCATCAGGCATCAGGCATCAGGCATCAGGCAACAAACAACAAGTATCAGGTATCTGGTATCAGGTAACGGACACCAAACACCAGATACCCAACACCATACCCTGTAGACACCCGTCTCACTCTGCATACTAGACTCTGAGCGGGGCAAATCCCCTTCTTCCAAAAAAGCTAGAAAAAAGCTGTCTGCTTTGATTCAGCTTCAACTCCAGCAGTGGATCCCTGTTTTGCCCAGTTACATCAAGGCCTGTTTGCCGGTTTCATGCTGCGAAAGTTGAGTTATGAATTCTGAAATTATAAGAAAAATTTCTACATACGCAACTCAAAGGAGCCGGACTTCTTAACAATCAAAAAAGAGCCCTTGGCAGGCTCTTCGTTGTGTTACGCTATTTAATTTAGACTATTCAACCCATTCCTCCGCCCAGGCCTGAATTTGCTCCATAGCCGGACGAAGCGCGTGTCCCTTGGGTGTCAGTTCATACTCAATGCGTACCGGAGTTTCCGGATAAACATGCCTTATCAGGATGCCCTCGCTCTCCAAATCCTTCATCCGTTCCGACAGCATCTTGTCGCTCATGGACGGAATCAGATTGGAGATATCCTTGAACCTTTTCGGCCCGCTCATTAAGGACTGGATGATAAGTCCGTTCCACCGTTTTCCCAAAAAAGAAAATGCCGTTTCAAACCTTGGGCACATTCCTTGCTGTTGACCCTCCATTATTTTCACCTCTTTGCAGGTCCGTATCCTATACTTTCATTTTGTTAGTATATATCATGTTAGCATATTTTATGAGCAATTAAAAGGAGTTGCAAGTATTTTCGACGTTACCCCCAAATTTGTATAGAAAAAAAACAGGCGGGCCCCTTAAGGGCTCCGCCATAATTGCTTCGTCTGCTTAGACCAGAATTTCTTTGAAAGGACGCACCGGCTGGGACATCCCAAATACGGGCTGTGCGTTATGCGCCGGATATGCCCATTTTACCGCGTTGGAGATCACTTTCAGAACCTCCGGCTTGTAGTATGTTGGATACGTTTCGTGGCCGGGACGGAAGTAGAAGATCTTGCCGCTTCCCCGGCGGAACGTGCAGCCGCTGCGGAACACTTCTCCGCCCTCAAAGTTACTTACAAACACCAGCTCATCCGGAGTTGGAATATCGAAAAATTCACCATACATTTCTTCATGGTCCAGCACGATTTTGGAATCAATTCCTTCTGCAATCGGATGGGAGGGATTCACACACCAGATGATTTCCTGCTCTCCCGCTTCCCTCCATTTCAGGTCACAGCTGGTTCCCATTAATGCTTTGAACGGTTTGGAAAAATGTCCCGAATGCAGGACGATGAATCCCATGCCTTGCTGGACGCGCCGAACGACCTTGGCTGTAATTTCATCACTGACACGCTCATGGGCCATATGCCCCCACCAGATCAGTACATCCGTCGTATTCAGCACCTCGTCAGTCAGTCCGTGCTCAGGCTCGTCAAGCGTGGCGGTCCGGATGGCAAAGCTCTCACCGGCCAGTCCGTCGGCA
This sequence comes from Paenibacillus terreus, assembly GCF_042138595.1. Lineage (NCBI taxonomy): Bacteria > Bacillati > Bacillota > Bacilli > Caryophanales > Paenibacillaceae > Paenibacillus > Paenibacillus terreus. The sequence continues at coordinate 59,350 of NZ_JBHIRX010000028.1, read as the reverse complement.
ATCGCCTTGTGCAGTCCGTCCGGATATACCGCTTTAACCTCATCGTGAATTTTTTCGTGCACATATTCGTTCCAGATGGTGACGTTGATCATAAGCTTGTTCCCCCTAATTGTTTAAAACCCACTTATACCCACCACATATCTCCCAATGGTTCATCCATAATGATGGGCTGAAGATTTTGGACAGCCTTAGTAAAGCCTTCTTCAATGGACATCAGTCCGTCTTCGTGCTCAATACTTACTACATAATCATAACCGACCAGGCGCAGTGCGCTTAAAATATCCGCCCATGTTTTCATGTCATGACCGTATCCCACAGTCCGGAACTGCCATGCGCGGTCAAGCATTTTCGTATAATCCTGCATATCTGTCAAACCGTATTTATTTACATTTACCGGATCAATCGTCGTATCCTTGGCATGGAAATGGTGAATGGCATTTTCACGGCCCAAAATGTGAACCGCCTGTACCGGATCGATTCCCTGCCACCACATATGGCTCGGATCCAGATTGGCGCCGATCACTTCACCCGCAGCCTCGCGCAGACGCAGCAGGGTTGCCGGCGTATGCACCGAGAAGCCGCCGTGCAGCTCAAGGCCAACTTTCACGTTGTGGTCAGCCGCAAATTTGCCCGTTTCCGTCCAATAAGGGATGACCTTGTTCTCCCACTGCCATTTCAGGATTTCCTGATAATCATTCGGCCATGGGGCCACCGGCCAGTTCGGATACTTGGCATCCTCATGGTCTCCCGGACAGCCGGAGAAGGTGTTGACCACAGGCACCTCCAGCTTCTCCGCCAGCAGTACGGAATTGATAAAATCCTCGTGATCCGCCTGCGCCAGCTTCTTCTGCGGATGCAGCGGGTTGCCGTGGCAGCTCAATGCGCTGATGATCAGGCCGCGGGATTCCACCGCCTGCTTGAAGTTTTTGAGCGCCGTTTCATTCTCCAGCAGCTCAGCGGGCCTGCAGTGCTTGTTACCCGGATTGCCGCCCGTGCCGATCTCGACGGCCTTTACTCCTCTGGAGGCCACAAAATCAAGCGCCTCCTCCAGAGATCTGTCGCCGAACAAAACCATAAATACTCCGAGCTTCATGCCTTATTCCTCCTCGTACATATATCGGTATATGCTGTTTAATTTGTAACAAACAGGACTGCATTACTCAAAGTACACGGCTTTTCCTGTCCGGGCCGACTCGTAAATGGCCTCCAGAATTTCAGTAACAACAAGGGCCTGCTCCGGTTTCACCAGCGGCTCGGTATCGTTCTGCACGGCTTCCAGCCACAAGCGGGCCTCGCGGTCGGCCTCCGTCTCCTTTTCACCGGAATAGAAGGCCACGCCTCCAGCTCCGAGATCGATCTTGGTCTCATACAGTCTGCTGTTCTTCTCGCCATTAATACGCAGCCCATCCTTCATATCCGCTCCGCCTTCCGTTCCGCAGAGCAGCGTCTTGGCTTCGCCGAACTCGGATACGTTGAGCGCCCAGCTGGATTCCAGCACGATGGTTGCACCGTTCTCCATCGTAATGAAACCAAAGGCGGAATCCTCGACCTTGAACTGCTCCGGATCCCACGGACCAAAGGCGTTGGCCGCGTTTTGACGCTGCCCGAGCTTGTGGAACGTGGAGCCCATGACGCTCTTCGGTTTGTAATTGTCCATCAGCCACAGCGTCAGATCCAGCGCATGAGTGCCGATATCAATCAGCGGTCCGCCACCCTGCTTCTCTTCGTCCAGAAATACGCCCCAGGTAGGCACGGCACGGCGGCGGAGAGCGATGGCTTTGCCGTAATAGATTTCACCCAGATCGCCGTTTTCAACCATGTCCTTTAAATACAGGCTGTCATCGCGGTACCGGTTTTGATAGGCAATGGACAGCTTTTTGCCCGTCCGCTTGGCAGCCTCCAGCATTTCGCGGGCCTGTGCGGTCGTTTTGGCCATCGGCTTTTCGCACATGACGTGATTGCCAGCTTCGAGTGCTGCGACCGTAATTTCGGAGTGGGAATCATTCGGTGTGCAGACATGAACCACGTCAAAGCCGCCATCCTTCAGCATTTCATTATAATCGTCATACACTTTTGCGCCTTCGGCGCCGTACTCAGCGGCAGCCTTCTCGGCACGCTCTTTAATAATGTCACAGAATGCGATCATTTCGGCGTTTGCTTGTTTGGCCAAGCTTGGCATATGTTTGCCGTTTGCGATGCCTCCGCATCCGACAATTGCGATTTTTACTGTATTAGACATTTAGTTGCCCTCCCTGGTTAGTGTATTCCTTAATCCATTGTATGCTTGTTTCGATGCTTTGAATTGGAGGATTGGCACAGAAATCCTGCTCCACGATAACCCATTCCACGTCCGCTTCGACAGCCGCATCAGCGATGGCGGACAGATTGACTTCACCCTTGCCGAGCTCTACGGTAACGGCTTTGCCGTCTCCATCCCTGCTCATATCCTTCAGATGAACAAGTGGTAGACGTCCGGCGTATCGTTCTATATATTCAACGGGATCGTATCCTCCGTAATGTACCCAGCAGGTATCCATTTCCACTTGAAGAAGATCAGCCGGCACACTCTCGAACATAGCGTCAAAAACAGGCTTGCCGTTAAGCTTCTCCGTCAGTTCGAAATCATGGTTATGGTAGCAGAGCACGAGGCCAGCTTCTTTGACGGCAGTCCCGATTTTGGCCAGGTTGTCAAAAATATCCCCCCACTGTCTTTGCTCTTCAGTCAGGTAAGGGACGATCAAATATTTGTTGCCGATGGCCTTATGATAAGCAATTTCCTCATCCAGATGATCCACCAGCCTTTGATAGCCGATATGCGTCCCAACGACCTCAAGCCCCAACTCGTCAAGCAGAGCCTTGACTTCCTCCGCGCTGCGGCCGAAGAAGGCATGAAACTCCACTCCCTGGTAGCCGAGCGCGGCTACCTGACGGATCGTTCCTTCAAAATCCTGTTCAAGCTGATCCCTTACTGTGTACAGCTGCAAGCCTACTTTTGCCATTTTCTGCATCCTCCCGCATCGTTATGATTGTTCCACAGGCATTACTTCCGTTCCGTAGTACAGCTCTTCATCGGGCTCGTATGCGCTCTCCAGAATGATATGTTTGCCCTCCATAGATGAACGCTGGAACGCATGCATAGCTTCGAGTACATGGTAACCCAGCTCCGCGCTGGCGCGATGGGCCCGGCCTGCCCGCATGGCCGTGATCATCTCGCCCGCTCCCAGCCCCCGCTCATTGCTTGAGCATTCGAACAGGGGTTCAACGGTCTGCCACTCTTCCTCGCCGAATTTTCGCAATCTGACCTCACCATTGAATTCATTAGGGTCAGGGACACTTAGCGTCCCCTCGGTACCATATATTTCAATCCGCGGGAGATCGGAGGCTCCCCGGATGTCGAAGCTCGTAATCATGGTTGCAATAGCTCCATTTACAAAATCCAGCGTGCCGGACAGATGCGTTGGTGTCTGTACCTGCAACAGGGTTCCGCTCTTCGGTCCGCTGTGAATCTTGCGGTCCGGAATCTGGATTCCGGCCGATGCGCTGATGCGCCGGATCGGGCCCAGCAAATTAACGAGAGCGGTCAAATAATAAGGTCCCATATCGAACATCGGACCGCCTCCGGAGGCATAGAAAAACTCCGGATCATGATGCCACCATTCCGGACCTCTGCCCATGAAGAAGGCGGTGGCGGCAATCGGCTGGCCGATCAAGCCTTCCTTGATCGCATATCTTGCCGTCTGAATGCCGGCTCCCAGGAAGGTATCGGGCGCACAGCCCACTCTGAGCCCCTTCTCACTGGCCAGATCGACGACCTTCTTCCCGTCCTCCAACGATACTGCAAGCGGCTTTTCACTATATACATGTTTGCCGGCTTCCAGAACCGCCAGATCGGTCAGGGCATGACTGCCGGGTACCGTCAGGTTGAACACCAATTCGATTTCCTCGCTGTGAATGAGCTCATCTACTGTGTATACGCTTCCAATACCAAATTGATTCGCCCTTTCTTCTGCGCGATCTGCCAGCAAGTCAGCTACCGCCACAACTTCAATCAATGGGCTTTTCTTGAGGTTCGCCAGATACACGGCACTGATATTACCGCACCCGATAATACCTGCCTTAACTTTCTCCACGATACGCTCACTCCTTAAGCTGCGATTAAAAACAGGTTCAATCTAGTTGTTATAGTATTCCTAATCCGTTTCAATTAAAATGAATAATATGATTAAAACATGAACAATCTGGTCATTATTTAAAAAACTTTTACGCTGGTTCAGACGTTATAGTGCGTGTTCAAAAAGTCAGGTTTTCAGCACCGAGAAGATTGGATGAAACTGGGACTGAGGAGCGGAGCGTACTTAGGGTACGTGAGCACCGGAAGGACCGGCTGAATTCAAGATTCGATGTCGAGTCCGCTTCCTGATTTACTTCGTGATCAAAAGATGACTTTTTGAACTACCTCTGATAATTGTAGAAGAATTTGATTAGTAAGGAGACGTAGCATATGTCCACCACTGAACCGTGTCAGGTTTTGACCGCAGGGTTCTCTTTTCACCGCAAGCCCTTTTATCAAAATCAGCCGGAAGGAATCAAAAATTATCTTTTCCGCCTGCAGACGGATGGAAGATGCCGGGCCCGCATCGGTGACGAAATGGTAAAAATCGAGCCAGGGGATCTACTGCTGTTTAATCCGATTGAGCCTTACGAATTGAAAATCGACTCCGAGCTCAATCCTATGGGTGAGCAAACGATCGAAAGCGGCGATTACCATATCTTTTTTGCGGGAGCGTGGGTGGATGAATGGTGGGACCGCCATAAGCGGCCAACCAAAATCAAAGTCCAGCTTACAGAGTCGCTGCTGGGATTATTCCGCCAGATCGTCATGGAGCAGCGCCGCATATCCAATCCGTACCCGGAAATTTCGGAATATTATATGAAAATTCTTTGCCTGGAAATCGACAGGCTTCTCGCGGAGCACCCGGCATCGTCCCATCAAAGCTATCTCGCCTACCAAATCAAGAACTATATTGAAGAGAATGCCTCTTCCGCCTTCAAGCTTGAGGATGTCGCCGCCCATATCGGCATCAGCGTATCGCGCGCCGTTCATCTTTTCAAGGAAACATTCGGAACGAGCATTATGCAGTATACGCTTGACGTCCGGCTCAACATGGCGCGGGAGCGCATCATTTTCAGTCCCATGTCGCTGGAGCAGGCGGCCGAATCCTCCGGGTTCGCCAACTATACGTATTTTCACCGCGTTTTCCGCTCCCGGTTCAGAATGTCGCCCAAGGAGTTCCGCAGCATCCACAGAGAGCAGCTCTGATAGAGGTGGTTCAAAAAGTCGTCTTTTGATCACGAAGTAAGTCAGGAAGCGGATTCGACATCGAATCTTGAATTCAGCCGGGACTAAGTAGATGCTTCCGAAGCATGTTTCCTGCGGAAACATTTCAGGTGCTCACGTACCCCATGTACGCTCCGTTCCTCAGTCCCTATCTTCATCCAATCTTCTCGGTGCTGAAAAGCCAACTTTTTGAACTCGCTCTGATATTATTCTTATGTCATGATAAAAAAGCGTATGACAGCCTGTCCCATTTGGTACAGTAACCTCATACGCTTTATTATATACGGCTGATCTATCTTTTCCTGGACTTTTCCTGAATACGTTCCGAGACGACCATCGCAAGATCGTCATTTCCGAACATGGACAGGACGCCGAGCACCGTATCATCCGGGATCGGCCCCGCTTCTTCCTTCGGCACTGTCAGCTCCAGCACCCGCAGCAGCCGCTCATTCTGCTCCTGCTCCGGGTAAGCCTGCCTGTACAGCTCCAGCGGGTCCAATCCTTCATTGACACACCACTGGGCAAATACAAGGATCATCATGTCCTCTTCCTGCCTGTAGCTTTCGACCACCATGTCCTCCACCGATTGCGGACGATTTCTCTCATTCATTTCTGCTTCTCTCCCTGCTGATCTTTCTATTTATCCGAGCAGCCGTTCGGCCAATTCATGCGCTTCCAAAACCTCTCCGGCCCGGATGCTGCATTGCTCCGGTGTAGCGATGTTGTGCAGAAAATGGTCAACCGCACCTGCAAAGCCTCGCCGCTGCAGAATCGTATCCCAGCTGCCGAAGCCGCCTGTCTGCGGCAGCCGTCCTTTCTCGTACAGCACGGCCTGCTCCATCTGCGTGATTTCGGCCGAGCGGCCGCTGCCGTGCAGCTCCACTCTTTCGTAATCAACGCCCGCCTGTCTGTCCATGCTGAATGTTCCCGCTGCTTCTCCGATCCTCAGCGTGCCGAACGCACGGGTCATTCGCCCTTCGCTGTCCTGGTCCAGGCTTGCCTGCAGCAGCTCATGGCTGTCCCTGCCCAGCCAAAGCAGAAGATCCAGCATATGGATCAAGTCATCATACACCGTTTCCCGCGCCGGCCGCTGCTGCAGTCCCGTACGGTGCTTTACTGCAGAGCAGTGACTGAAGCCGCCGGCTTCCTCAAGCCATGACTTGGCCTGAACGTATTGCGGAGCAAAGCGGCGGTTAAAGCCCACAGCCAGCAGAACTCCCTGCGCTTCCGCAAAGGCAGCCATTTCCACAGACTCCCGCAAATGATAAGAGAGCGGCTTGTCCACATATACGGCCTTTCCTTGTTCAATGCATGCCATAACCATATCGTAGTGGGCTTCTGTCGCGCTGTGAATAAATACGGCGTCCGGTTCCCAGCTTAGCAGCTCCTTCAAATCCGTCGTCCCCTGTTGGAACCGGTATTTTTGCAGCATCTGCCGCACCGGCTCTGGAGACCGGCTGTGTATGCCCACGACTTCCACGCCATCATGGGCAGACAGCAAAGGCAGATACACCTTGCGGGCGATATCCCCCAGTCCGGCGACCGCTATTTTAATTTTCTCCATCTCGCTCATCCCTGCTTCCCCATTTCTCTTTTAAGGCCTTGGCTTTCTACGTTACAGTGTACCGTCTGCGGGGTCCGAGGGCAATTCCATTCGGCAGATACGCCCTTTGCCGGGCATCTTTTCCGCAAAAAGACGGCTCCAGATTCGGAACCGTCTTAAGGCTGTGCATGTTTCATTTTTGGAAATAGACCTGATTTATTCGTACATTTTGACTTGCTTCGGATGGGCAGCGGCCTGCTTCTCCTTCTTCTTTTTCACCTGCCAGCCGAGCAGCACGACCGCCGCCACAACGATCAGCTCAAAACCGTATTTTAATACAGGGTTAAAGAACCAGGAGTGAATCATTGGCTCAGCCACAATCATTTTGGCTGCGGTGTATGCAAGCACAGCCGCTCCAATCGCGATGACCATCGGAAAACGGTCTGTCAGTTTCAGAATGATCGTGCTTCCCCATACCATGATCGGAACGGAAATGGCGAGGCCCAGAATAACAAGGAACATGTCGCCATGAGCGGCACCTGCCACCGCAAGCACATTATCCAGTCCCATCATCGCATCTGCGATGATAATGGTGCGGATCGCAGCCCACATCTGGTTGCCTGCCGAGATTTCGTGCTTTTTATCCTCCACCAGCAGCTTATAAGCGATCCAGACAAGCAGCAGCCCTCCGATTAAACGAAGCCCCGGGATCATGAGCAGATACGTAACCAACAGAGTTGCAATTACACGGATGACGACGGCCCCGACAGTCCCCCAGAAGATGACCTTCTTCTGGTCCTCCTTCTTTACATTCCGTGCCGCCAGTCCGATGACAATGGCATTGTCCCCCGCAAGCACGAGATCGATAACAACGATTGACAGCAGCGCCATCCAAAATTCCACGCCGAAAAAATCCATCCCGTTTCCCCACTTTCTCTGTTTAATTTGGTATAATTGACATAGTTGCCCGCATTCATGCACAAAAAAGCGCCCATTCCTTTTCAATTCGGAACGGCGCTTTCCTGATTTAGGCACCAAAAAAGACCTTCACCCGAATTGAAAAAGAAATCAGGCAAAGGTCTCGCTACAACGCAGGCGTTGCCAATAAAGCCGGGGAAACAATCCCGTAATGACGACTTTACCGCTTAGAGCTACTCCCCTTTGGGAACTATTCTTATTAATGGCAAGTATAGCATACATTTTCAAAGAAGTGAACACAAAAATGTTCAGAATTGGACTTCCCTGCATGAACGGGGGTTCCTGTACGCTGTAGTCCTGCCTGAAAGGTTATTCAATGAAAAAATGGATTGCCATTGCGGCCTATGTTTCGCTGTTCGGCTTCGTGTTTATGTACAGATATGATTTGCTGGAATGGACCCGGCAGCACGGCTCCTTTCCCGTGCTTTTAGGCCTGGCCTTCGGGTTCGCGCTCATTCCCTTCGTTCCGTACAAACTGGTCATTACGACCGCAGCCTACCTCATTGGGGCATGGCAGGCGGCCGCCATATGCTGGGCTGGTACAACACTCGCGGCGGCGGCCGTTTACTGGGCTGCAAACTCTCTTTTCCGCGAACGGGGCAAAGCTTATCTGGAACGCATCCCTGCCCTGCACTCTTTTACGTCGGCCTTGGAGCGCCGTCCGTTCGCTGCCGTGCTGGCCGCCCGCCTGATGCCTGTCATTCCGCAGGCGGCCGTCAATATCTATGCAGGCGTCGCGGGCTTCCCGTTCCGGGCTTTTATGCTCGCAACAGGCATCGGCAAGCTGCCCGGCATTTTCGTTTATGCGTACGCAGGCAGCCTGCTGACAGACAGACCGCTGGCCGGAGTGCTGCTGTTCACTGCCTATACGGCGCTTGCGGGGGCTGTATTATGGCTAAGCCGGTTCAAAGCCGGTACTGACCGTTAACGCACTGGCCGTTACAACCGGTTGGCTTCCATTTTCTTTACCAGTTGGCCTCCGCAACAAAGTAGATTATAATTTAATTGCAAACGATTGAAATCACATTGATTAAATTAATTACATCCCATTGGAATGGAGTGACGATATGGACAGCATCAAAAATCCAAAACAGACAGAGCTCGCTACCTTTGCAGGAGGGTGTTTCTGGTGCATGGTTTCCCCCTTTGAGGAACTTCCCGGCATTAAGAAGGTGCGTTCCGGCTACACAGGCGGACATAAAGAAAATCCTACTTATGAAGAAGTGTGCTCCGATACAACGGGTCACGTGGAGGCTGTGCAGATTACGTTTGATCCGCAAATTTTCCCATATGAGAAGCTGCTGGAGCTGTTTTGGCAGCAAATCGACCCGACCGACGCGGGCGGGCAGTTCCATGACCGCGGCGAATCCTACAAAACGGCGATCTTTTACCACAATGAGGAGCAGCGCGTAAAGGCCGAAGCCTCCAAAGAAGCGCTTGGCAAGAGCGGACGCTTTGACAAGCCGATTGTCACCCCTATTCTTCCAGCCTCGACGTTCTATGAAGCGGAAGAGTATCATCAGGATTATCACAAGAAAAACCCCGGCCATTATAAACGGTACCGTAAAGGCTCCGGACGGGAAGATTTCATCGAACAACATTGGTCCGGCAACTTCAACAAATCCGACCTGAAATCGCGGCTAACCCCACTGCAGTATGAGGTGACGCAAAACAATGCGACCGAGCGACCGTTCCAAAATGAGTTCTGGGATCATAATGAGGACGGCATTTACGTTGACATCGTCTCCGGCGAACCGCTATTCAGCTCGCGCGACAAGTACGATGCAGGCTGTGGCTGGCCAAGTTTTACCCGTCCGCTTCGAAGCTACAGCATTAAGGAGAAGACCGATCTGAGCCATTTCATGATCCGCACCGAGGTCCGCAGCCGTGAGGCCGACTCGCACCTGGGGCATGTGTTTGACGACGGGCCGGGACCTGACGGGCTGCGCTATTGCATTAATTCCGCGGCCTTGCGTTTCGTGCCGAAGGAGGATCTCGTCAAGGAAGGATACGGCGAGTACGCCTACCTGTTTGAGGACGGTCAGGAATCCCGGTAAAGCGCTTGTTTATCATCAAGGGTTACAAAAGAGGTCGAGAACAGGAACTAGTTTTCCTGATTCTCGACCTTTTTCTTCTTCATTTCTACGAGTACCGTTATCCGATAACCCAGCCGATCCAGTACGCAAACGGCACCAGCAGCAGCTGTGCCAGCAGCGTGCCGCCCAGTCGGGACAGCAGCATCCAGCCGTAAATCCGGCTCATGCCTTCCAGTCGCAAATCCCCTCTCACTGCGCGCTCCGACAGGAGCGCCAGCCGCGGATCAATCAGCAACGTCAGCAGAATGGTGGCGCCGCCGTTGATCAAACCGGAAGACATCGACATGGATGTCGCGTGCTCCGGCCACAAATACGAGGCATATACAGCCGCCAGAACGCCTACTGTATACACCGCAGTAACGAGCAGGTTCAACAACACAAGCCGCTTCGGAAAGGAACCGCGAAGCAGAGTGTGGACCATGGTACGGTTGGGCCGCTTGACATAATATCCAATATGTCTCCAGCGCGCCTGCTGCACGAGCCGTCTGATCATGCCGCCGACCGATCCGGCGGCTTCCAGATGCACAACGAGCCTTGCCGAAATCCGGACCACAGCCGGAAACAGCAGGACCGCAAGCAGCGTCCCGATCGTCGCGGCCCCCAGGATGGCATGAAGCTTCCATTCCAGCGGGTCCTGTGCTGTCAGTCTGGCCTGATCCGCTATGCTGCCCAGCATCGGTCCCTGAATCATATTCGAGGTTCGCGATACAAGCAGCAGCATCCCTGCCACTGTTAACGCCAATCCGATACGACGCGCCCGCAGGCCTCCCAGCCGCAGTGCATAAGACAGGCTGTCCGTCGTATGAATGATCATGGTGAACAAAAGCGTACACGCAAGCACGAGCATTTAATTCCACACCTCCTCTTCCCGTTTCAATCCTTTACATTCCACGATCCGTGTTTTTTACCCTATCGATTATATCCTTTTCTTTCCTTGATGTCTTCCTGCCTCTTCTGCAAGGGACACCAGGGTAATTGACAGTATCCATGTTTCTGTTCTTCCGTTTGGGGATGTCCGGCAGGGGTAATAGATATTAAATACTCAGCATGACAAAGGAGGTATCTTGAATGCCTTGGAGTAAAAATGATTATCCCCCATCCATGAAAAATCTGGACGAGCGCGTCCGCGAGAAAGCAGTGGAAATTGCCAATGCGCTGCTGCGGGACGGCTACGAGGAAGGGCGGGCCATCGCCATTGCAACCTCGCAGGCGGAGGAATGGGCCGACAACCATCCTTCCAGTGATGGAAAGACGAAAACCTCAAAGCACCGTGATTGATAAACAACGCCAAAAAACCGTTCGGCATGAATTACCGGACGGTTTTTAGACATTTTATCATGATGATTGCCGTACGCTTTGTACTCTGGTCAATGCCGTACCGGCGGCAGGCTGGCCCTTCCCCTTAGCCTTGATATTGGCCTTGGCAGCAGACTTGAGCCTGAATCCAACGGTCAGCGTAATCATTTGGCCGGCAATCCATACCGCAAAAATGGTATACATCGTTTCTTTGAAAGGCAAATAAAAGAGAGACAGCAGCAGCACGATACAGTCGCTTACAAAAAATACGCTGCCCAGCTTCCAGCCCTTCCGCTCACTGATCATAATGGACAGAATATCGTCTCCGCCTGTAGCTCCACCGCTGCGCATAACGATGCCTGCACCCAGCCCGGTCAACACCCCGGACAGCACGGAAGCAACAGCCAGATTGTCCCGCAAATTCATTAACGGCGGTGAAAGCCATTCAAAGCCGCTGTAAAATATGGAGAACGCAGCCGCCCCCACCAGTGCGCGGGCCCCAAAGCGCCAGCCCTTGACCATCCAGGCGACGATCAGAACCGGTATATCAAGCAGCAGCACACTCCATGCCGGCGACAGTCCGAATGCGTACTTGCCCAGCAGGGCCAGCCCTACGAAACCGCCCTCAGACAAATGATTCGCAAAGTTAATATGATAATAGGCAAATGCCAGAATGCAGGTTCCAAGCAGCATGACAGCTGTTTGTTCCGCCGTTCTGTTAAAAAGCTTCTTCTTGTTCGTTATCCTCATACAGGCTCCCCCGGTTTCTCGCAAGTTGGTTTATCATCAACCGGTACTCACGGAAGCTCGGGCGCAACATTCGCCTGGAGGACTTGGTCCTTCGCATTATAATCCCCTCTTCCGCAGTAGTCGGTCACCGACGTACACTTACGGAAGAGCTAAGTATAGGATAGATCATAACGTTTCCAAATCGTCCTTTGGGGAATCATCCTTCGGGGACTCATGGTATCCTGATCCTTTCTATTTTGGTTTGAAGGAACGGTTCCCGCATGCCGATGAACGGCTCCTCCTAATCTATTATACCACACAGCGCCATGTGCCAAACAGCTTGCTTGTGCGGATATTTCCGCACATCTTGATTAATATGCGGCCCCAGGCGGCATTATGATCGAAGATCGGCCCTTTTGCTTGCTTTCTTCCCGGGATTTGTTCCTATTTTGCGGTTTGCCGCAAACACGCCGCCAAGAATCAGAACCAGCCCTGCAAGCAGATTCCACCCGATATGCTCGCCCAGCAGTGTATATCCCCAGACCATAGCGCTCGCCGGAACGAGATAGGTTACCGAGGTTGCAAACTCCGGACTTCCCTTCATAATCATATAGTTGAACAAAATATAAGCCACCCCCGAGCCGAGGACGCCAAGTCCGATAAAGGAGCCGATAACGGCGGGCTCTGTCAGGACGGGCGCCTGTTCCGTAAAGACAGCGACGAGCCCGCTCCCTACAGCGGCGCCGGCAAGCGTCGCAAAAGTCATTTGATACATGCTGAGCCCGCCGAGCAGGCGTCTGGACAGCTGCGTCCCAAACCCGTAGCAAAGCGTGGCCGCCAGCATGCAGACAAAGCCGACCGGGTCCACCGAAATCATAGTAACGGGATTAATGCCGAGCAGTACAATAATGCCTGCAAAAGCTATCAGCATCCCCGTCCACTGCATCCGGGTGAAGGCAGCCCCGAAAAACAGCAGCCCGACCAGCATCGTCCAGATTGGTGTTGTGGCGTTCAGCACCGAGGCCATGCTGCTGGTCAGCCGGGTTTCGCTGAATGCGATCAGTCCCCAGGGGAGGGCCATATTCACCAGTGATACAATGACAGCCCCGCCCCATGATATTTGCTTGAAGGAAAAAGGCTTGCGCAGAACCAGCATAACGAGCAGGATGAATACCAGACCGAATAAGGAACGCAGACTGGCAATCGTCCACGGGCCGAGATCATGCTGCAGCAGCACCTTAATAAACAGGAAGGAGCCTCCCCAAATCAGACTGAGCAGAATCAGAGCTGTGTACAATGAACGAGACAACGGCATTCCTTCTTTCCCTGATTTTTAAATATGTATCCCTTTGTACAGTATCCTCAAGACTAAAAGAATACTCCTTTTCTGCCGTTGTGAAAACCCCTGTCCAATAAAAAAGGCTCATTCCCGCAAAGGAAAAAGCCTTTATATGACTTCCAGATAATATCCGTTGCCTTATGGTATCAATGGATTTATGATGGGGAATGCTAGGAACATGTGTTCTCTCGCTTGAAGCATCCCAAGTTTTACTGTCAAGAAGGAAGTGGAAGAACGTATGGAACCGACCGTATCCCCCCCTGTTCCCTCAGAGGAAGATTCGCGGCTCGTGAAGAGCTACGTGCTTCATACCCTCGCGCTCGATGTGCTGGAAAGGGATATTCGCCAGCTGCGGCAAGCCCCGCTGAAAATGCCTGATTTATATATTCTCAGCCTGTCCGACGTTCAGCGGCGCATCACCCAACAGCTGGCCGATGTCAAAAGGCAAATGAGACGCAGCGGCATCAAGGTCTATGAGGAAAACCGCAGCCGGAAAGGGCTTGAGGCGCTCTATGTCTGCCGCGGCTATCACCGACGCCTCTTTATGCTCCCTTCCTTTGCCAGAAGCGAGGTGCGGCGGGAGCTGGGGGCATTCCTTGGCCTTGACCTGACCCTGACGGAGTGAACCGCCCTCCACCCGCGCCTTGCTTGCAAGCATCCCTCCCGCCGTAGCGGGAGCTTGGCAGGTCAAATTCCTGCCGTAATCCGTCGGGCACGAACAGCCGTCTCACGCAAAATTTCCTCTTCATCCATCGTCAGCAGCCGCCGGCCCTGCATCAAAATACACCCATTAACAATTGTGGTGTCCACATCGGCTCCGCCCACACTGTAGGCAAGCAGCGACTCGGCATGATGAACAGGCTGCAAATGCGGCTTGCGCAGGTCGATCAGAATGATATCCGCCTTTTTGCCTGCCTCCAGCGTGCCGATCTCTCCACGCAGCCCGAGCAGCTCGGCCCCGCCGGCCGTTGCCATGGCCAATGCTTCTCCTGCCGTAAACGAAGCGGGATTGCCGGACCGCAGCTTCTGCAGCCAGGCGGTGGCCTTGATTTCCTCGAACATATCAAGCGTTGTTGCGCTGCCCGCCCCGTCCGTACCGAGTCCAACCGTTGTGCCCTGCTTCAGCAGCTCCGCTACAGGCGCAATGCCGCAGGCCAGCTTCAGGTTGCTGACCGGGTTATGGGCCATTCCCCCCTTGATTCCGCCCAGCAGCTTGATGTCTTCCGGCGTTAAATGAACGCCATGGGCAAGAAGGATATGGTCGTGGGACAGCAGCCCCGTATCGGCCAAATACTCGGTTGGAGTGCGGTTATATTTCTCGCGGATTTTCGCAGTCTCCTCCACCGTTTCCGCAAGATGGGTATGTACGGGCACACCCTTGTCTGCGGCCAGCGCAAGCGCTTCTTTCATAAAATGCGGAGGACAGGTATAAGGCGCATGCGGCCCTACCATCGTTGTGATTCTGCCGTCCGCCTGCCCGTGCCAGCGGTCGATCAGGTCGGCCGCTTCCCCCATTCTCCGTCCTCCGTCGTCTTCAAGCCCGATGACACCGCGGGTGAGGGAAGCGCGGATTCCCGTCTCCTTTACCGCTTCGGCAATCTCGTTCATATGAATATACATATCCGCAAAAGCGGTGGTGCCGGATTTGATCATTTCCGCGATGCCCAGCTTCGCGCCCCAATAAATATCCTCCGGGGTCATGCGGTTTTCCGCGGGCAGCATTTTTCGTTCCAGCCAGTCCATCAGCTTCAGATCATCGCTGAAGGCCCGCAGCAGGCTCATGGGTGAATGCTGATGGGCATTCACGAGCCCGGGCATGGCGAGCATGCCGCGGCCGTCCAGCGTCTCCTCTGCCTCTTCGGCAATGGACGGGCCTATGCTTGCAATGCGGCTGTCCCTAATGAAAATATCTCCCTCATACGGCGCCTCCCCCCGGACCATGGTGAAGATCGTCGCACCCTTGATTTTGATTGCTGACATAAAACAGCCTCCTGTCGTGTTTGGTTTACACCGACAGGCTACAGGATGTCCCTGCGTGAAGGTCAAGTCTGAAACTCGCCTGCCTCTGCAGGCAGCGGCCCGCGCTGCACGGGAACCGCGTAAATCATGTGCACAGCCCCGCTGATATGGTGGACTGCCGCCAAATAACCGTTCCGCCCGAACCATTCCAGCAGCTCCCGACAATGTGCATAATATACGGACATGTCCAAGGAATCGGTCACAGTGCCGGCCGCATCTATCTCCGGCAGCCCGTCTCCCGGACTGCCCTCTTCCCCATACATCAAATCCGCGATGCAGATTCGGCCGTGAGGCTTCAGCACCCGCTTCATTTCGGATAGCGCTACCTGCTTCTGCTCGTGCGTCAGATGGCGCAGCGCATAGCTGCTCGCCACAAAGTCGAAGCTGCCATCCATATAAGGAATGGACAGCAGATTGCCCAATCTCGTCTCCACCTGCGGGAATTTGCGGCGGCACTGCTTCAGCATCTCCATGGACTGGTCGATCCCGGCCATGAAAGCGCCGGCCTCCGCAAACAAGCCTGCCAGGTTGCCCGTACCGGTACCGGCATCCAGCCCCCGCTCTCCCGGGGCGGGAAGCACGCGTTCCACCATCATCCGCAGCGTCGTCGTATAGGCCGGGTGCCGTCCCCCGCTGCTGTCCGTACCCTTGACCAGCTCGTCATGCACGGCGGCGCGGCTGTCGAAATCCCATGCGTCCCGCCAGCCGTCGCGCAGCTGGCGGCGCCGCTTCAGGCCTCCAGCCAGCTCGAACAGATCCTCCCATTCGGGACCGCGTTCTTCCTGGAGCTGCCGGATCATAAAATCAGCCGCATCCAGATTGCGCTTGCCTTCCATCCAGCGGTCAAACATGGCGGAGCGCTGCTGCTCTAGCGCATAGACCGCCTCCTCACGCAGTCCGCGATCCAGCAGCTCCAGCAGCCTTTTAACCTCTCCCACCCCCATGCCGAATTCACGCAGCGTCACAATGATGCGCAGACGCAGCGCATCCCGCTGGCTGAACAGCCGGTAGCCGTTTCCCGGGTCCTTGCCGGGCCGGATCATCCCTTTTTCCTCATAAAACCGGATCGCCCGCGCGGATATATTCAGCTGGCGGGCCAGCTCGTTAATTTTCATTCCCTGCATGCTCCGCTCCCCTTTCCTTGTCCATATATTATAGAACATTGACGCAGCGTTAAGGTAAGCATGACAAAAGAGTTTTTCGCCCGGAAGTGCATAGCTGCTGCAGCCACGAGGAAAAATAGCCGGGATCAAGCACTTGCCGCCAATTTTGACAGGAGGTGAAACGAATGCAAGAACAACGTCTGGCGCCTCATGAATCGCTGGAAATTCATGAAATGCTGAACTTTAAAACCGTCTGTCTGGCGAAAACGAAGCTGATGCAGGGCATTGTGTTCGATAACGAGCTGAAAGCATTAATGGAAAAGGACATTCAGCAGTCCCTGCTGGACATCCGTGAATTGCAGGCTCTGTACGAACACGCCCCTATACATTAAATGGAGGAAACCTGAGCATGAAGCAAAAGGATGATTTGGACCCGATCCAGGCGGAAGGCATGCCGCATATGGCAGACAGCCTGTTTGCGATAGATTTTCTGCTGGCAGCCAAAAACAGCGTGCGCAATTGCGCCTACGCCCTGTCCGAAACAGCATCGCCCGAAGTCAGGGCCGTACTGCGCAAGCAGCTTACCCAGGCTATCAATCTGCATGAAGAAATCGCGGGTCTCATGATCAAAAACGAATGGCTCAATCCGTATGAGCTCAGCCAGCAGGTGCAGCTGGACGAGAAAGCCGCAGACATGATCACCCAAATTGCCGACATGCAGCTGTATCCGAGGGACACAGACCGGCTGGGCAATTTTGCCACACCCAATAAATGAGAAAGAGGAATTTGAATGAAGGCCGTCACCTACCAAGGAATTAAGAACGTGCAGGTCAAGGAAGTCGAAGCCCCCACCATCGTCAAACCGGATGATATGATTGTCAAATTGACCTCCACGGCCATTTGCGGCTCAGACCTTCATCTCATCCACGGGATGATTCCAAATCTGCCGACAAATTACATCATTGGCCACGAACCGCTGGGCATTGTTGAAGAAGTGGGGTCAGCTGTCTCCAAGCTGAAGAAGGGCGACCGGGTCATTATCCCGTTTAACATCAGCTGCGGAGAATGCTATTACTGCAAAAATCACCTGGAAAGCCAATGCGATAATTCCAATGCTAACGGCGATATGGGCGCTTATTTCGGCTACTCGGAGACGACAGGCGGATATCCGGGCGGACAGGCCGAATATATGCGTGTGCCTTACGCCAACTTTACCTCCTTCAAAATTCCCGAGGACAGTGAGGTGGAGGATGAAAAGCTGGTGCTGATCGCTGACGCCATGACGACCGCCTTCTGGAGCGTGGACAATGCCGGCGTCAAGGAAGGGGATACGGTAATTGTAATGGGCTGCGGCCCCGTCGGTCTGCTGGCCCAGAAATTCGCATGGCTCAAAGGGGCCAAACGCGTAATTGCGGTGGATTACATTGATTACCGTCTGGAACATGCACATAAACATAATAAGGTTGAAACCGTCAATTTTGAAAAAGAAGATAACATCGGCAGCCATCTGAAAGAAATGACCAAGGGCGGCGCGGATATCGTCATTGACTGCGTGGGAATGGACGGAAAAATGACGCCGATGGAATTTCTGGCGACAGGACTCAAGCTCCAGGGAGGAGCCATGGGCGCTTTGGTCGCCGCGGCGCAGGCGGTGCGCAAGGGAGGAACCATTCAAATTACAGGCGTTTACGGGACGAGATACAATGCGTTCCCGCTTGGTGATATTTTTCAGCGCAACGTCAATCTGCGTACAGGACAGGCTCCCGTCATTCACTACATGCCGCATATGTATGAGCTGGTTTCCTCCGGCAAAGTGGATCCCGGCGATATTATTACACATGTCCTGCCCCTCGATGAGGCTAAGCGGGGTTACGAAATATTTGATACAAAAACGGACAACTGCATCAAAGTGGTGCTCAAACCTTAGCGTCAAAATCTGTGTAAATTCAGTATCGGCATCCACGGGATGAAGGAGGTATTTTTTATGCAGTATCCGACCTATGGTCTTCACGAAACGCTTGAAGTTCATGAAATGACGGTATTCAAAAGCCTGTGCATGACCAAATCCAAGACGATGCAGATGCTTGCCGCAGACCCGGAACTCAAGCAAATTTTGCAGCAGGATGTGCAGCTTGCCACCCGACAGCTTCAGGAGCTGTCCGGCATTCTGTCTTCCAGGCTGCAATAGGAGGAACCTATGAACTCGATCATAAAAAATTTAACAGGCATGGGCGATATGACCGATCAGGTGATCGCCGGCGACTTTCTGATCACCGCCAAGGCGGGAATCAGAAATTATGCGGCAGCCGTTACCGAGTGCGCCACCCCGGAAATCAAAGCGATACTGCGCCGGCAGCTGGAAGAAGCCATTACGACTCATGAGCAGATTACGAACTATATGATGAAGAGGGGCTTCTATCATCCGTACAGCGTAAATGAGCAGCTGCGGCTGGATTGAAGTACGCGGAGACCGCGTTAAATCTGCCGTAAACGGCAGGTCAGCCATTACATCATTTTTTCTATAAAGCATGGCAATGACAAAAAGAGCGGATATCGGGGGACTGGTTCCCGCCAATACCCGCTCTATTAAAATGGATGATTACTCTGTCACGACCTTCGCATATTCCTTTGCTGAAGCTTCAAGCTCCCCGTCCGTTACCGTTCTGATGCCATTTAAAATAAAGTATGGCTTGAGCTTGGTGCCAATCAGGTTACTGGTGGCTTCCAAAGGTCTTAAGAGCTCCTCCATTGTATATTTGGTCAAGCCTTCAGGCTGATAGTTTTCCTTCGGGCTGCCTGTGGAAACAGCCAACTGCAGCTCTTTGCCGTGCAGCTTTGTTCCGCCCTCGCAAATTCCCAACCATAAGTCAGGACCATATCCTCCCATTTTTTCAAAAGTGGCGGCGTGCTGTACCAATAAAACGGGAATTGGAAAACAATACGGTCATGTTCTTCCAGCAGCTGCTGCTCTCGCTCCACATCAATCTGTTCGGACGGATATTCCTCATACAGATTATGTACGGTCACGTTTGGCTTGCCTTGAAGCTCTTCGACCCACCGTTTGTTGATACGGGATTGCTCCAAATGGGGATGCGCCACAATAACTAATGTTTTCATTAAAAATCTGCCCTCTTTCGTAGTGATTATTATTCGAATCAATTGTAACTTTATTAGTTACATGTCATCATTTTAGTTACATATGCGTATTTAGTCAAGTGGTATAGCTGTTCATTTTTAGAAACCAACAATTACCTTGTATACAGAACAAATGTTTGATCTATAATGTATAGGAACACACGTTCGCATTCTTTCCTTGAGTTGGAGGGAGCAAGATGGCTAAGACAAATGAGCGGACAATTTTTTTAGCGGATTGTCAGAGCTTTTACGCAAGTGTGGAAAAGGCTTCGCATCCGGAGTACGAAAATAAACCGCTTGCTGTGGCGGGAGACCCCGCACGCAGATCGGGGATTATTTTAGCAGCATGTCCTATAGCAAAAAAACACGGCGTAACTACCGCAGAACGTCTTGGCGAGGCGCTCAAGAAGTGCCCTGATCTGGTCGTTGTACGTCCCCGCATGAAATACTATATTGATGTTTCTCTCAGCATCACCGAGATATACAGGGAATATACGGACTTGGTGGAGGTTTTCAGCGTAGACGAGCAGTTCCTGGATGTGTCCAAAAGCATGCACATATTCGGCGGCGATCCTATGGCCATGGCCCGGAAGATTCAGCAAGAGGTTCTGCTGCAGACCGGGGTATGGGTGCGGATTGGCGTCAGCTCCAACAAGATCCTGGCCAAAATCGCAACAGATATCTGGGCCAAGAAAAACGAGAGCGGCCTCTTTACCCTGCCCAGGAGCGAGATCGAACCTCTGCTGTGGCCGCAGCCGGTCAACAAAATGTTCGGGGTGGGCTCGCGCATGACGGCCCATTTTGCGAAGCTTGGCATGACCACCATCGGGGATATCGCCAGAACGCCCTTGCCGGAACTGAAGCGCAAATTCCGCGCCCATTTTGGCAAGCAGTCGGATATTCAGGCCGAAGTCATGTGGAGAACGGCCAACGGTCTGGACGACAGTCCTGTCGCCCCGCATACGTTCAGCACACAGCAGAAATCGATCGGCCATATGATGACCCTGCCCAAGGACTATCTGGAGCCGAATGAGGTCGAGACCATTCTGCTGGAGCTCACGGAGGAAGTATGCCGCGACACCCGCCGCAAGGGCTATATGGGATCTGTCGTGACCGTCGGCTGCATGTGCAGCCCCTACGAAGCGCCGACCGGATTTTCACGCCAGATGAAGCTGCCCGATCCAACCAACAATACGAATAAAGTTTACAAAACCGTGAAGGAGATTTTTTATAAGTTCTGGAATCATATGCCGGTAAGGCGCCTGGGCGTCAGCCTGAGCGGCTTGACGGATGCGGAGACATACCAGCTCTCCTTCTTTGAGGATGAGGAACGGGCCCGCTCTCTGGAAAAAACCACGGACAGCATCAAGGAACGCTACGGCAGTGCGGCCATCGTAAGAGCCTCCTCTCTTACCCACGCCGGGCAGGCCATGGAAAGATCTTTGAAGATCGGGGGACATTATAAGTAGAGCATTTATAAAGTGGTCGCTTTTTCTTAACCTCTTTTATAGGAGAGTATGCGGCGATACGTCTTTTCATCCTTCAGCTTGCGGAAATGGGACATTGCCGGAAAAAGATTGGCTTCAATAATAGAAACACGCCCTTGCCTGTCTGCTGCAACATCCAGGCCATAAATACGATGTTCGGGGAACAACGCTTCTAATCTTCTGACAGAAAGAAGTGAAACTTTATCTATTTCCGCTTCCAATGCGGCAGCTGGCAAGTAGCTGATCGTTGAACTCTTTATACCCGGATTAAACTTAAGCAGTTTTCCGCTGCTGCGTGTATTGTTGGAAACAATATAACCTTTGCCTGCAACTTTGATCACCTTTCCCGTCACTGTCCACCTGGATGAATTCTTTTTCCGCTGCACGATCACTCTCAGATCAAAGGGCTGTTTGTGTATCGTCGGCCTGTCAATTCTCTGTTGAACCATATATTGGGCAGATCCGGTTTTACTTTTAATATAACGATAGGTATTCTCTCTACCCTGTATCACCGTTTTCATGCTCTCATAATGTATGGCATACCTGTCATGCCCCAGATCCGAAACTTGAATAACTCCCCTGCCGCGGCTCCCCCAAACCGGTTTAACCATGACATGCCGGTGTCTTTCCAGAAGACCCCAAAGCGATTGCTGGCTCATCATCCTAGTTTCCGGTAAATAGGGCGACAAGGCGGTACTCTTTTTCATAAACACATACTTTACCCATTTATTTTTGGCTACCGTTCCCATGGAAACCCACCTTTCTCATGTTGAATTCATAACCGCGAGATATACTCCTCAAGCAATTCCAGGAAAAGCTCCATATCCTTTGCCGTAATGTCCCCGATATTGGCAATCCGGAACGTCTTCAGCCCCTCTAATTTACCGGGGTAGATCATCATGCCTTTACTGTAGAAATAATCATGCATAGATTGGAAATCAAAATCTGTATGTGGTTCATGAATGGAGGTAATGATCCTGGAATGATGCTCTTCAGGAACGATATGGGTTAATCCCAGCCTTTTCAGACCGCTGATCAAAGTTTTCCAGGATGTTGTGTATCTGTCGTAGCGTTTGCTTATACTTTCCTGCTTTAATTCCTCTATGGCTTGCCTTAGCGCGTATAAGGTCTGTACAGGCGGTGTAAACCGCATTTGCGCATGTTCCACAAAATATTGATATTGGGCGTACAGATTCAAATAATAATTTCTTGGTTTCCGGTCTTTCAGCTTCTCGAGTTTGCTTTTCTTGGCGATGACGAACGAAACCCCGGGCATGCCCTGCAGGTTCTTGTTGGAGCTGGAGGCCAGAAAGGAAATGTTCATTTCCTTCATGTCCATCGGAATGGCAGCAAATGAACTCATGGCATCGACCAGCATGTCGATGTGATACCTTTTGCATAATTTTCCGATTTCCTTCACTTTGTTAAGCAGACCGGTTGTTGTCTCATGATGCACTACCGCAAGATGAGATATCTCTCGGCCGGAAGCCTGGATATATCTCTCCAATTCTGCGATATCAATCGCATCGTCAAAGGGGCTTTTGAATTCCAAATAATCGATTCCATACACCGCGGCGATTTCACACATCCGTTTACCGTAGGCACCGTTATTGACAATAACCACGGCTTCGCTGCCAGGGACGGAACTGATCATGGCTTCAACGGCCGCAGTTCCTGATCCGCCAAACAATATGGTCTGATAGTACTCCGGCTCGGCCACCAGACGGGTCAGCTCTGTGGAAATATGCTCCATGACCGCACCAAACTCGGCTTCACGCGGGCATATATCCGGAACCACCTGTGCCCATTTTACACTGTCTGTAGTGGTTGTCGGTCCTGGAGTAAGCAAGATATTCCTCTTTACGGCAGGATACATAAGCTGTTCACTTCCTTGCTCTTCACGGATGGTTTTGAATGAATTCCTGCAAGCGCTCTCTAACCTCGTGAGGTTTTATGGCGGGGCGGGCCAGCTTCTCCCTGGATTGCATGGATATTTTCATATACAGAAAAGTAAGCCCTTTGGTCTCTTTCCATTCTTGTAAACAAGTCTTCAGTTCCTGAAGATCATGGACGTGAATCGACATTGTATACCCGCAGGAGGCAGCAATGCTTACGAAATCCGTATTATGTGAAACGGTGCTCTGCCCTCCTGTGGATTCATGGGCATTATTATCAAGCAGAATATGAATCATATTGCCAGGGTTATAATACCCGTTCGTCGCAAGGCTTCCCATGCGCATCAGCAGGGACCCGTCTCCGTCAATCACAACAATGTTCTTGCCGGGCTGGCTTAAAGCTAGCCCAAGTCCGAAAGAGCCCACACATCCCATCGATCCGACCATATACAGGTTGTTATCCGCATCTTCAATTTCATACAATTCCCGTCCCGTTTTGCCTGTTGTCGCAAGCTGTATCGTATTCCTGTCCTTTAATGAATGAATTACAGACAACGCCTCATACCGGGCAGGCATCTGATTGTCTTTATGGGCATGCCGAATGATCTGGTTGGCATGAATGGAGTTTTGCTGCTTTTGCAAAGGCACTGTGTCAAAGGTCCCTTTCTTGACAACAAAGAAGAACGGCCGGTTCCGGGTTATTTGCTCATTGGCCTGGATCAGCTGCCTTTTGGCCTCCTGCAAATCCTGAGAAAGATACTGCCACTCCACGTTCATTAGCTCCAGCAGCTGTGTTGTGATTCTGCCCATAAGCTCATGCTGAGGCTCGTCGGGGACACCGGGCTCTCCACGCAGGCTGACAAACCCGAGCAGCGGAATACGAAAGGGATAGATCAGGGAGGTTAACGGGGAGACAGCATTTGTTAGCCCTGAATTTTGCATCAGCACAACGGACTTCTGTCCTCCAATAGAAGCAGCGGCAGCAATGGCAACTGCATCTCCTTCGTTGGCTGCAGCAACGTAATCCGTTTCGTTAATAGCATAATTGATTAAATTTTTGAGATAGGAGCACGGCACACCGCTGAAAAAGGCAAATCCTGATTTGCGCAGCTCTTCGCCAAACAGCCTGGTATCCATTATATCCCCTCATGATTCGAATTGGATTTCGATGACGGGAGATATTGCCGTTCTGCAGCTTCCAGCTCTTCTGCCCCTTGAAGCCTGAACACCTCTTCCAATGTCGCCACTTCCCCTTCGACTTGCACAAGGCTCTCCGCCCGATAAATTGTGCGGGATACTTGTTTCATGGCTTCAATGGATGAGCGCAGGTTATGATTTGCCCAAATTACCAGGCTGATCCCGAGATCCCGAAACTTGGCGGTTGGGGTTAAATAATACTTCGTGGGTACGATGACTACAGGCAATCTTCCCGCCCATTCCTTCATAAATGCCTCAATCTCCATAATATCCGGCCGTTTGCTGTGAATTAGCACCGCATCGGCGCCTGCCTTCCGGTATGCTTCCGCCCGCCGCAACGCCTCGTCAAGTCCTCTGCCGGTGATAAATGCCTCCACCCTGGCTACAACTACAAAATCATCATCTGTTTGCGTATCCTTCATCGCCTTGATTTTACCGCAAAATTCTTCGATATCAGCCAAAGGCTGCAGTTGACCGTTTATGAAAGAGTTCATTTTGGGAAATTGCTTATCTTCAATACAGACCCCTGCAATCCCCCGCTGCTCCAGTTTTTTCACCAGGCGTCTTGCATTATTGAAATTACCGTACCCCGTATCCCCATCCAGTAAAATCGGGATAGACGTTGCGTCACTCATGAACTCCAGAACTTCCAGCACCTGGGTCCAGGAGGCTTCGTTATTATCCCTTACCCCCAGCGCCGCCGAGATGGATAACCCGCTTGCCCAAATTCCTTTAAAGCCTGCCTCCTCAACAATTTTGGCGGACAGTCCATTGTGAGCCTCCATGATAAACCCCGGTTTGCCGGAGTCGATCAAGCTTCTGAGCTGCTTTGTTTTATTCATTGGGGCTGTTCTCCTTCCCGTTAAAATATCATGAGGTTGTTCTCCCAAGGCTTCGTTTGTTTGCCAGAATGGTTCTGATCATGGTTCGGTCAGGCAGTTGGGTGAACAGCATGTGGCCTGGACGTGAATTCGCTTCAATGATCCAAATGCGGCCGGTTCCATCTATGGCCAGATCAACACCCAGTTCATGAATCGGATGCCATTTATTAATCGTTTTGGCAATGACAATGGATAGTTGTTCAATTTTGCGATAACAGTTATCCACTTTAGCTGAATTGTTGTGAAAAATGCTTAAGAGAACTTCCCGCAAAGGTGCCGCATGTCCCCCTTTATGAACATTGGTCACAAACTTATGAGGGGCAGCAACACGGGCCGTCATCCCCGAAATCATCCACTTGTGCTTTGGCTTTTGCAGGTATACACGGATATCGAAGATCACCCCATGATACTTGGCTAATCGGAGATCTCTTTGCACCAAATACCGGTCATTTGATTTCCGGTATGAATGAATCGCTTTTAAGACAGAAGATGCCCCTGCAAGCTTCATGCTTGGGCCGCAACGTACCTCATATCCGCTTTTCAATCTCTTGACACGTATAATTCCGCTGCCACCACTCCCTTGATTGGGTTTTATGAAGATGGATGAATAAGTTTTCAGCATCCCCAAAGCCCTTGCGTCTGTCATCCAGTGAGTTTCAGGTAAATGCGGGCGCAAGACAGGGTTCCGCAGCATTTCCCGATACTTCTTCATTTTGCCGACAGCCATTCATATCCTCTTCTCTTGTTAGTTTTGAGTATATTAAAGAGCATATGTATCAATCCTCATTTCTGTATAGACTAACTTCCATTACGGGTTGAGCCTCTTTTTACAATCCCAAAACACTTTTTGTGTTAAGCAGTTTTATCTTCAGATTTTCTTTAGTTTTATCCCCGCAAAATCCTTAGATTCTTTCGTTACTATGTTTATGTCGAAAACAAAACGAGGGGGAATAACAGTTGAGCATCAATGAAAATTTTCTTTTTTTGCAAGGCTTTCTCAAAAATCCAAAACGAGTGGGAAGTGTTATTCCAAGTTCACGATTTTTAGCGGCTAAAATGGTGCAAGCCGTACCATGGAATGAGGTCAAGGCTGTCGCAGAGCTCGGGTCAGGCACAGGTGCCATTACACGTTTCATCAAAACACAGGCAACTGGATCAACAAAAGTGTTATTGTTTGAAATGGATAAGAAAATGAGAAATAATTTGAGGATAGAATATCCGGACTTCGCATGTCATTCAAACGCCTGCCACCTGGATAAAAAAATGAATGAGGAAGGCATCGGTCAGCTTGACTGCATTATTAGCGGGTTGCCATTCTTTAATTTCACGAGTGAAATGCGGGAAACTTTACTTCATCAGATTATGAAGGCACTCAAACCAGGAGGAATGTTTGTCGCCTATCAGTACTCTCTGCAAATGAAAAAACAATTGGCCGAAGAACTGATCATTGAAAAAATCGAGTTTGTACCCTTCAATTTCCCTCCAGCCTTCGTTTATATCTGCCGCAAAAAGGGAAATGCTTCAAATTAAAAAACAGAAAAGGAGCAGCATGAAATGAATACAGTGCTTGTCGTAGATGATGATCCGGAAATTCGCGATGTCATTCACGTATATTTACGCAATGAGGGATACCATGTCATCGAAGCTGCAGATGGTGTGGAAGCGCTGGAAATCATAAAAACAACCTCCGTCCAGCTGGTCATCCTGGATGTCATGATGCCACAAATGGATGGTATTCAGGCATGCATTAAAATAAGGGAAATATCGAGCACACCCATTATCATGCTATCGGCCAAAGAAGAAGATATTGATAAAATCACAGGTCTTACGACCGGAGCGGACGATTACATGATCAAACCCTTTAATCCGCTGGAATTGCTCGCTCGGGTAAAAGCTCAACTGCGGCGGCAATCATTAATAGGAAAAGAAAAATATAATTCCCTGATCCTCATCAAAGATCTTGTTATAGATAAGGCCAAACATTCTGTTACATTGAAAGGAAACAACATTTCACTGACCCCTCTTGAGTTTGCAATTCTGGAGCTGCTTGCAAGCCACCCCGGGCAAGTATTCAGCTCCGAGAAGATTTACGAAAGCGTGTGGAAAGAGCCATACGGATATTCAGATAATACAGTCATGGTCCATATTCGTAATTTGCGGGAAAAAATAGAGGAATCTCCAAGAGAGCCAAAGTACATTAAAACGGTTTGGGGAGTTGGCTATAAAATTGAATGAACATTTGCAAGAGCCAAAGAGAAAAAAGAAGATCCAGGTCAACATTTTAATCAGAATGGTGCTAAGTTTAATTATTGCTATTGCTATCAATGATTGTCTCATTTTACTTTTCTCAAAAGTTGGTAATGCAATGGAATGGCAATGGTTTCTCAATTTCTTCCCTTATTTTCTCACTCCCCTGTTTATTGTTATCTTTATATTTACTTTTTTTGTTTTGACACGACGAATCGTTAAAGACTTAATCACATTGGAACATGGGCTGCAAATGATTTCTGAAGGAGATTTAAAATACCGGGTGAATGTGAAGCGAAAGGATGAACTCGGGAGGGTCGCACATAACATTAATTTGATGGCGGAACGCTTACAGCAGCAGATTGAAAAGGAACGTGAACTGGAAAACTCCAAGATGGAAATGATCACAGGCATTTCGCACGACCTGCGTACGCCGCTTACAAGTATTATCGGTTATCTGGAGCTTTTAAGAACAAATTCATTCCAAAATAAAGAGGAATATACGCGATTTGTGCAAAACACCTATAACAAAGCTGTTCACCTAAAAAAATTGCTTGATGATCTGTTCGAGTATACCCGCCTTAGTTCGATCGAAACCCGCTTGGATCTGAAGAAGATCGATGTATTTCAGCTTCTCGATCAATTGCTTTTTGAATTTGAACCGATCGCCCAGGAAAACGGGATCCATATTGTAAAAGAGATAGGAAGCTCTCCGGTTATAGCCCTCATGGACAGTGGAAAAATCGCCAGGGCGATCGATAATCTGCTGATGAACGCCCTTAAGTACTCTGTAAAACCGGGAACCGTTCGTATTTTAATGAAATCGGGTCATGAACAAATTCATATTGAGGTCGAAAATAAAGGCAAGCCCATAACGCAAGAACAAGAACATAAACTCTTTGAGCGTTTTTATAAAGTTGACCATTCACGAAGCAGCGAAGGTATTCAAACAGGAGCCGGATTAGGCCTCTCTATCGCCAGAAACATTATTGAGCTGCATGGGGGAACCTTAACCCTGAATCATGAAAAAGACATTTTTAAATTTACTCTTACTCTGCCTCTCGAAAAATCTCTGGTGAATCATCGCGGGTCAGAAGGAGCGCCCCTTGGGTAATATATTTGTTGAGGAGCAGTTGCACATATAACTGCTCCCTGGTTCGTGTAAATAGATTATACATGAGCGAGAATGTTGATAAGCTTGGCGTGTCCATTTTTTAATTTACCATTTTCCAAACAGCAGCAATATTTGAAGCAGTACTCTCTACATAATCCCCCGCATGTGCAAAGGCATCCTCCAATGTGGTCACCCCAGGGACAATACTGAATATGGCATCAATCCCATGTTCATAAACAACATGACTATCCTTCGATACATTTCCGGCAATCGCTATTACAGGGACTCCATGTTTTTTAGCCGTTTTAGCAACACCAACCGGAGTTTTGCCAAAGACGGTTTGTCCGTCAATCCTGCCTTCTCCGGTGATCACCAAATCCGCGTCTGCTATAATTTGAGACAGACCGGTTGCTTCGATCACAATCTCGACGCCGCGCTTTAATTCCGAAGGCAAAAAGGCCAGCAATCCTCCCCCAAGGCCGCCTGCAGCACCGGCACCGGGCACATCATTTATGGTTTTGCCAAGATCCCGTTCAATAATCGCCGCGAAATGGCCAAGATTGTGATCCAATTGTAATACCATTTCCGGAGTCGCTCCTTTTTGTGGTCCAAAGATGGCGGATGCTCCCTTTTCCCCGGTAAGCGGATTATCGACATCACATGCGACCTCGATTTTAATATTTGCCAGACGCGAATCTAATTCAGAGAGCTGGATAGAGGCCAGGTTGCGTAAAGCCCCGCCTCCTTCTCCGATTTCCTTTCCATGCTCATCCAGCAGAAGTGCTCCAAGAGCTTTTGCCATTCCTGCACCGCCGTCATTTGTAGCGCTCCCGCCTATACCGATAATGATATGGTTGACACCGTAATCAAGAGCGGCAGCAATTAATTCACCGGTCCCTCTGGTCGTTGTCATGAGGGGGTTTCGTTTCTCAGCCGGTACCAAATGCAAACCTGAAGCGGCAGCCATCTCGATGACGGCTGTTGTTTTATTGCCAAGTATTCCGAAGAAAGCAGCTACCGGTTCACCCAGGGGCCCTGTTACGGTTTTGGTAATCAACTCACCGCCGGTTGCGTCCACCAAAGACTGGACCGTACCCTCTCCTCCGTCGGCCATGGGTACTTTGACATATTCAGCACCGGGAATGACCCGTTTGAAGCCTTTTTCGATAGCCTCAGCCACCTCTAATGCCGATAAACTTTCCTTAAATGAGTCTGGTGCAATGACAATCTTCATCTTTTCCCTCTCCTTGGTTGTTCTACATCTATTGTAAGCGTTTCCCTAGTGTAATACATTGTTCCATACACCAAAAAAAGACTTGGAGCGACCAAGCCTTTTTGTGTATTTGCACAAAACTATTTAATTTGATGTTGCAAAATAGAAAGATAAAGTTCGAGTAAATCCTTAACTTTACGAGGGTCCTTGCCTGTCAACTTAGCAATCCGATCCAGCCGGTAGCGAAGCGTATTGCGGTGAATGAAGAGTCTATCAGCTACTTTATTGACATCTCCATTCTCCTCTACGTATGCCGCCAATGTATCCAATAATTCCCCTTTTTTATCATGGTGTTTTAATTGTTGGAAATATGGCCCAACTCCCTCTCCAATTCCAAGTTCATTGGCCCGAGCCAGGAAAACAGGTAATTTATAATCCTCAAAACAATATATAGTTTTATGAGGATCCAATTTCTGTCCCACTTTCAAAGTGTAGTCTGCCTCCCGGTAAGACTCGGAAACCCCTTCGAAAGATGGATGATAGCTGCCGATGGCAATTTTGCATGGCAACCGTTGATATTTTTCCAATTCATCAGCCCATTTTTGCATTTGATGTAAGGTTTTTGAATAGTCCCATTCCGTTTCCGACATAACCGCTTTTTTTAATATAACGATATAATCAGGATGTATCACATATAAATCGTCTTTTTCCATTTTATTGTGAATCCACTTATACCCATTTGAATGGCTTTCAACCGTCAGGATGACAGCAACCCGCGGAATGTCTAAATTAATCCCGAGCCGCTTCACCCTTTCAAAATACAATGAATTTAAATTTTCCGCTCCGTGCAGCAGCTGGTTGGTCAATTCTTCTTTTAACCGTTCATCCCATTGCATTTCCTCCATGAGAACCGCCTGCTGAAGAATCATTTCTGCCGCCATTTTGACCAATTCTCCGTAATTCCGGATCTCCTCAGGCTCCCCCGTAATCCCGATGACTCCCACGACTTCATCATGGAAGTTAATCGGCAAATTAATGCCGGCTTTAACTCCATGAAGATGCTCCGCTGCGGATTCATTAATTTCAAAACCGGACCGGGTTTCTATGACCTTTACCGCTCCCTCATGAATAGAATGGATCCTTTTTTGATCCCCTGAGCCAATAATGAGCCCTTCCTCATTCATGACATTAATATTCCGGTTTATAATTTGCATGGTTCGGTTCACGATTTCCTGAGCCAGGGATTGATTTAAAAACTTCATACAGCCCCTCTTTTCCAAAGAACTCAGTCCACTAAAAAAGCCTCATCTTTAGACACCCGTACCATCTCGTCTGCAAAGTATTTTTTAAAATATTTGGCGACCCTGATGTGAATATCCTCCCGGTACCAGTCTTGAAAATCCTGCTCCGCAAATAGTTGCGGCATCCCTAATCTCTTCGAACGTTTCCCCATGGCTCCATCGCCAATGTTCAGCGTGTCGATCCAGATGTGATCGGCCGCTCCAATCAATGCTTGCGGGAATTCCGGTGTAAATGGCAGCACAGGAGAAACCGACGCCTGGGTAGTGATGCCCTGTTCATGGAGGTCCCGCAAGGCTTTGATCCGCAAGCGGATTCCGGGCGCATAAGGAGCGAAAATACGTTTTACATCCTCACGATCCGTTTCGACGGTCATGGATACCAGCAGCCTGCATTTGCTTTTCAGCTGAATCAGCAGGTCCAGATCCCGTGTAATCAGCGGGCTTCTTGTCTGGATTTGCAGCATATCCGGCGGGTGGTCCAGCATTTCTTGCAGGATGGCGCGTGTAATTTCCGTTTTCCGTTCAATTGGCTGATATGGGTCTGTTGCCGAAGACATGAAAATATGAACAGTCTTATTTTGTTTGCGCAGCTTCCCTATTTCCTTCCGATAATTATCGGCCGCGTTGACTTTGATGTCCAACCATTGCCCCCAAGGAATCTCCTTGAACCGCTGGATGGGCATTTCCCGCACGTAACAATATATACAAGAAAATGCGCAGCCGCTGTACGGATTAAGAGAATGCGTGAATCCGACATCCAGGTAACCCTTTGCTTCTGTAAGAATTTTTTTGGCAAGAATCTCAGTTGCTTGAATTTGCACATACATCACCCTTCATCTGAAGGTTCATCGTTTAACCTGCATTTGCAGAAATTTTATAGCATTCCCATTAAGGAAGCAAATTGCTCTTTTCCAATTGGATCAGCTAAATACATACTGAACTAAAAACATATAAACGATCGTGCCGCTTGCAATGGATAAAAACATATTTTTCTTCCATATATGGAGAAACACAACTATGGCAATTGAAATGAATTCGGGCAAGCCGTGATTGCCGGATAGAAATTGGGCGTCCTTGATACTGTAAACAACCAGCAAACCCAGCGCCGCCGAAGGCAGCACCTGACCGAGATACTGCACATAACGCGGAGTGGGACGGCCCGGAGGGAAAATAAGAAAGGGAAGAAATCTGGTCAGCATCGTTCCCAAAACAACCATTGCAATCGTGACCATTTGTTCGAATAACGTCATGGACATGCACTTTCACCCGTTTTCTTCTCAAGCTGCTTTCTCATCAAAGTAAGCGCGATGAGGATGATGATCATGGACGGGATAATAAAGCTGCCGCTGCCAAACATAAAAAGACACACAACCGCGATCCCCAGCCCCATTAATGCGCTGTGATGTTTACTCTCTTTCATCCACTGCTCAATAAAAATAACAACAAACAGAGCAGTCATTACAAACTCAAGCCCTTCCATATTGACTTGCACCAGCGCCCCGAACAGCCCGCCAATGGTAGCCCCGATCACCCAGTAGCCGTGGTTTAGCAGAGTCACGAAGAACATGTACCAGCCCTTGTTCACCCCTTGCGGTATATTGGCCGTGTAATTGATGGAGAAGGATTCGTCGCACATGCCGAAAATCAGATATATCTTTTTGAACCCGGTTCCTTTGTACTTTTCCAGCATGGATATTCCATAGAACAGATGACGCGCACATACCATTAAAGCAAGCAGCAATGCCCCTAATGGATTAAAAGCACCCAGCAGCAGATTGACCGCCACAAATTCCATGGAACCGGCAAAAATAAGCAGGCTCATAAAGAAGGCGTACCCGACACCAAAACCGGACACATTCATAAAGATGCCGTAGGCAATGCCCAAAAATAAAAAGCCTGCCAAAATGGGGAGTGTAGCGGGAAAAGCTGTTCGAAATGCCAATTGAAGCTCGTGTTTGTTCATCATGAATGGCTTGCATCTCCTTAAAACGTTAACTTGTCCACGTCATTTTAACAGTGCAAATCCATACAATCAATGCTAGAATTGTATGGATTACAATATTGTGAGGGATGTTCATGCCGATCAATTCTTTTACCGATTACCCCATGTCGTGGAAACCTGACAGAGACGTTTTGAAACGGCCATTTTATCTGTCGCTTGCCTCATTATTGGAACATGACATTATCAATGGATATTTGGCACCAGGTACCAAGCTTCCGCCCCAACGGGAGCTGGCCGATTTTCTGGATGTCAATTTTACGACCATTACACGTGCTTACAAGCTATGTGAGCTTAAAGGTTTAATTTATGCGATTACGGGAAGCGGCACATTCGTTTCCCCCAATGCGGCACGTTCCATCACTATTTCCAAGGATCGAATTTCCAAGGAATGTATTGATTTGGGTTTTGCCGAATCCTTTGAGCAAACCAACAGCATTGTCGCCGAGGCTGCCAAGAAAGTGATGGAGAAAAGCTATCTGGAGCAGCTCTTTAATTACAATGAGCCTACAGGAATAGTTCATCAAAAAGCGGCTGCGCTGAATTGGATGCGGGCTTTTGGCATCCATGCGAATACAGAACATGTGGCCATTGTTTCCGGGGCACTGAATGCGTTGACGATTGCGCTGCTCGCGCTGTTTGAACCGGGTAACCGGATCGCGGTTGATAAGTACACATATGCAAATTTTATAGAGATTTCGAAATCACTGCGGGTTAAGTTAGTCCCCATACCTGGGGACGAGCATGGCATGCTGCCTCATGAGCTTGAACAGCAGTGCCTGCAATGGGGGGTGCATGGCGTATTTCTGATGCCTTCTTGTGGCAATCCCACTACAGTGATGATTCCGGATTACCGCAAAAAAGAATTGGCTGCTGTCATACGAAAGCATCATTTGATCTTGATTGAAGATGATGTTCATGCCTTTCTCTCAGCCGGTATTACAGATGATTACGGCCAGCCTATGTATCAGCTTCTCCCGGATCAAACCGTTTATATTTGCAGCACCTCCAAATCCATCTGCTCCGGCCTGCGGGTGGCATATATGGTGTTTGGCGACGCATTTCAAGAAAAGATTATGAGAGCCATTTTTAATATTAATGTGAAGACCTCTTCATTGGACGCCGAGATCATTACGGAGCTCATTTTGTCCGGAAAAGCAAATGAAATTGTGGCGAAAAAGAAGCAGCTGGCGCAGTCCGCCAACCTTTTATACACCGAGCTCTTCCCGCAGCCCCTGCACACCGGACATCCATTAAGCTTTTATAGATGGCTTCCCTTGCCGGACAAGGTCAATGGATCACAGCTGGAGAGTTATCTATTGGACAAGGGAATCCGTGTCTTTCACTCCGACCGCTTTTTAAGCGGCGCTGGCACACCGGACAACTACTTGAGAGTAGCCCTTTCATCCACAAATTCTTTGGAGGAGTTAAAAAGAGGCCTGGAGATTCTGAAGGAAAATCTCAGGCTTTACTGCGGGTAGCGCAGCGTGGCGATTGAAAAAACACTTGTCCTCCCTGCACTGACAAGCTTCAGACAGGCTCCGGATCACCGGCGACATTAGCCCACGGCTTCGCCGGCTGCAGGGAGCAGCTTCATTGCCGCACTGATGCAGCTATCCATCCAGACAGGCCCTGGATTCGATTTTTTCAAAACAGTAATGCCGATAAACGAAGCTACAAGGGCATGGGCTGTTGCCTTACAGTCGATTCCTGTCTGAAGTTCGCCGGAAGCAATCCCTCGCTTGATCGTTTCTTCAAAAATCACCGCCAAATATTGCTGATGCTCACGGGTCAACACTTCAAATCTGGAATCATGCGGTGCCAGCTCCACCATCGTGTTGACACAAAAGCAGCCGTTTTGCATCATCATGTTGTCTGAAAACGCCCCCTCTGAAAACAGCAATTTGAAAGCCTCTTTTACGCTTGCTGTCTTATTCAGCTTCGAACGGACATTCATGGCATGAAGCTGATTATATTTGCGCAGCGCCGCTTCGAACAAAGAGGACTTATCGCCAAAAGCCGCATATATACTCGGTTTCTGAATCCCCATCCGGGTGGTCAAGTCGCTTAGCGACGTTGCCTCATATCCCTTTTCCCAAAAAAGATGCATGGCCTCTGTCAAAGCCTTTTGTTCGTCAAATTCACGAATTCTAGCCATATGACCTCCACTAATTAATCGGGTCTAATCGTACCGATTGGTATAAAACAATAGTATCCAACTCCCCCTTTAATGTCAATCATCTGTTGACAAATCGAGAAAATAGAAAGTAATATAAATCCAAAATAAAATACCAAACAGTATAAAAAGGAGTTGCCAGCATGTCCAGCTTTCCATCCTTGCCTAAACCGCATAACGCGGAGCTTCCCACAGAGCTGCCACGGTTTGCAGCTGTGTTATATGCAATTGTGTGCGGCTCTGCTGTAGCGACGGTTTATTTTGCCCAGCCATTGCTTGAAGCGATTGCCGAAGAATTCGGCATCTCCCCTGCCGTCATCGGGATTGTCGTCACAGTGACTCAGCTGTGTTATGCCTTGGGTTTGTTTTTCGTTGTCCCTCTTGGCGATTTACTGGACCCGCGCCGCCTCGTGACCGGAATGATGGTTGGTTCAGCGGCTGCTTTAAGCATTGTGGCATTTTCTTCGAATGCTGTGCTGTTATTTCTCGGGATTGGCTTGACCGGGTTTCTGGCCGTAGTTGCCCAGGTGCTCGTAGCACTTGCCGCCCATCGCTCTTCAGCGAGCCGCCGCGGCCAAAACATCGGTCTTGTAACAAGCGGAATCGTCATCGGAATTTTGCTTGCACGCACTTTCGCCGGTGCTCTTGCGGATTTGGCTGGATGGCGGTCGGTGTACCTGGTCTCCGCTTTAATTATGCTGGTCATGGCCTGTGTATTCCTGCGCGTCACACCTGCCGCCCCGTCCCCGCCCCGGCGAATTTCCTACACGGAACTGCTGCGTTCTGTTAAAGGCCTCTTTGTGCAAATTCCGCTATTAAGAGTTCGCGCGCTGCTCGCATTTTTGATCTTTACCGATTTCAGCATATTATGGTCCTCCATGGTGCTGCCGCTCAGCGCTCCGCCTCTTTCGTTAAGTCATACCGCTGTCGGGCTGTTCGGACTGGCAGGCGCAGCGGGCGCGGTGGCGGCAGGCCGGGCCGGACGGCTGGCTGACCGTGGTTTGGGACAGCGGACGACCGGTATTGCGCTCCTTCTGTTACTCATATCCTGGCTGCCGATCGGTTTATTGGGAACATCGCTCTGGCTTTTTGCTGCAGGGGTGGTCATGCTGGATTTTGCGGTACAGGCCGTACACGTGACCAATCAAAGCATGATCTTAAGCGTTCGTCCGGAGGCGCGGAGCCGGTTAACCGCCGGATACATGATCTTCTATTCCTGTGGAAGTGCAGCGGGCGCCGTTGCCTCGACCCTGATTTACTCCTGGGCAGCATGGACGGGAGTATGCCTGCTTGGAGCTGTGGTAAGCGTGGGCACTCTGCTTTTTTGGGTCCTAACGTATAGAACAACCGGTTTTTATTCCCCGCAAAAAGATAGCCAAAGCATAGGATAGACTGGAGTTATGGTACATCCCCTCCTTCTATGTCTATGCCGGATAGATACTGGGGAGTGCTTAAAGAACAATTTCGAATATCTTACAAGAAAGCAGCGCTGAACAAGGGGTTAATTTCCCTTTAAGCCTCTGTTTTTTTCAATCTCAGTTATCTATAGTCAGCCTTGGCATCTTCAGGAAAAATCTCTCTCTCTCTCTTTCAGGACCTCGAAGCAAATGACATCCTTTCTGCTCAGACCTCTTACAAAATGAGTAATATCGGTGTGCCGTTTGATTCATTTTCTTTTAAAGTCAAAGTGAGAAATTTATCAGCCATTTACGTCTATAGAGTACAGACCATGCATGAGCTCTGACAGTTAGGAGGAATAACATGACTCAACCGCCGCAGGACGCGGAGCTAATTGAACGCATAATTGACGGGGACAAGCAGCTATTCGCTGTG
Organism: Paenibacillus terreus; assembly: GCF_042138595.1. Classification (NCBI taxonomy): domain Bacteria; kingdom Bacillati; phylum Bacillota; class Bacilli; order Caryophanales; family Paenibacillaceae; genus Paenibacillus; species Paenibacillus terreus. The sequence goes on along the minus strand of NZ_JBHIRX010000028.1, from coordinate 22,431 downwards.
CTTGTTGACCGTTACAAGAACAAAATATATGGAATCTTTTGCGGAATGGGGGCCACTCATCAGGATGCGCAGGATTTGGCGCAGGAGACCTTTATCCGCGTTTACCGCAGCTTGCCCAGCCACAGTCAAGGCAGCAGTTTTTTCTCATGGATGTACACGATTGCCGTGAATTTGATGAGAGACCAGCTGCGGAAAAAGCAGCCGATTCTGACATCGGTTACCCCTGAAGCTGTAACGCTTGATGACAAGACGCCTGAACAGCAATTGCTGCAGCAGGAGATGAAACGGGAAATCTATCATCAATTGGATGAGCTCCCCGAGCAATATCGGCTTGTCCTGCTGCTGAAATATACCAACGAGCTAAGCTATGAGGAAATAGCCGACATTGCCAATATGAGTACCTCTCAAGTAAAAAATGCCCTGTACCGCGGCAAAAAAATGCTGAAAAAAAGAATCGAGCGTAAAGGAGGGATTCTGCTTGAGGCCAAAATCAAATGAGAAAGATCAAATGTGGGAGCATATTTTGTTCAGTCAGGGCACGGATGCCGACTTTACGCAAAGGGTCATGCAAGGCCTGGAAGGGGTCGAGATGGATTACAGCAGGCAGAGCAGCCATAAACGTTCGAAACGAAACAGACAGACAAGACGGGTATTCACGGCAGCTGCGGCCGCCTCGGTGATTGTGATTGGCGGTTCACTGCTGGCCTGGAAGCAGCCTCACCTGATACACCATGTCATGAGCATCTTCAGTCCACAACCACAGGGTAATGAAGAGACTGTGCCCCCGGAATTTAAGGCCTGGGAAGAAAGGAAGGAATGGAGCTGGCTCGATGATTATGAAAGATCTAAACCGCTTGGTCTTGTACAAAAACCGAATATCAAGGTGGAAGACAAAGGCTACAGCTTTGAAATTGTAAATGTGATGCTGGACAGCTCACGGCTTGTAATCAATGCAAAACAGCTTGGTCCGGATGGCAGTGAGCTGCAAAGCCCCTTGGAGGACGGCGGTCTCCAGGTAACCGATCTTGAAGGCAATGTGGTTGCTTCGCTGGCAAGAGGAATCAACATGATGGACGGCATGGAGGAATATGTCTTTTTATTCGATAAAACAGTACCTGACCAGATCCTCGTTACAGGGAACCCCGAATATATCAGAGAATCGGTGAATAATGAGGAGACCGGCCGTTTTGAACGTAAAAAAGTCGAGGTTAACTGGAATTTCCAATTTCAGATCGACATGACCAGAGCCAAGAAGCTGCAAACACGCGACGTTCTGCAAGCGGAGTATACTACTCCTGATGGGCTAGAGATGAGCATGGAACAGATGATCCGTACCCCGAACGGTATTCGCCTGGATATGAACTTTAAATTAACGGATGAACTTGCCCAAAAAACAACTGCCGACTGGGGAAGCGACCTCCACATTTGGTACCATCTTGAAACGGATACTTCCCAGGAAAAATTGTATTTTGGGGACGGAATCGGAAGAAGCATGGCCAAAATCATGATGCTGCAGAGTGTTAATAAGGAGAATGGTACATTACCATGGTCTGAAACATGGTACACTGCCCAAGTTCCGCCCGAGACGAAGAAAATACGGTTCGTATTGGACGGATACAGCCTTCCTGTAAAGGAAGAGGCTACTGTCCAGATTGATACCAAGAAACTGAAGCAGGCACCCGTTGAATTTGAAGATAACGGAGACCGAATTACCATCTCGGGCGCCAGTGTTGAACAGGATACGGAATCCAATGACAACGTTCTCCGGCTGCATGCCAAAGGTTTTTACAAGAATAAAGTAACAAGAGACGAATGGTTAGCCTTAGACGGAAACGGCAAAGAATATCCTGTTGAGATTGAGGGAATGGGCAGCGAGAATGAAGACGGCGCCGAGTGGGAGATGGATTTTGTGATGAAAGGCATAAGCCCCGAATTATCCGAATTGACTTTAAAACGTACTGTGGTCGATAAAAAATTCACCGAAGTCAATTGGGCCGTTGATCTTCCTTCCTATACTAACTTGCCGTGGGAAAATAAATAAATTCTGCGCAAAATGACGCCTCCAAAACACATGGGACGTCCCGGGCCGTTTGGCTTTGAGACGTCCTCTTTTTCATATCTCTTATCCCCAACAAAGCAAAACCGGCTTCTCCCTTCCACCCAGCTTGCACATGAATAAGCTTTTTAATTATTAGTGATTAATCAATTACTATACGCTGCAAAATAATTCTTTACTTTCTCTGCTGCAGTTCTCGAATTGTTGCCGTGATCCCGTCTGCATAGCTTGTAGCAGGAATCTTCCCGATATAACGTTTATATTTTTCACCGCTCAAGCGCAGAGGCTCTTCCGTTAAATAAAGCATTTCAACAATCTCCTTCATCACCGGAACAAACAATCCAAGCAGCGATAATCCTATTCTGCCGAGCGGGATCACAGGCTTCTTCGTTCCGCTTGCCTGCCGGGCAATCTGTACAATCTCACGTCCGGAAATAATACCCGTGCCGGGAATGTTCCAGTTCTGCCCGTAGGCATGATCATGTTGCGCAAGCTCCACAACCATACTTGCCGCATCAGGCAGATACACATATTCACGCGGTACCTTCATGTTGCCGATGAAAAAGGCCATTTTCCCTGCAGCGATGGCTTCGAGTGTGCCGCCAAGATAAGAAGCCTGATTCGCCGTCGGCCCGTAATAATCCGGCAAACGGACAATCATGGCTCTCACATTATTCCAGCGGCTGCTGAAGATCATCTGTTCGAAGGCAAGGCGAGTTTTGCCTTTTCTCGTGTGGGGCTGCTTGGGATGGTCCTCGGTAACCTTATCCATTTGTCTTTTCCCATAAGGATAAATGCCGTCGATCGCGACGACCTTTACACCCAGCCGGTTGGCAGCTTCCATGATGGACTCACCCAGCGGAATCAATTTGGTCTCCATCTCATGGTAAGGGACATTGGCGCAATGAAACAAAACGTCGGCATCCTTTGCCGCGGCCGCAATGTCATCCGGCCGGGATGCGTTGCCCACGGCAAGTGACAGATGTGCTGGATTTCCGAGGCGAGCGGCAAGCTCCTCCAACTTTTGCCGGGAACGGCCAAATGCTATGACAGATATTCCCCGCTTTGCCAACTCGGCCGTAATCACCGCTCCTGTTCCGCCTGTTGCACCTACGACAATCGCTTTTTTCATCATGTATCAGCCTCTCTTTTTTAATTTTGTGATTAATCAATCACTAACTTGGTTTCATCATACATTCTTGGATAGTGATCAGTCAATAACTAATTTAAAAAATTTTTATACAGTCCAGAAAAGCGAAGGGACGCCTCAAAGCCATTGGCCTTAAGAGACGTCCCATTTTTTAAATTCAATGATATCCTATCGCCTGTGCGATGACGACAAACACCGCACCCAATACGAACCAGATGGCCAGCAGCGGCCAGAAGAAGCGGACCCATTTCTGATAAGGAATCCCGGATACGGCCAGGCTGCCCATCAGCGCCGAGGAGGTCGGGAGAATCATGTTGGAGAACCCGTCGCCAAGCTGGAAGGCAAGTACGGTCGTCTGCCGTGTAATGCCGAGCAGGTCGGACAGCGGCACCATAATCGGCATCGTGGTTGCAGCCATTCCCGAGCCGGAGGTGATAAAAACGTTCATAATGTTCTGGAATACGTACATGCCCAGCACTTGAACAGAAGCCGGCAGCTCGCCCACCAGCATGGACAGGCCGTATACAATCGAGTCAATGACATTGCCATGATCCAGCACAACAACGATGGAACGGGCAAGCCCGATGATTAGCGCACCATAGGTGATGGCGCTTGCGCCTTTGACAAATTCGGAGGCGATTCGGCTTGGACCGTAGCCTGCGCAGAATCCGGCCACAACACCCATGGACAGAAACAGCGCAGCCAGCTCCTCCATCCACCAGTCCTGTTTGGATACACCCCAGATCAGCAGCGCAAAGCCGGCAGCAATCGTCAGGATCGTCAAATAATGCTTCAGCTGCATGGGAGGCAGGTTGGAGAAATCGACCTCCTTTTCCTCAGCTCCCTTTTCCAGATCATAGATCAAGCCTTGTTCCGGGTTCTTCTTCACTTTGGCTGCATATCTCATGAGATACAGGCTCGTCACCGCAATCAGGACGACAAGAATGATCGCCCGCAACCATAAGCCGGAGAAAACAGGAATTTGGGCAATTGCCTGTGCGAGCCCGACATTAAACGGATTCAGCAGGCCCGCCGTAAAACCGCAGGAAGCACCGAGTGAGATCATCGCCGTTCCGGTTAAAGCATCGAACTTCAGCGCCCGTGCGATTGCGATGCCGATCGGCACGAAAACCATCACTTCCGTTGACATGCCCATCGTAAAGCCGCCCACAGAGAACAGCGTAATAAACACGGGGATGACCCACAGCCCTTTATCCGCGAATGCCCGCGCCACCCTTCCGGTAATCGCTTCGATGGTTCCCGTGGAGTTAATAATGTGGAAGGTACCGCCGATAATCAGGATGAAAAAAACAATATCCGCCGAATCCACCAGCCCGCCGACAATGGACTTCGGAATATCCCACAATGTAACCGGATTGGGGTCGACAGCACTGTAAGAACCGGGTACGAGCAGGGTGCGTCCGCTGGCCTCGTCCTCTACCCGCTTAAATTCCCCCGCAGGCACAGCATAGGTCAGGATGCCCGCAATCAAAGTAAGAATAATAAGAATAACAAACGTATGCGGCATCTTCAGCCATTTCTTTTTTCCGTTCTGTGCTGCGGTACTATTCATGCTGTAACCCCTCGTCTCTCTGTTTTTTCCACTGTTCAAACTCCGTCCGGACAGCCTGTAAAGCCTCCGGTTTTGTATACAGATCATAAGCCGTTAAAGCAAGTGCTTTGGCAGCGGCATTCATTTCGATCATGCCTTCCTCCGAGCCGGCAAGGGCGGCAAACTCCGGAGTATGTGTCGTGGCATCGCCAAGACGGATATAAGGATGGATCGCCGCCGTTACCTGGCTGACATTGCCGATATCCGAGGAGCCGATGCCGCCCTGTGCAGGCGGGTCATGTACCTCCAGCCCCATGTCCTCCAAATTTTGTCTGAACAGCTCAGCCAGCTGACGGTTTGTATTACGCTCTGCGTAGACGAGCCCTTCCTTGATATCCACGGTTGCGCCAAGCCCATCCGCAGCAGCCTGAACGGCCCGGTACACCTTTTTCTGCACGGCAGCCAGGCCGACCACCGTCTCCGCGCGCAAAATAAATACCGCCTCACACAGCTCAGGCACAACGTTGGGAGCGTCGCCTCCCTTGGTAATGATGCCATGAATCCGGACGTCGCTCGTCACGAACTGGCGAACGGAATTGATGGCGACAAAAGCGTTGATCATGGCATCCAGGGCGCTGATCCCCTTCTCCGGCGCTGAAGAAGCGTGGGCCTGTTTTCCGTGGAACGTAAAAGTGACATCCACACAGGCCAAGGCTCCGCGCAGCACCATCGTTTTGTTCTGCGGATGCACCATCATGACGGCATCAACATCATCAAAGACACCATGCTCACACATGATAATTTTGCCGCCGCCTTCCTCTTCAGCCGGGGTGCCAAGCACAATAAGCCGACCGGGCAGCTCTGGCAGCCCATCCTTGAGAGCCAGCGCAGCACCCACAGCCGCCGTACAGATCAGATTATGACCGCAGGCATGGCCGATCGCTGGCAGGGCATCATATTCGGCCAACAGCGCCACCGTCGGCCCTTCCGCTGAGCCTTCCCATACGGCCCGAAAGGAGGTATCCAGTCCGGCAATGCCCTTCTCCACTGTAAAACCGCCGGCAGCAAGCCGCTCGGTAAGCCACTGCTGTGCCTGATGCTCATGGAAGCTGAGCTCCGGATGACTATGGATTTGCTTCGCAAGGATGCGCAGCTCGGGATCATGCTTGTCCACCGCCTGAATGAGTGCTTTCTTTCCGGCATCTTCCCCACTGTAATTTAAAATTGATGTTTCGTTCAAAGCTGTTTCCACCTTCCAAATTGAATAAAAATGTATGCCTAAAGCTTAAAGCTTGATCAGTATGCACTGAAAAACATGACACACACATGTAAGTTAATTCGTTTATTTGAATAAATATTCGATAGGTGTATTGTAAAGAGAATGTTGCAATAAGTAAATTTAATGTTTTTTATTGATTTTCTTAAATTTTATTTAAGTAAGAAAAATATGGCGGAAAATAAAAAGGACGGTCTTTCCATGCTTGATGGAGAACACCGTCTCTGTCGCTAAGCTTTATTTGGTTAAATTCCGTCCGGGCGAGCCATCGCCTGCTTCATCCATTCCACAAAGCGGCTGACGACCGCGAGCTGTATCGACTTGTTTTTATACAGCATCCAGGTTGTGCGGACAATCGGTTCTCCGTTATCCATCACCAAATCCATCGTATACAGCTGATCGGCAGGAGATACAAATATGCGGGGCACGATGGAATATCCCAGGCCATGTCTGACCATTTCCTTGCAGGTTTCATAGCTGTCCACTTCCATCGAAATGAGGGGAGGCTTGTCCTGCTTCTCACTCCACCAGGCTTGCACGGCCTCACTGAATGACGAGGAATACAGGGCGCCTGCCGTCTTGGGGGCCTTATAACGGATCATGGGGAGCGACGGCAGCTTGTTCAGCTCTACCGGCTCGGTGGAGATCACACAGATGCTTTCCTGCTGCAGTATATCCTTGCCTTCAGTCCAGGGATACTCGTTGCGGAGCACACCTACATGAACCTCGTCATTCTGCAGCATGGTGTAAATTTCCGCGCTCAGCCCGCAGGTAACGGAAAATTGCACATCAGGATAACTGTCCTTAAATGTCTTTAGAATCGGAGGCAGCTTGTACAGGCCAAAATAGCTGGAAATTCCCAGACGCAGCGTTCCTCTCACCTCATTGCGAAGATGAACCACAGCCTCCCTTAATTCAGCAAGCTCTGCAAGATGGCGCTTCGCGTACTCCGCCAGCCGCTCTCCCTCGGGGGTCAGCCGTCCCCCTTTGGCCCCCCGGACGATCACGGGAACGCCAAACGATTTTTCAAGCTGGTTAAGACGGTATGTAAGGGCAGGCTGTGTAATATAAAGCCGTTCTGCCGCCCGGGCCAGACTTCGTTCTTCTTCGATATAAATTAACATCAGGCAGTCTTTCTCATCCATTGCGGCGCTCCTACAAATTGTTTAGGTATTATCATAACACGAACGGGTGAATGCACCCAACCACTCCTGATACAGACAAATACAAAACAGGGCGTTCCTCAGCCCTAAAGGCCGGGAAACGCCCTGTTTTCCTTACCTGAACATGCCCCACAGCTTGATCAGGTGAAGCGTATTTTTCGGATCGATGCGCTGGCCGATAACAAACGCTACCAGCTGCTCCTCCTGCGCTGGCGACAGCTTCTCATGGAGAATGGCAGCCGATGATTTCACCAGCCGCTGCACGACCGCCTTGTTTTGCAGATCCGCCTTCGTAACGCCTTCAATCAGTTTCTTGACCCGCTCCTTGGCGGCAGGGTTTTTCATCTTCAGTTTTACCCGCTCCACCAGCTGCGGACTGATTCCGTACTGTTGATAGCCCACTTGTACCAGCCTCCCGTCAAAAGCATCCGTCTATAATATATGACGAGAGCCGGTCCAATGTGCCTAGTCGATCAAATCTCCCTGGAAAATTTGTTCCTGCTGCAAATAATCACGCAGCCCTTCATACGCCCGAGAAGTCCAGAAGGACGAATCCTGAATAAGGCTGACGGCGTCTTCGCGCGCCTGCTCCAACACCTCGAAATCCGCTACCATATCGGCCAGGCGGAACTCCGGCAGCCCGCTCTGCTTCGTGCCGAAAAAGTCACCGGGACCGCGCAATTCCAAATCACGGCGCGCGACCTCGAATCCGTCATCCGTTTCGGTCATGGCCTTCATCCGTTCCTGACCGACCTCCGACTTCGGATCGGCGATCAGCACGCAGTACGAAGCATGCTCCCCCCGTCCGACACGGCCGCGCAGCTGATGCAGCTGAGACAGCCCGAACCGGTCGGCATCCATGATGACCATCAGCGTCGCGTTGGGCACATCGACCCCAACTTCCACAACCGTCGTCGAAACGAGCAGCTGTACCTCATTCGCGTAAAATGAACGCATGACCTCTTCCTTTTCCGTCGCGGTCATACGGCCATGCAGCAGACCTACCTTGAAATCAGGAAATGCCTGCTGCATCTGGATATGAAGATCAATAGCGTTCTGTACATCAAGCTTGTCCGATTCCTCGATTAGCGGACAGATCAGATAGGCTTGTCTGCCCTGGTTCACTTCACGTGAAATAAAGCCAAGCACCCTGTCCATCTTGTCATGCTTCACCCAGTACGTTGAGATCGGAATCCGCCCTTTGGGCCGCTCCGAAATCGTCGACACGTCCATATCTCCAAAAGCCGTAATGGCCAGCGTCCGCGGAATGGGAGTCGCCGTCATGGTCAGCACGTCCGGATTATACCCTTTGCGGCGCAGCACACTGCGCTGGTTGACCCCGAAGCGGTGCTGCTCGTCGGTTACGACCAGCCCAAGCTGCCGGAAATAGACGTCCTCCTGAATAAGCGCATGCGTGCCTACGACGATATCGATCATTCCCATCTGCAGGGAGACCAGCAGATCCTTGCGCTTCCGGCCGGTAACACTTCCGGTCAGCAGGGCAACCGTAATTCCGAACGGCTCAAACAGCCTCTGCAATGAGCGGGTATGCTGCTCTGCCAAAATTTCCGTCGGCACCATGAGGGCTCCCTGAAAGCCGGAACGGACCGTGGCGAACAGCGCAATGGCGGCAATGACGGTTTTGCCCGATCCGACATCTCCCTGCAAAAGCCTGTTCATACAGTAGGCTGAGCGCATATCATGAAGAATTTCCAGCTCCACCTTCTTCTGGGCATCCGTCAGCTCAAACGGCAGGCTGCGCACAAACTCGCGGATGGTGGCATTGTCTGCTGTATGTACAACCCCGTTCATTTTGCCTCGATTCAGCGCGCGAAACGCCTGCATCTTGAGTTGGAACAGGAACAGCTCCTCAAACACCATCCTGCGCCGGGCCTCCTGCCCTTCCCGGTTATCCTGGGGCCGATGAATGGCGGCGATCGCCTGCTTGCGGGCAATCAGATTGTATTTGCGGATCAGCTGCTGCGGCAGCAGCTCGGGAATCATCTCACCAAACTGCTGCAGGGCCTGGTTGATCGTTTTGCGCATCCAGCTCTGCGTAATTTTACCCCCGACGGAATAGACTGGCTGCAGGGTTCCCGAACGCGTCGTTCCTTTATCCGGGAATTCAGTATCGGAGGCTGTAAGCTGCATGCGCTTGCCGTCCCATTTGCCTGACACGATAATTTCCCTGCCGGCAGTAAGCTGATCCTTCAAAAAATGCCGGTTAAACCAGGTGGCCGTAAACATCCATTCATCAGCCATAAGCTTGCAGGTTAGACGCGACTTTTTGCCATAACGCTGCAGTACAGGAATGCCCATAATTTTCGCCTGAACGGTGATCTTATCCCCATCCTTGACCTCCGTTAAGGAACGGAGCCTGTAATCCTCATAACGGAACGGGTAATATTCCAGCAGCTCTCTGACATTAGAGATGCCAAAGGCGTGAAGCTCCCCTTCCTTGAGGACGCTCACGCCGTTGATTTGCTTTAATGCAATATGATCCAGCTTCATATTCATCCCTCATCCCCGGCAGGCCACACAAAGACAGCAATCGTACCGGGGCCAACATGGGTGCCGATCACGGACCCGATTTCCGTATACAGCACATCGGCGACATCGAAGCGGCTGCGCAGCATCTCCGTCAAGCCCGCCACTGTGGAAGGGTCAGCCGTATGCCCCAGCACCACATGGATCCTTTGGCCTTTAACCTTTTGCTCCAGCATTTCGACAATACGGTTCATCGCTTTTTTGTGGCCTCTTGCCTTTTCTACAGAATAGATCATCCCATCCTGATCTATGGACAAAATCGGCTTGATATTCAGCAGCGTCCCAATGGCTGCCGCGGCTTTGCCGATCCGTCCGCCCTTTTGCAAATATTCCAGCGTATCCACGAGAAAATACAGCTGCCGCTGACGGCCAAGCTCCTCCAGTGAGCGTATAATTTCCGCCGCTTCCCGGCCTGCCGCCGCCATTCGGGCGGCATGCACTACCAGATAGCCGTATCCGTAAGAAGCAGACTTCGAATCATATACCGTTACAGGCTGATCATCATCCAGCATGGAGCGGCCGATGACAGCCGATTGATACGTTCCGCTTACCCCGGAGGACAGGTGTATGGATACAATCTGGGCATCAGGCTGTGCTTTGAGAATCGTCTCGTAGGCATGGGCAAATTCAGCCGGGGAGGGCTGCGACGTGGTCGGAAGCTCCTTCGACCTTACCAGCTCCGGATAAAAGCGCTCGGCGGGCATTTCAATCCCGTCCAGATACGCCTCCTCACCGAACATCACCGTCAGCGGCACAATCCGGATGTGCAGCTCATCGGCGAGCACTTTCGGTATATCCGCCGTACTGTCAGTCACTATGAATGCTCTGCGCATGCTTTACTCTCCTCTCCGGCCTTGTAAATGCCGTTCTTAACTCTCAACGGAGAAGAGGTAAGAATAGATGGGTTGTCCGCCTTCATGCACTTCCACTTCCGTATCCGGATATTCCTGGCCCAGCCAGGTAACGAGAGCCTCCGTCTCGGCTTCGCTGCTGTCAGCCCCGGTCAGAATCATGACGACTTCGTCACCGCTGACAATCATCTGGGAGAGCAGCTCGCGGCAGGTTGGCAGCAGTTCCTCTTCGGAGGCCACAATCTTCGAATTGTGGATACCGATATAATGACCTTCTTTAATCTGGATATCTTCAATGACCGTATCCCGTACGGCATTGGTAATCTGTCCTGATTTGACCCGGCTGACGGCGTCCAGCATGTTTTCACGGTTCATCTCGGCCGTTTCTTCCTCCTCAAAGGCAAAAGCGGCCGCGATTCCCTGCGGAATCGTCTTGCTCGGAATGACCGTTACCAGCCGTTCTCCCTCCAGCAGCTCGCGGGCCTGCTCGGCAGCCAGCACGATGTTCGAGTTGTTTGGAAGAATAAAAATATGCTGGGCCGCAATCGCCCGGGCCGCATTGACAAAATCCTCCGTGCTCGGATTCATCGTCTGTCCCCCGGACAGCACAACGTCCACGCCCAGGCTAGAGAATATATCCGTAATGCCCTGACCTGACGACACGGCGATAAACCCGAAAGGCGCCAGCTCATGCGCAGGCGGCTCGGAAGGCTCTTCCTCCCGCGCCGGCTCTGCCGGGATGTCGGCAAACCATTCCGGCTCCGGAGCAACGTCCCTGCCTGCCGACAGCAGCTCGCGATGCTGCTCGCGCATATTCAAAATGCGGATTTGTGTAATCTCACCGTGCTGCAGAGCCAAATTCAGCACCTCGCCAGGGGCCTTGGAATGCACATGCACTTTGATGATATCATCGTCCGCAATGACAATGATCGAATCCCCGTTAGCTGACAACGCTTTCCGGAATTGTTCCTCATGAAAGTCAGAATGGGCGGATTCGCCTAATTGGCGATTAATAAAAAACTCCATATCGTATAAAAACTCGATGTTTTCCGTTTCCAGCTTCGCCTGCGCCGACATCGGCCCGTCAGGGGCAACCATAACGGCTGCAGGAATCGCTGTTCCGCCGGGAATATACGCGGCAGGCTTCTGCTCCGGCGGCTTCGACTGTGCTGCAGGATAAGATATCCCGCTGCGCAAATACTGCACAAAACCTTCATAAATATAAACAAGTCCCTGTCCGCCGGAGTCAACAACGCCGACCTGCTTTAACACAGGCAGCATCTCCTGGGTCATGGCAAGTGCTTCCTTCGCTTTGCCCAGCACTTCTTCCATAAGCTCCGTCATATCATTGGCGCGGCGGGCGTAATAAACAGCGTGTTTGGCCGCTTCCTTGGCCACGGTCAGTATCGTGCCCTCAACCGGCTTGACGACCGCCTTATATGCTGCATCCACGCCGCTCTGCAGAGCCGACGCAAACTGAAGGGTATTTAATTCCTCGTATGGGGCAGCGTAACGGCTAAAGCCGCGAAACAACTGCGACAGGATAACCCCGGAATTGCCGCGGGCTCCCATTAACAGCCCTTTGGAAAGAATGCCGGACATAACGCCAATGGAAGCGAAGTCCCCCTTCTTGATCTCGGCTACGCCCGCACTCATCGTCAAATTCATATTCGTTCCCGTATCGCCGTCAGGCACCGGGAATACATTCAGGGAATTGACGTGCTCCGCATGCTGCTGCAATTGTTCCGCTCCGGCCAACACCATTGCGGTAAAATCTGTTCCATTCAAAGAACGTTTACTCAATGAGAATTCCCCTTCCTCGCTTTATACGCATGTCCATAAGCCGCAGTAATCTTAAACTCCGCAAAAGACGGCGCAAGATGATAAAGTCAGCATCGAAAGCCCGGGTCATGCCTGGCCCAGGCCGGTATACTCAATTTTACACAGATAGAGCTCAACCTCCTGCTTCTAAATGAATACGTATGCTTATCAGTTAATGTTCCAATGATTAATATAAAATATAAACGTTTATCGGCGTATTTTCAAAGAAGCCGGACCGCATTCAGCGGAAAAACGCATAATGAACTAATGATATTGTACTATAATGAACAATAGAAATAAATAAAGTTTTTGGATCAGTTGACGCCGCTTTTTTGGCTGTGATATTATATATAAGTATTGTTTTGTTCAGTTGATTGTTTCAACCTTAGCCTGCTGGCAAGGGTGATTTCCAGATAGGAGGTGGAATCTATGTCTCGCAAATGTTATGTAACAGGTAAAGCGCCTGGCAGCGGTAACCACGTATCTCACGCTAACAACCGTAATCGCCGTTCTTGGGGTGTCAATGTACAAAAAGTTCGCATCCTCGTTAACGGTAAACCAAAACGTGTTTATGTCAGCACTCGTGCCCTGAAATCCGGCAAAGTGACTCGCGTATAATCGTACAATAAGACAAACGTCTATCGATGTACATTTACAGAAGACAGACCGCGTTTAGCGGAAGTTTTTCTTGAGGTTATAGAATTGTTTAGCTCCGCTGAAAACTTATAAATTCTATAACCATAAGCAAAAGCAAAAGGCACCTCGTTTAAACAACGGGTGCTTTTTTTGTTGAATTTTCTTCGGTTCAGCCCCCGGCATGCTCCCGCGTTTTCCGTTCCCGGTTACCCCCTCAGCAATCGGCACGGGAAACATGCCTGTCAGCCTGCACCTGACCGGATGCTTCCTAGCTTTTCTGAAATGTATTCAAAATCGCTTTTACGAAGCCTCCCAGAAATTTCGGCAGCTTGATTGTGTAAAACTTCATGCTTCACCCTCCCCATAATCCTCATGCGTCCGTTCTCTATAGACTATGCACCTGTTTTAACGTTGTGCCCGACAAAAAAAAGGGTTACATGAGAATACTGCTCATGTAACCATGTTTATGCATAGCGTGCCTTGCCTATTCCAGCAGATCAACACGCACGCGGCAAAGCCGTTTAAACGGAAGGGGTCGGTGACGACGCAGCCTGTTCTCAGGCTGCGAGTGCCATCCACAGTGATTCCTTCAGCTTCATGCCTGCTGAGTCGCGCTCTTGCGGATGGAGGCAATGGCTGCTGCGCGGTCAGGACGGCTGTATACGGCGCTGCCGGCAACCAGCACATCCGCGCCCGCTGCCACGACCGCTGCGGCTGTCTCTTCGGCTATGCCACCGTCCACTTCAATATGTACATCCGGACGGCCCAATTCATTCAGCCACGAGCGGATTTGTCTGATTTTGGACAGGGTTCCCGGAATGAAGGATTGTCCGCCAAAGCCGGGGTTTACCGTCATAACAAGCACCATGTCGATGTCGGAGAGAACTTCTTTGACCGCATAAGCGGGCGTCCCGGGATTCAGTGCAACACCGGCCATAACCCCCTGCTCTTTAATCATGTGAACAACACGATGGAGATGCACACACGCTTCGGCGTGAACTGTAATGACGTCTGCTCCTGCCTTGACAAAATCGGCAATATACCGCTCAGGCTGTTCAATCATTAAATGAACATCAAGCGGAAGCTTTGTATGCGGACGAATGGCAGACACAATGGGCGGACCCAGGGTAATGTTGGGGACAAAATGCCCGTCCATGACATCCACATGAATCCAGTCCCCGCCGCCGGCTTCCGCCTCGGCCACTTCGCTGCCCAGCTTGGCGAAATCCGCGGACAGAATGGATGGTGCGATTTTAATCATCGTTAGTACCTCCGCTTCTTTTCTTTCATTTCCTCAAAGAATTGCACATAGTTCTCATACCTGCTGCGGGCGATTTCCCCTGCCTCCACAGCTTCTGTCACTTTACATCCGGGCTCGTGAATATGGGTGCAGCCGCGGAATTTGCATTCAGCTGCATACGAGACAAATTCCCGGAAGCAGGAAGACAGCTCCTCCACACCCAGCTCCAGAAAATCAAGCTGGCTGAAGCCTGGCGTATCGGCAACCAGGCCGCCGTTATCGAGCGGGATCAGCTCGACATGCCTTGTCGTATGCCGTCCGCGCCCGAGCTTGGAACTGATGGCGCTTGTCTCCAGTGCAAGACCCGGTTTCAGGGCATTCAGCATGGAAGACTTGCCAACCCCCGACTGTCCGGAGAACACGCTGATGCGGCCGGCCAGCAGTTCCTTTACACGCTCTGTTCCCAAGCCCGTCTTTGAGCTCGTGATCAGCACTTCGTAGCCCGCTTTCTCATACAGGCGGCGTACCTGCTCAAGAGAAGCATCCGTTTCCTCCTCTGCCAGCAGGTCCCTTTTGGTCAAGCAAATGACCGTATCCAGCCCGGCATGTTCAATATGAACCAGAAATTTATCCATCAGCGTGAGGTTCAGATCCGGCTCTTTGACCGAGAACAGCAGCACAGCCAGTGAAACATTCGCTACCGGCGGACGCACAAGCTCGGAGTCCCTTTTCATAATTTGATCCACGGTTCCCTCACCGTTCTCGGTGAGAGCGAACTGCACACGGTCGCCTACGAGCGGCGACTCGCCTCTTTTCTTGAAAATACCACGTGCCCTGCACTGTACAGCCTGCTCGCCGGAAAGAGGCTTTCCCTCTTCATCCAGCTGCGCGACATAATAGTAGCCGCTGAGCGCCTTGACAATCAGTCCTTCGGGCATAAATAAGCTGGCCTCCTTCATTATTCAGGGATTCAATTGTTATTCTTCCCATGACCATTCCCGTTGTGTTTTTCCTTCTTGCCTTCATTGTCTGATTGGCCTTGCCATTCACCACTCTGACCGCTGTCGTTCAGCACAGCGGAATCGGCAGCCCCGCTATCTCCATCCCCTTCCGAATCGCCGTCCGATCCATCCCCGGCGGAGGGGTCCGTTTCGACAGAGGCCGGCGGAGCAACCTGAGGCGGCTGCACGGTTCCATTTTTGGCATCAATATAAGGGATAAGGTACGTATCGAAAAACTGTCCATCCCTGTAGACGGAAACAACACCATTCTTGTTCGGGGCAAGCAGCAGGTCAATGGACAGAACCTGGGTTGTGTTGATCGTCCGTTTTCCCCACTCCATTTCATCCCCGCGCGCATCGCTATAGGTAATGCGGATTTCGCTGTTTTTGCCTTCCTCCGCCGGTACGACCGGCAGCTGATACGAGTAGCTGATCGCTTCAGCCGGCTGGCCGGTGCTTACAGTGATTTTCACTTTAGATCCCGGGTCCACCGGGGTCCCCTCTTCACCTGGCCACTGGCTGATCACCTTGCCCTTCTCGACGGTAAAGCTGCTCTCCTCAATGACCTCTTCCAGCTTGAGTCCCGCATCAGAGATCATTTTTTCCGCCTCTGCCTGGGTACGGCCCTTCAGGTTGGGCATCTCAACGGTTTCCGGTCCCTTGCTTACAGTAAGCATAACCTGAACCTCATCCGGATTATAATCCGTATTCGCCGCCGGCGATTGATCGATGACCGTACCGACCGGCTTGTCGCTGTACTGATCGTCGGCCTTCTCAATCCGGTCCTCGGTCACGCCCGCCGCCACCAGGGCCGCCACCGCCTGCTCATATGTCTTGCCGTCCGTAAGATCCGGCATTTTGACCAAAGGCTTCTCCGCTCCGACCGTGAGTTCTATCTGTGCACCCTTTTTCAGTACCGTGCCTTCCGGCTGATCCTGGTTGAATACAATCCCCGGATTTACTCCATCCTTATACTGTTCAAGCACCGGCTCCTTCACCGTCAGGCCAGCCTTGGCCAGCTCCGCCCGCGCCTGCTCCTCCGTCATATTGATCACACCCGGCACCGTAACCTCGGGGACCTCCATAAGCTTGTTCACGTACATCACCAGCAACGTCATGGCAACGAGCAGCGCTATTACAGCCCCCGCCCAGATGTACAGCTTTTTGTTGTTTCTCCTGGCAGGACGGGCAGGAGCCTCCTCCTTCATCTCAGGCGTATCCTGCCAGTCCGCAGACGCCCTGGAAATTCCGTTATTGGGGAGAGGTTTGATAGCGGGTATAATCCGCGTTTGCGCTTCGTCCTCTTCATCCTCGAACACGATCTTCTGCTCATTTCGCCGATCGGGCAGCAGGCAGGTCTCCAGATCCTCCATCATCTCTTCCGCTGACTGATACCGCTCCTGCGGGTTTTTGCGCATGGATTTAAGAATGATATTCTCCACACTTTGCGGAATGAGAGGGTTCACTTTGCGCGGCTCCTCAAACTCCTCCTGCAGATGCTTCAAGGCAACGCTGATCGGGCTTTCCCCCAGAAAAGGAAGCTGTGCCGTCAGCATTTGATAAATTACAATGCCTAATGAATATAAGTCCGATTTTTCACCAGTCGTAACACCCTTCGCATGCTCTGGAGAAAAATAATGAACCGAGCCTACTACCGAGCCCGTTTGGGTAATGGTGGTGGAAGTAACAGCCCGCGCAATCCCGAAGTCCGTTACCTTCACCCGGCCGTTGCGCCCGATCAATATGTTGTGTGGCTTGATGTCCCTGTGAATGATCTGATTATGATGGGCGTGCTCAAGCGCGTCGCAGATCTGTGAGGCAATGCGTACCGCCTCTTCCACCTGCAAGGGTGCCCGTTCTTTAATAATTTCATTTAGATTTTTGCCTTCAACGTACTCCATGACAATATAATGGATGTCCTCTTCCTGGCCCACATCATAAATGCTGACGACATTCGGATGGGACAATGAAGCTGCAGACTGCGCCTCCCGCCGGAAGCGGCGGATAAATTCCTCATCATGGACAAACTGCTGACGAAGCACCTTGACAGCGACATTGCGGTTCAGCAAAATATCCTGCGCCCTGTAGACAAGAGCCATGCCGCCCCCGCCTATGCGCTCGATAATGTCATACCTTCCGCCCAACAGATGTCCAATCATGCTTCATACCCCTTTTCCTCCGCAGTAGCAGCCTCCTGCGTTAACTCAAACAGGGCGACGGTAATGTTGTCATCCCCTCCTGCCAGCAGTGCGAGATGAAGCAGCCTGTCCGCGCGCTCCTCAAGCGGCAGGTCGGATGCGCCCACCACCGTGTTGATCTGCTCCTCGCTGACCAGATTGCTGAGCCCGTCGCTGCAGAGCAGCAGGACATCGCCTTTTTTCAGTTCAACCGCGTCCAAATCCACAGCTACTTCCTGATCGGTGCCGAGCGCGCGGGTGAGCACATTTCTGCGCGGATGCGTGCCGACCTCTTCTCTGCTGATCTGGCCGTTTTTGTACAGCTCGTTTACCAGCGTGTGATCTTCCGTAATCTGTGTGGTTGTGCCCCCTGATATGACATATGCCCTGCTGTCGCCAATATGACCGATGACGCCTTTCGTATCGTTCAGCAGCACAGCGACGACCGTAGTCCCCATATTGTGGTACTGGTCGTTGCGGTCCGCTGTTTGGTAAATAACTTCGTTGGCATGCAAAATAGCGTCGCTGAGCGCGGCGGATAAGGAGTGCACTGACAATCCGGTCTCCAGCGTAGCCAAATCGGCAGCAAGCGTCTCGACCGCCAGGCGGCTTGCGGTATCTCCCGCCAGGTGGCCGCCCATACCATCTGCGACAATCCCGAGAATATATCCCTGCTCCAGATGACGGATCCAGGCTGAATCTTCATTGACCGAACGCACGCGTCCGACATGGCTGACATGAACTGTTTTAATCAAGTGATCTCACCTCAACTCCATATGCTTTGCACGCAGCTGTCCGCAGGCGGCAGCGATATCATGCCCCTGCTCGCGGCGGATAGTCACGTTAATCCCCTTCTCAGCCAGCTTGCGCTGAAATTTGAAAATATCGTTCCGGGAAGTGCGCACATATTTGCGTTCAGGCACATGATTGACCGGAATAAGATTAACGTGACACAGCATATCCTTCAGGACCTCGCCCAGCTCATCGGCATGCTCCTCCTGATCATTTACACCGCCGATCAGCGCGTATTCAAACGTGATGCGGCGGCCGGTTTTGGCCAGATAATAGCGGAGAGCCTCCATAACATCCTGGAAAGGATATCTCCGGTTCACAGGCATCAGCTTGGATCGCAGCGCATCATTCGGCGCATGGATGGAAATCGCCAGATTGATCTGCGTATCCTCATCGGCAAATTTATAGATGTTCGGCACAATACCGCTGGTGGATACCGTGATATGACGCTGCCCGATATTCAGCCCTTTTTCATGAATCATAATGCGCAAAAACTTCATCGTTGCCTCATAGTTCTCAAACGGCTCACCCGAGCCCATGATCACAATGCTGCTGACCCGCTCGCCGCTGCGGTCAAGAATCTTCTGCGCCTGTACGACCTGAGCCACAATTTCACCAGCCGTAAGATTCCGCTTGAGCCCTCCAAGCGTAGACGCACAGAACGTGCAGCCGATGCGGCAGCCGACCTGGGTGGTCACACAGATGCTGTTGCCGTAATTATGCTTCATGATGACGGTCTCAATCGCATGATCATCATGGAGACCGAACAGGAACTTAACGGTTCCGTCCTTGGATTCAAGCCTTGTAATCTCCTGGAGCGTTACGAAGCTGAACTGCTCGTCAAGCTTCTCGCGCAAAGCCTTGGACAGATTGGTCATCTCGCTGAAATCATTGACCCGCTTCACATAGAGCCATTCGAAAATCTGAGCGCCGCGAAAAGCGGATTCTCCGTTCTCGGTGGCCCAAGCCTGCAGCTCCTCCAGAGAATAGTCATATATAAAAGGTTTCATGTTCGTTTCGCACCTGTTCTTTCTTCATTTTTATGTTATTCACCATGAGGATAGTGTTTTTCATTCTTCCTATTTTAGCACAAATGAAAGAAGGGGTAAAAAATTTTCATACTGCCCCTTGTTTGGCGGCCAAAAAAAGAGGAAACCGCCGGACTGCAGCCCGGCGGCAGGGTATTCAATGTAGATCGTTACAATCCAGGATCGCCGTTAGTTATTGCAGCGCTGCAGCCGTGCAATATAAAAGCCGTCACTGTGAAAATGCTGGGGCAGAATTTGCAGGGCTCCACGCTCGCTCAGCTCTGCGGCCGCGCCTCCCCACTCAGCATCTTGCTCCTCCACACGCCTGAAATCCGGATGCCCCTTCAGAAAACGCTCGATTTGCCCTTCGTTTTCGGCCGGTTCAATCGTACAGGTACTGTAAACGAGCAGGCCGCCAGGCTTCAGGAGCGCCGATACACGGGCAAGCAGCTCCGCCTGCAGGCAGGCGATCGCTTCAACATCCTCCGGCGACTTGCTCCAGCGCAAGTCAGGCTTGCGGCGGATTACCCCGAAACCCGAGCAGGGGGCATCCAGTAAAATGCGGTCAAACGATGCCGCAGGATAGCGGTCCGGCAGAGCGGAAGCATCGCCGGTGACCGTTTCGATGCATTCCAGGCCAAGCCTGTCCGCCTGCTCCCGGATCAGATTCTTTTTGTGAGGATGGAGATCGTTCGCAACAATGCGTCCGCGGTCTTTCATGATCTCCCCCATATGTGCCGTTTTGCCGCCGGGAGCTGCGCAGCAGTCCAGCACAAGCATGTCCGGCGCCGGTGCAACGGCCTCGGCGACCAGCATGGAGCTCTCGTCCTGAACTGAGAGCAGCCCGTCCCTGTACCAGGAGGTCAGGGCCATGTTGCCGCCGCTGCGCACGATAATCCCGTACGGGCTGACCCTTGAAGGAACCGCGTCGAGTCCGGCGGCCTTCATCTCCTCCAGCAGCCGTTCCCGGCTGATCATCGTGGTGTTCACCCGCACGCTGACCGCAGGCGGCTCGTTGTTGGCACGGCAGATGGCTTCCGCCGTCTCCTCCCCGTACTGCGCAATCCAGCGCTTGACGAGCCACTCCGGATGGGAATGCTCCAGCGCAATCCGCTCGGCCGCCGGCAGGTTGTCCGGCAGGTGCAGCTTCTCCGGCTCACGAAGCATGCTGCGCAGCACACCGTTCACCATGCCGGAGATGCCCTGATGCCCCCGCCGTTTGGCCAGCTTCACCGCTTCGCTCACGACGGCGTGATCCGGGATCCGGTCCAGATATACGATCTGGTACACGCTCATGCGCAGCAGACTGCGCACCCATGGCTGCAGCTTGGCCGTTCCTTTTTGCACGAAACGGTTCAGATAATAATCCAGCGTATTGCGGCGTGCGGTTGCCCCGTATACCAGCTCGGTAACAAGGCCCGCATCCGCCGCCGACAGCCGGGCCTGCTGCAGGCTTTTATTCAGCTCAAGGTTGCTGTAAGCCCCCTCCTGCTCGATTCCGGTCAGGATATTCAGCGCCACTTCACGGGCTGTCCATTTGCGCGTGCCGCCGGTGTTCGATCCGTCCTTCATGCAAGCACCGTACCTGGCTTCATTTGGCCGCCACGTGCAAACTGTCCGGCCTCCATCGCCTTCTTGCCGGCGGGCTGAACTTCGGTCAGCCAGATGGAGCCGTCACCTGTCCGCACTTCAATCCCTTCATCCGTCAGCTTCAGCACGGTTCCCGGCGATTCGCCGCCTGCTGATCCCCGCCCCGCTTCAGGGCGCTTGGCTGCCCAGATTTTGAACACATTTCCGTCCCACAGCGTAAATGCGCCGGAAAAAGGAACCAGCCCGCGAATTCGGTTGTAAATGGCCTGGGAGGAATGCTGCCAGTCAATTTTCTCGTCCTCGCGCGTCAGGTTGGGCGCATATGTAGCTTCGTCCTCGTTCTGCGGCGTTCTGCCGGCCTTGCCTGCCAGCAGCAGGGGCAGCTGCTCGCGCAGCAGCTGTGCTCCAGCCGTGCTCAGCTTGGCAAATACCGTGCCGGATGTATCCTCAGGCTCGATGGGTACCTCCACCTTGGCGATCATATCCCCCGTATCAAGGCCCTCTGCCATGTACATCAGCGTTACGCCCGTCACGGTCTCCCCGTTGATAATGGCGCGCTGGATAGGTGCCCCCCCGCGGTAACGCGGGAGCAGGGAGCCATGCACGTTCAGGCAGCCGAATTGAGGCATGTCCAACACAGCCTTGGGCAGAATCTGCCCGTAAGCCGCCGTAACAATGACGTCAGGTTTCCATTGCGCCAGCTCGGCTACAGCCTCCGGCAGACGCAGCCGCTGGGGCTGCATCACCGAGAGGCCATGCTTAACAGCCGCCTCCTTGACAGGCGGCGGTGTTAATATTTTTTTGCGTCCCTGCGGCTTATCCGGTTGGGTCACCACGCCCACGACGTTGTAACCATCCTCCAGCAGCGCCTCCAGGGAGGGCACGGCGAAGCCGGGTGTGCCCATAAAGACGATCCGAATTTCATCCTTCATTTGGATGCTCACTCCTTACTTGCTGTTAGATCCCGCCTCATCTGCCGTGGCGTCATACACCTTTTCCGCAATATCCGTAAACAGAACGCCATTCAGATGATCGATCTCATGCTGGAAAGCGCGGGACAGAAGACCGGTAGCCGTTACAGTCAGCGGCTTCCCTTCGCGGTCAAGACCTTTGACTGTCACCTTCTCGGCACGGCGCACATCCCCGTTTAATCCAGGGATGCTCAGGCAGCCCTCCGGTCCGAACTGTTCGCCTTCCGTTTCCACAATTTCCGGATTGATCATTTTGATCAGCCCGTGCTCGTCGCCGGCGTCCACCACGATCAGCCGCTTCAGAATACCGACCTGAGGGGCGGCCAGACCGACCCCCTCCGCGTCATACATCGTGTCTGCCATATCGTCCAGCAGCTTCTGCACGTTGGGCGTAATTTTCGTAACTTCCTTAGCCACTTTATGAAGCACTTCATCAGGTTCTTTAACGATAAAACGAATTGCCATTTATACCACTCCTGCCTTAGCAAACTGTACTATACTGATAGAGGTAGTTCAAAAAGTCATCTTTTGATCACGAAGTAAATCAGGAAGCGGACTCGACATCGAATCTTGAATTCAG
>NZ_JBHIRX010000027.1:0-65447 GCF_042138595.1 Paenibacillus terreus | reverse complement strand
CGTACCCATCCCGAACACGACCGTTAAGCCCTCCAGCGCCGATGGTACTTGGACCGAAGGGTCCTGGGAGAGTAGGAAGTTGCCAGGCGAATATGACCACTGCCATTAATGGCAGTGGTTTTTTTCATTTTTTGAAGAATAACATCAAACCAGCCTGTGCATAAGGGCGCATCTGTTTTCCATTTCTGTTGACAGATAGCAGCCGCTTTGCGACACTTTGATTAGCATTACTGCTTTCATCCTAATACATATGAGGTGGGACTATGGAAATTAGGCAACTGCGTCATGAGGATTTCGAAGCCAGCACTGAACTGTCGCAATATGCATTTCAATACACATTGTCTCCTGCGGAGCTGGAGGAGCAGAAAAAGAAATTCAAACCAGAACAAGTGTGGGGTGTATTCGACAGCGAAGAGCTGAATGCCAAGCTAACACTGCTTCCTCTGCAGGTGTACTTGCATGGTAAGCAATTTGCCATGGGTGGGATTGCCGGGGTGGCGACATGGCCAGAGAAGCGGCGCGGCGGTCTGGTGTCCCGGCTTCTCAAACATGCCCTTGAGCAAATGAAATTGTCCGGGCAGACTGTTTCTTTTCTGCATCCGTTTTCTTTCCCCTTCTACCGCAAATTTGGCTGGGAAATCTTTATTGAACACAAGAAATACACAGTTCCAGTAGACAAGTTTCCGTCCAAAACGGCAATAGAGGGAACGATCAAGCGCAACATCCGGGATACAGAGCAATTAAACAAGGTATATCAGCAATATGCGCAAAAGTTCAATGGCACGTTGGTAAGAGACATGGAATGGTGGGAAAACCGTGTGTTGAACAAAGATACCCAGACGGCTGTTTTTTATGCGGAAAATGGTGCTCCGGAAGGGTATGTGTTCTATAAGGTGCAGAATAAAGAGCTTTCCTGTGACGAATTTGTGTATCTGACTGAACAGGCGCGACGTGCATTGTGGACCTACTTTGCCAACCATGACTCCATGGTTGAGAAAGGGACCTTCAGCTTTATTCCGGCCAATGATTCGCTTCCTTATCTCCTGGCAGATCCGCGTATTAAGCAGGAAATTATCCCTTACTTTATGGGGAGGATTGTGGATGTGCCTGCGTTTGTAGAACAATTCCCTTTCCAGTCATCCGCGCAAGGAGCCGAAATCACTTTGGCACTCACAGATACACATGCGCCCTGGAATGAGGGAATCTGGAGATTGTCTGTGTCTTCGCAGGGAGAAGGAAAGCTGGAGCCTGTCCGTGGAAACACCGAAGCTCAGCTCCAGTGCGATATAGCTGCGTTATCGGCCATGCTGATCGGTTACAAGCGTCCGCAGGAATTGTTCCGCTGGGGCAGACTTACAGGCAGCGCTGAAGCAGCATATATGCTCGAGCTGGTTGTTCCTTCCGCCCAAACTTTCCTGATGGATTTCTTTTAACCCATTCAAGGACTCTTTTCCATAGATGAAAAGGGTCCTTTTTCGCTTGAGAAATTAGCGTTAATGAATTAATCAAAGAAATATTGTGAAAAATGAAATTGAGCTCTTGGCAAATGAGAAAATTATGTTATAATGAAAACAAAGTCAAAGAAAGTCAAAGTCAACTTGATCAAAGAATTGAATTTTCTTCATCAAATCTGCGCTTGTTCAGAAGAACAGTGTATGAATTGGGGGAGTCAAAGGTCACACTAATTCGTGATAATCATCGCCAGAACTGATTCAGAGCAGGCGATCACCAGGCTGAGGGGACGCCGTACTCCAGATTCGTGACTTTTCGTTTTGGTTAAGTTCAATATACGGCATATTCTGTAAATGTGAAATAAGACTTCACATTTCTGTCGGTGGAGGATGATGAAATGTGCGGAATGTCTCCGATATTATTGAACAATATTTAAAAAGCATGTTAATTGAAAGCCCTGAGGGCATCGTGGAAATTCAGCGTAATGACCTGGCTGACCGCTTTTCCTGCGTGCCATCCCAGATTAACTATGTAATCAGTACACGTTTTACCTTGGAGAAGGGATATATTGTTGAGAGCAAGCGCGGCGGTGGCGGTTATGTTCGCATCCAGCGTGTAGAACTCCCGGCTCATCACGTACTCCATACGCATCTGCATCATAGCATAGGAGATGAGATTAGCCAATCCGCAGCGGAAGGGCTGATCTACCAGCTACGAGAAGGGGGCTTTCTCAATAAAAAGGAAGCTGCCATCATGAAAGCAGCGGTATCCAGGGACGCCATTGCTCTGAAGCTTCCTTACCGGGATCAGGTTAGGGCCAGAATACTGAAAGCGATGCTGATTGCGCTTTTGGCCAAATAGGCCTTGATGCCAACGGGCAGTCAGGCTTTTGACGTAAAGGAGGTATGTGCATGCTGTGCCAGGAATGTGGCAAAAGGCCGGCAACTCTCCATTTTACGAAAATCATTAACGGAGAGAAGACCGAATTTCATATATGTGAGGCCTGTGCAAGGGAAAAAGGAGAGCTGATCCCCGGAACGTCGAATGGCTTCTCTATTCACAGTCTGCTTTCAGGCCTGCTCGATTTTGATCCGACAATCAAGAGTGCGTCGGCAGGGACACAGAACCCGCAGTCGATCCGCTGTGAGGAATGCGGGATGACCTATGCGCAGTTCAGCAAAATCGGTCGTTTTGGCTGCAGCTCCTGTTATAAATATTTTAACGACCGACTTGATCCGCTGTTCAAGCGTGTTCACGGCAGTGCTGCCCATACAGGTAAAGTACCGGTGCGAAGCGGCGGCAAGATGAAGGTCAGACGCAGAATTGATGACTTGAAGAAAGAGCTGCAGTTCAAAATTCGTGCTGAGGAATTTGAAGCTGCTGCATCAATTCGCGATCAGATCCGGGAGCTTGAAAAAGAAATAGCACAGGAGTAAAGTCTTGTTAAGAGTAGGAGGGATGCGTTTATGCCCAATCTCCGCTTTACGGAAAAACCGCTTAGCGATTGGATGCGCACAGATGCTGCAGACTCCGAGATCGTCATAAGCAGCCGGGTCAGGATTGCACGGAACCTGCAGCATCTGCCTTTTCCGATGCTCGCCACCAACCAGCAGTCCGAGGATGTGCTGAACAAACTGACGGACGTTCTGCGCTATGAGGATGTTAACCATTTCGGTCCATTCCATATCGTCAAAATGGCGGACACCGAAGAACTGGATAAAAAAGTGCTGGTTGAAAAGCATTTGATCAGCCCGAATCTGGCTTCCGAGTCCCGCAACGGGGCAGCGGTGATTAATGAGGACGAATCTGTCAGCATTATGATCAACGAAGAAGACCATCTTCGTATACAATGCCTGTATCCGGGGTGCCAGGTGAAGGAAGCTTGGCAGAATGCCACTGCTATTGATGACGCTTTTGAAGCGCATCTGGATTACGCGTTTGATGATCAGCGGGGCTATCTGACGAGCTGTCCGACGAATGTCGGAACCGGCCTGCGGGCCTCAGTGATGATGCATCTGCCTGCATTGGTCATGACCCACCAGATTAACCGCATTTTATCGGCTGTCTCCCAGGTCGGGCTGACAGTGCGCGGCATCTACGGTGAGGGAAGCGAGGCGATTGGCAATCTGTTTCAGATATCCAATCAAATCACCCTTGGGCAAACCGAGGAGGAAATCATTGAGAACCTGCACGGCGTCGTGCTTCAGATTATCGAGCATGAACGGGCCGCAAGATCGAGACTTATGAATGAGTCCATGCTGCGGATTACGGATAGGGTAATGCGGTCTTACGGGATATTGTCCCATGCGGCGATCGTGGACTCCAAGGAGGCGGCTCAGCGGTTGTCGGATATCCGCCTTGGTGTGGATCTTGGTATACTTAAGGAACCCTCAATACCGGTATTGAATGAGTTGAATGTCATGACTCAGCCAGGTTTTCTGCAGAAAAAGTTCGGGGAAGCGCTGGGTGCCGGTGAGCGTGATATGTATCGGGCCAAGCTGATCCGCGAGCAGCTGGGAACCGCATAAGAGGCCATAATATTTATTAATTGGATAACAGAGTTTTTAGCGAGAAAAAGATTTGAATTTTTCAATGGAGGTGCAAGACATATGATGTTCGGACGATTTACGGAACGAGCGCAGAAGGTACTGGCTTTGGCTCAGGAGGAGGCAGTACGCCTGGGACATAACAACATTGGAACAGAGCACATTCTGCTTGGTTTGATTCGCGAAGGTGATGGAATTGCGGCTAAAGCGCTGATCGGTCTCGGCCTCGGTCTTGAGAAAATTCAGGACGAAGTGGAAACGCTGATTGGCCGTGGTCAGGAGCAGCCTACGAACATCGCTTATACACCTCGCGCCAAAAAAGTGATTGAGCTCTCCATGGATGAAGCACGGAAATTGGGCCATACCTATGTAGGCACGGAGCATATCCTGCTTGGTCTGATTCGGGAAGGCGAGGGTGTTGCCGCCCGAGTGCTGAACAATTTGGGAATCAGCCTGAACAAAGCGCGCCAGCAAGTGCTTCAGCTGCTGGGCAGCAGTGAGGCGGTATCCAGCAACAGTGGTGCTCCATCCAACGTCAGCACCCCTACGCTGGATAGTCTGGCCCGTGACCTGACGGCTTCCGCGAAGGAAAGCAACCTGGACCCTGTAATTGGGCGCAGCAAGGAAATTGAGCGTGTCATTCAGGTGCTGAGCCGTCGTACGAAGAACAATCCGGTATTAATCGGTGAACCTGGAGTTGGTAAAACGGCCATCGCCGAGGGTCTTGCGCAGAAAATTATTGCGAATGAAATTCCGGAGACACTGCGCGACAAGCGTGTAATGACACTGGACATGGGCTCAGTCGTTGCAGGCACAAAATACCGTGGGGAATTTGAAGACCGCCTTAAAAAGATTATGGATGAGATTCGCCAAGCGGGCAATATCATTCTCTTCATTGACGAGCTGCATACGCTGATTGGCGCCGGTGGCGCAGAAGGGGCAATTGATGCCTCCAACATTCTGAAGCCTGCCCTTGCACGCGGCGAGCTCCAATGTATCGGTGCAACGACGCTTGACGAATACCGCAAATACATTGAAAAGGATGCCGCTCTGGAACGCCGCTTCCAGCCGATTACAGTGGATCAGCCATCTCCGGAAGAAGCGATTCAAATCCTGCATGGTCTGCGGGATCGTTACGAAGCGCATCACAGAGTGAAAATTACGGATGAAGCGATTGAAGCAGCTGTAAAACTGTCCGACCGCTACATTACAGACCGCTTCCTGCCTGACAAAGCGATTGACCTGATTGACGAAGCGGGCTCCAAAGTAAGGCTGAACTCCTACACGGTACCGCCAAATCTGAAGGAGCTGGAAAACCGTCTGGAGGATATCCGCAAGGAGAAGGATTCCGCAGTGCAAAGCCAGGAATTTGAGAAAGCAGCAGCACTGCGCGATACGGAGCAAAAGATCCGCGAAGAGCTGGACATGACCCGCAATCAATGGAAAGAAAAGCAGGGCCGCACAGATTCCGAAGTCACTCCGGAAGATATTGCACAGGTCGTATCGATCTGGACCGGTGTTCCCGTAAGCAAGCTGAAGGAAGAAGAAACCGAACGCCTGCTGAATATGGAACAGCTGCTGCATGAACGTGTAATCGGCCAGGATGAGGCGGTTAAGGCAGTCAGCCGTGCAATCCGCCGCGCCCGTGCCGGCCTGAAGGATCCGAAGCGCCCAATGGGCTCCTTCATCTTCCTTGGACCTACTGGCGTCGGTAAAACCGAGCTAGCCCGCGCATTGGCGGAAGCGATGTTCGGTGATGAAAACGCGGTTATCCGGATCGATATGTCCGAGTACATGGAGAAGCATTCCACATCCCGTCTCGTCGGGGCTCCTCCGGGATACGTCGGATATGATGAAGGAGGACAGCTGACCGAGAAAGTGCGCCGCAAGCCATACTCCGTTGTGCTGCTGGATGAAATTGAAAAAGCGCATCCGGAAGTGTTCAACATCCTCCTGCAGGTGCTGGAAGACGGCCGTCTGACAGACTCCAAAGGACGGGTCGTGGATTTCCGCAATACGCTGATCATTCTGACCTCCAACGTCGGGGCAGAAGCCATCAAGCGCAATTCCACGCTCGGCTTTACGGCTGCAGTTGATGCCGGTGCGAACTATGAGAACATGAAGGGCAAAGTGATGGAGGAGCTGAAGAAAAGCTTCCGTCCCGAGTTCCTTAACCGGATCGATGAAATTATTGTCTTCCATTCGCTGGAAGAGCAGCATATCGGCCAAATCGTTTCGCTCATGTCCGAAGAGCTGCGCAAGCGGTTGAATGAGTACAATGTGGACTTCGAGCTGACGGATAAAGCGAAGGCGTTCCTCGCCAAGGAAGGCTTTGATCCTGCCTATGGAGCGCGTCCGCTGCGCCGGGCGATCCAGAAGCATATCGAAGACCGCTTGTCTGAGGAAATGCTGAAAGGCACGATTACCAAAGGCGATTCACTCTTGATCGATGAGGACAATGGCGAGCTGACAGTAACCAAGAAGAATAATGTAACGGCCAGATCGTAATGATGTTTCAGTAGAAACTTAGGTTGTTTACAAGTAAAAATAGCGAACAGGGAAAAGGCTGTTCCCCGCGAACGAACCGCGGCGGGAACAGCCTTTTTTTCTTGTCTGCATCAGCCTGTTCCCATACGCCAAAACGTTTGGAAAAGTTTGTGATATTGCTTTACGGTCTTCTGGTTCAATGGTAAACTTTTAATGCTGAAGCTTTTTTTCAATCAAGGCCAACGAAATACGACAAGGATGTCGAAAAATCGCAAGGAGAACTGAATGGCCAAAGTAAAAACCAAATTTTATTGCACAGAGTGCGGATATGAATCTCCGAAGTGGTACGGCAAGTGCCCAGGCTGCCAGGCCTGGAACTCCATGATCGAAGCAACGGAGACGGTGGTAAAAACCGCTGGGATGAATTCATCCCTTTTTCATAATAGTAAAGAGAAGCCACTTCCCATCGTGGAAATTGAAAGTGATCAGGAGCCGAGAATCCTGACAGGAATCACGGAATTGAACCGTGTGCTTGGCGGTGGGGTCGTCCCGGGTTCCCTGGTGCTGGTCGGGGGCGATCCCGGAATCGGCAAATCCACGCTGCTCCTGCAAACCTCCAATGAACTGGCCCGCACCGGGCTTCGCGTGCTTTATGTATCCGGCGAGGAGTCGGTGCGCCAGACCAAGCTGCGGGCTGACCGCCTTGGCGCTTTATCTCCCAACCTGTATGTCCTTTGTGAAACGAATCTGGAGACCATCGAAGAGGCTGTAGACAACATGAAGCCCCAGTTCCTGGTTATTGACTCCATACAGACGGTGTATTTGCCGGAGGTGACGAGTGCCCCGGGCAGCGTGGCTCAGGTGCGCGAATGTACCGCCCGCTTCATGCGCATTGCCAAAGGGTTGGGCATCGCTACGGTGCTGGTAGGGCATGTTACGAAGGAAGGGGCTATTGCCGGCCCTCGTCTTCTGGAGCATATGGTGGACTGTGTCCTGTATTTTGAAGGAGAACGGCATCATACGTACCGGCTGTTGCGTGCGGTGAAGAACCGTTTCGGTTCAACGAACGAGATGGGAATTTTTGAAATGGGTGAAGAGGGGCTGCGCGAGGTAGCCAATCCTTCTGAACTTTTTCTGTCGGAGCGGCCCCTTGGTGTGGCAGGCTCCACTGTGGTCGCCAGCATGGAAGGCACAAGGCCGGTGCTGGTCGAGCTGCAGGCGCTGATCGCAACCACACACTTTCCATCACCGCGCAGAATGGGCACGGGAGTGGATCACCACCGCATGGGGTTGATCATAGCTGTATTAGAGAAGCGTATGGGCATGTTTTTACAGAACCAGGATGCTTATCTGAACGTGGCCGGGGGCGTAAGATTGGATGAACCTGCAGTGGACCTGGCCATTGCGGTAAGCATCGCGTCAAGCTTCAAGGATATGCCGACCAAGCCATATGACGTTATTTTCGGCGAAGTGGGACTGACCGGCGAGGTACGTGCCGTATCCCGGGCTGAGCAGCGTGTGCGTGAAGCGGAGAAGCTGGGCTTCAAAAGGGTGATCATGCCCGAGAAAAGCCTTAAGGGGTGGACGCCCCCCAAAGGATTGGAGATCATTGGAGTCGGAACTGTGGCAGATGCACTAGCAGCCGCATTAGATTAGGGGGCAACGAAAAATGAAGGAAACGAGCCAACTGGAAAAAATGAACGAACTGCTGCGGCTGGTGGCGCCGGGTACGCCCTTCAGGGAGGGGCTGGAAAATGTGCTGCGAGCCAAGACCGGCGCACTGCTGGTGGTAGGCTACAGTCCCGAGGTCATGGAAGTGGTGGACGGAGGATTTTCGATTAACTGCGATTTTTCCCCGAACTATTTATATGAATTGGCCAAAATGGACGGAGCAATCATTCTAAGTGAAGATCTCAAGCGGATTCTGTATGCTAACACGCAGCTGATCCCGGACTCCTCCATTTCCTCCATCGAAACGGGTATCCGGCACCGAACGGCAGAGCGGGTCGCCAAGCAAACGGGCAAGCTGGTTGTGTCCATTTCGCAGCGCCGAAATATTATAACATTATACCAAGGAACGCTTCGTTACTCTTTAAAGGAAATAGGCGTCATTTTGAGCAAGGCTAATCAGGCTATTCAAACGATGGAGAAATATAAATCCGTCCTGACACAGTCGCTTACCAACCTGACCGCCTCCGAGTTCGAGGAGCTGGTGACCCTACCTGAAGTGGTCAATGTCATCCAACGGACTCAAATGGTACTGCGCATCAAAATGGAAATCAAGCGTTTTGTCAACGAACTGGGCAATGAAGGGCGCCTGATCAACATGCAGATGGAAGAATTGATCGGCAATACCGAAGAAGAAGCCTGGCTGTTGTACAAAGACTACGCCAAGGAAGACAGTGACGAGAAAATTCGTGAAATCATCAACGGGCTGAAGCATCTGACTGACGAAGAACTGCTGGATATGAGCCACATTGTAAGGCTGCTAGGTTATCCTTCTTCTGCGGCCGTATCCGAGGACTATGTCGCCCCCAGGGGATACCGGGTGCTGAACAAAATTCCGCGCCTGCCTAATGTCATCATTCATAATCTGGTGGAACGCTTCCATCAGCTGCCTCATGTGATGATGGCGACGATTGAGGAGCTGGATGAAGTCGACGGCATCGGCGAGGTGCGAGCCCGTACCATCAAGGAAGGCTTGAAACGGCTGCAAGAGCAGGTTTTCATTGACAGGCAAATGTAAATAACATACAATTAGCGGATGTTATTCGTGAGTTTATGAGGTGAAGCAATGATTATGAAGTCTATTCCGAACATGTTTACCCTTGGTAATCTGTTTCTCGGAATAATCGCCATCTTAATGGCTATCGATGGTCAATACAGTCATGCTGCCATTATGGTTATTGTCGCCATGTTGTTGGATGGTTTGGACGGACGTGTAGCCCGGGCATTAAATGCGCAAAGTGAATTCGGCAAAGAATTGGACTCATTATCTGATGTCATTTCCTTTGGGGTCGCTCCGGCGATAATCATGTATTTTGTTGCCTTTCAATCGGCCAGTCCTGCTCTGGCATGGACGGTAACGGCCATTTTTCCGATGTGCGGAGCGCTCCGTCTGGCCCGCTTTAACGTAGTCTGTGGAGCACCCGGGTATTTTACTGGGCTTCCCATTCCTGCGGCAGGGGGTGTACTCGCTACATTGTCCCTGTTTCATGAGGATATATCCCTGTTTTCGATGGCTGTTGCCACACTGCTGCTGTCTTATCTGATGGTCAGTTCGTTGAAATATCCTAATTTCAAACGTGTGGGCCTGCCCAAAAAGGCAGTGTGGATCGCACCGCTTGTGGTGATCGGCGCCGTGGTGGTTGCCGTCCAGTTTTCCGATCAGCTCTCCAAGCTGATCTTTGTGCCGCTGGTACTTTATGCGGTGTATGGCATGAAGCATAACATTCAGGCGATAGCCAGAAAAAGGCGAGCCAAGCGCCGTCATTCCGAGGACAGCAACAGTTATCGTCACTCGGAGCGTTAATCAATTAAATATGAAAAATAAAAAGCATTTATTTCCCTCACAGTCGGGAGAAATAAATGCTTTTTTTGTTAGGTTATCCTTACTGAAGTATATAAACGGTCATGACATATTAAACAAACCTAAGGTAGAGCATTTGCGCGATTCATTCTCAACGACATCTTCCAGACGGATATCAAGCTGGTTGCACAGGGCGGACATGTAAAAAAGACTTCGGCCCAGCTCGGCGGTGATCGCTTCCTTGCAATTTTCGCACAATTGCCCCTGCACGTGATTGTCCAGCAGCACCTTGGCGTGTTCAAGCCCGCTTTCCGATTCATAGTCCTGCTTCTTGGCATGAAGCTCTATACAGCCGCATTCGGTAACAGCTTTGGCTACCACACGGTTAACAGCAGCGCCTGATTGGCCTGTCTTGGACAAAATATCCAGCAAACTGCGGTGACGGAGCAGCAGCTCGGAAACCTGATCCTGAAAAGCATGTAAGCTTTGTGCGCTCATATATCGCTACCCACCTCTAATTATTTAGGAATAAGTTCATTATAAGTCAGCCAATTGTACGCTTTCAACATAAAATTCCAAAGAAGGATTCTGCTAGGCGTTCGTGAAAAGATAACATGTGTAAAAAATTTACAGCCTGCGATTACCGAAGGTGAAAGTGGACCATACTGGATAAAGGGAAACTAAATTTTGGAATTGAAAGGTTTTAGGAGGTGTAGGACTCGATGTTGAGAAGGGCTATCTTAATTTTTACCGGTTTATGCGGCTCCTGGTTCGGTTACACATTGTTCCAAAAAGCGTCCGGGGCCGTGTCCTGGATGCCGGAATGGATGAGAGCGACCGCCACGGGCGGCTTCATTTGGGTAGTGGCTGGTGCGGTGCTGTTTATGGTGCTTTGCAATATCGCCGGCACGGCGGCAGCGTATCGGCTGCAAAAAGGGATTGAGGGTCTGTCCAAAATTCCGATGAATGAAATGGCTGCCGGCACGACAGGCCTTGTCGCCGGTCTGATCCTGTCGATTCTGCTGTACCCGGGCCTCTCCTGGCTTGGACAAGCGGGTCAGATTCTGCAAGTAGGCGTCATGATCGTTTGCGGTTATGTCGGTCTTATGGTGGGGCTTGAGAAAAGGGAGGATCTGGCGTCGTTTTGGAAATCAGGCAGATTCGGTCGCGAGGAGGTGCAGGAGGGCAGGGGAATTGAGGAGCATAAAATTTTGGATACGAGTGTCATCATTGACGGAAGAATTGCGGATATTTGCAAGACGGGTTTCATTGAAGGGACTATTGTCATCCCTGAATTTGTGCTGGAAGAGCTGCAGCATATTGCGGATTCCTCCGATCTGCTCAAGCGCAACCGCGGCCGGCGCGGGCTGGATATCCTGAATAAAATTCAGAAGGAGCTTGATGTGAAGGTTCTCATCTATGAAGGAGACTTCGAGGAAATCTCCGAAGTGGATAGCAAGCTGGTCAAACTGGCGAAGGTACTGCAGGGCAAGGTTGTAACCAATGACTTTAACCTGAACAAGGTATGCGAGCTGCAGGGAGTATCCGTGCTGAATATCAATGACCTGGCCAATGCAGTCAAACCTGTCGTGCTTCCGGGAGAGGAAATCATGGTACAGATCATCAAGGATGGCAAGGAGTACGGCCAGGGTGTTGCTTATCTGGACGACGGAACGATGATTGTGGTAGAAGGCGGACGGGACTATATCGGGACGACGATGGAGGTGCTGGTGACCAGCGTGCTCCAGACATCTGCGGGCCGAATGATCTTCGCCAAGCCAAAATTATTGGAAAAAGCCCAGTAAAAGCGGTATGATGATAGCTGGATGAAAGAGTCCGGGATGAAGACCCGGTCTGTTCCGTTCCATATATCATACTGACGTTAAGGCGGGATTCGCGCTATGAACAACAGCTTGGGCGTTGTCGTTGTGGCGGCGGGACGCGGTACCCGCATGGGAACTGCGGAGAGCAAGCAGTTTCTGCTGCTGCAGGACAAACCTGTTTTTATATACACGCTTGAGGTGTTCGCGGCTGTACCCGAGGTAAGCGAAATTGTACTCGTTACAGGAGCGGATGATGTGCAGCGGTGCCGGAAGTGGATTGACAGGCATCAGATCGCCAAAGTTAAGGACGTCATCGCAGGGGGCTCCGAACGGCAGCATTCCGTACATCGCGGACTGGAATGCCTGCAGACCGAATGGGTTATGGTGCATGACGGTGTCCGTCCCTTCGTGGGCCGTGATGAAATCCGGAGATGCCTGGAGACTGCCCGGGAGTTCGGGGCTTCCGTACTTGCCGTGCCGGTAAAGGATACGATCAAGCAGGTTAATGAAGAAGGGGTGATTGCGGCTACGCCGGATCGCCGGAGTCTGTGGAGCATTCAAACGCCACAGACTTTTCGTCTTTCTGATTTGCTGCGGGCTCATGAAGCCGCCGAGCATGAAGGCTTTCTCGGGACGGATGATTCCATGCTCGTTGAGCGGCTGGGCATTCCGGTGCGGGTCGTGGAGGGGAAATACACCAATATTAAAATTACGACACCGGAAGATTTGGATATTGCACAATTATGGATTAGCAAAAAGGGAGAGGACGCAGGATGATTCGTATAGGACAGGGTTTTGATGTTCATCAGCTGGTGGAGGGAAGGCCGTGCATTATCGGAGGGGTGACGATTCCTTACGAGAAAGGGCTGCTCGGCCACTCGGATGCCGATGTGCTGCTGCATGCGATTACGGATGCCATTCTGGGCGCACTGGGTCTTGGCGATATCGGAAAGCATTTTCCGGACAACGATCCGGCTTTCAAGGATGCAGACAGCCTCAAGCTGCTGGAGCATGTCTGGGCGCTTGCCAAGGAGCAGGGTTACCGTCTCGGCAACGTCGATGGGACAATCATCGCACAGAAGCCGAAGATGGCCCCGTACATACCGCAGATGGTTGAAGTGATCGCCCGCGCGCTCGGCGCGGAGGATTTGAGCCAGGTGAATGTCAAAGCGACAACGACGGAGCAGCTCGGCTTTACCGGCCGCGGTGAGGGCATTGCAGCACAGTCTGTTGTCTGCCTTGTCAAGGGTATGCTATCATCTTGAGAGATTAGAGACACGGAGGGGATATACATGAGCACAGAGGTTCGTGTGCGTTATGCGCCAAGTCCAACAGGACATCTGCATATCGGCAATGCCAGAACGGCGCTGTTCAACTATTTATATGCCAGAAACCGGGGCGGAAAGTTTATTATCCGGATTGAAGATACAGATGTCAAACGCAATATTGAAGGCGGAGAAGAAAGCCAGCTGAAGTACCTGAAATGGCTCGGCATGGATTGGGACGAAAGCGTGGATGTCGGCGGAGAATATGGTCCTTATCGCCAAACGGAACGCCTGGATATTTACAAGGTCTACTGGCAGGATCTGCTGGATCGCGGCCTTGCTTACCGCTGCTATTGTACGGAGGAAGAGCTGGAGCAGGAGCGGGAAGAGCAGATCGCCCGCGGCGAGACGCCTCGCTATTCCGGCAAGCACCGCGACCTGACTCCGGAGCAGCGCCAGGCCTTCGAAGCAGAAGGGCGTGTGCCGAGCATCCGTTTCCGCGTGCCTGATGAGCGGGAATATACGTTTGATGACATGGTAAAAGGTAAAATTACGTTTAACTCCAAAGAGTCGGGCGATTTTGTCATCGTTAAAAAAGATGGCATTCCTACCTATAATTTTGCGGTAGCTGTTGATGACCATTTGATGAAAATCACCCACGTGCTGCGCGGCGAAGATCATATTTCCAACACTCCGCGCCAGCTTATGATTTATGAAGCTTTGGGCTGGGATCCGCCGGTCTTCGGGCATATGACGCTTATTGTCGGCGAGGATCACAAAAAGCTCAGCAAACGGAATGAATCCATCATTCAGTTTATGGAGCAGTATGACAACCTCGGTTATTTGCCTGAAGCCATGTTCAACTTCATTGCGCTGCTTGGATGGTCCCCGGAAGGCGAAGAGGAGATTTACAGCAAAGAACAGCTGATTGAAATCTTTGACGCCAACCGCTTGTCCAAAAGCCCGGCCGTGTTTGATCCAAACAAGCTGGCGCATTTGAACAACCATTATATTAAGCATGCCGATCCCGGCCGGATCGCTGACATGGCGATTCCGCATCTGCAGAAGGCAGGACGCCTGCCGGCCAGCCTCACGCCGGAACAGCAGGAATGGGCCAACGCGCTTGTTCGTTTGTATCAGGAGCAAATGACGGCAGCTTCGGACATCGTTCAGTTGTCGGACGTATTTTTCCGTACTCATCTGGAGCTGGATGCGGAAGGAACGGCGATCCTTGCGGAGGAGCAGGTGCCGGTCGTGCTTAAAGCTTTTGCCGATAAGATCGAGGCAGCCGAGGAATTTACAGCTGCACGCATAGCCGCTTTAATTAAAGAGGTGCAGAAAGAAACGGGCTTCAAGGGCAAACAGCTGTTTATGCCCATCCGGGTTGCCTTGACCGGCCAGACCCACGGGCGTGACCTGAATGAAACGATTTATCTGCTTGGGCGGGATACGGTATTAGATCGTCTTCGTGCTCAGATCAAGGGATAATCGCCCTCTATGGCATGAAGCGGCTGTTGCTGCTTTCTTGTCAGATTGTATTCTTTTCGTTATAATAAACTGCATCAGAAAACCAACATTTTGCTTGTCAAATTGATCGTTGTTTCATATAAATGATTTAGTTAGATAATTTAGTTTGAAAAGCTGGGAACAGGAGAAGTACGCTGCAACAGGGCATTTTTCAGAGAGAACGGTCAAGGGTGCTTCCCGGGCTGCGAGCCGTTCAAATGACCTGCAGCGGAAATGCGCCTGGGAGCTGTGCAATTGAACCGGCATGCCGGCCAGATTGTGCCGTTTCGTCCGCGTTACTGGACGGGAAAGAGGAGGTGCCATGATCTGACCTGTCTATGGGAGCATGGAACACCTCAAGCAGAGTGGAACCACGGTGAAACGTCTCTGCAGCACAGGCTGCAGGGGCGTTTTTTTCTTGTCCCGTTTGCCAGTAATTCGAAAACTCAGCGGCTGCCTTACAAAAGGAGCAAGGAGGGAAGGGCATGTTCAGGCAAATGAGATCTGATATTCAGACAGTATTGGATAACGACCCGGCGGCAAGAAGCAAGCTGGAGGTGGTTTTCACCTACTCGGGACTGCATGCCATTTGGGCGCACCGGATTGCGCATGCCTTTTATAAGCGTCGCTGGTGCACACTATCCCGCATCATATCGCAATTTTCCCGTTTCATGACAGGCATTGAAATTCATCCGGGCGCCCGCATTGGGGAACGTCTGTTCATTGACCATGGCATGGGGGTAGTCATCGGCGAAACCTGTGAAATCGGCAATGATGTCGTGATTTATCAGGGGGTAACTCTGGGCGGCACGGGGAAAGAAAAGGGAAAGAGACATCCGACAATCGGCAATAATGTAGTTATCGGCTCAGGGGCGAAAATTTTGGGCTCCTTCACGGTGGGGGATCAGTCCAACATAGGCTCCAATTCAGTCGTATTAAAAGAGGTTCCTCCGAACAGCACGGTTGTCGGCATTCCCGGCAAAATCGTGCGCCAGGACGGCAAACGCCGGGACCGGCTCAGTCATCAGCTGCCCGATCCGGTGGTCGACTCGATCCGTTCGCTGCAGGAAGAAATCGAACGGCTGCGCGCCGAGGTGTCCGAGCTAAAGCGGGAAAAAGCCAGATGCAATTAACATATAGTGAAAAAAGGGAAATTCGATAATCCTAGTGGTTAATCGGTTGACCGTAGTAGAGATTACAAATTAACCAGGGAAGCTGGCCTGCTTCCGGCTGCCGCAGCTGTTTGGCGGAAGGACTGCAGGATAGGAGGAGTAAGTTTATGGCGCTTCAAATCTATAACACAATGTCAAGGAGCAAGGAACTGTTCGAGCCGCTTGAGCCGGGAAAAGTGAAAATGTACGTGTGCGGTCCTACAGTATACGACTATATTCATATCGGAAACGCGCGCCCGATCATTGTGTTCGACATTGTTCGCAATTACTTGCAGTATTCCGGTTATGATGTGAACTATGTGTCGAATTTTACGGACGTCGATGACAAATTGATCCGCAAAGCAGAGCAGCTCGGAACGACGGTTCCCGAGGTGGCCGAGCGTTTTATAGCGGCATACTAC
Organism: Paenibacillus terreus; assembly: GCF_042138595.1. Taxonomy (NCBI): domain Bacteria; kingdom Bacillati; phylum Bacillota; class Bacilli; order Caryophanales; family Paenibacillaceae; genus Paenibacillus; species Paenibacillus terreus. Next base: position 49,266 of record NZ_JBHIRX010000027.1, on the reverse strand, counting down.
GAGGACCTGGAAGGCCTGGGTATCCCGCGTGCCAATGTACATCCCCGGGTGACGGAAAGCATGGATATGATCATCCGCTTCATTCAGAATCTGGTGGACAGGGACTATGCTTATGAGAACGGCGGGGATGTTTTCTTCCGGACGGAAAAGTTTAAGGATTACGGGAAGCTGTCCGGTCAAAACCTGGAGCAGCTTCAGTTCGGCATCCGCATCGGGGTCGATGAGCGCAAGGAGCGCCCGGAGGATTTTGTACTGTGGAAAGCAGCCAAACCTGGTGAGATTTTCTGGGAAAGTCCGTGGGGAAAAGGCCGTCCCGGCTGGCATATCGAGTGCTCGGCCATGGCTCTCCATTATCTGGGGGAAACGCTTGACATTCACGGCGGCGGTCAGGATCTGCAGTTCCCGCATCATGAATGCGAATGCGCCCAGTCCGAAGCGCTGACCGGCGAGCCTCTGGCAAGGTACTGGATGCATAACGGATATATCCGCATCAACAACGAAAAAATGTCCAAATCGCTCGGCAATGGCATCCTTGTAAAGGACCTGCGCGCCCGCTACAAGAAAGAAGCCATCCGCTATTTCATGCTATCCACTCATTACCGCAATCCGCTGAACTTTAATGATGAAACGATGGAGCAGTCGGAAAAAAGCGTAGAGCGCATCGCCAATGCAGTGACCAACCTCAAGCACCGTCTTGAAACCTCCACGGAAGGAGACGGCAAGGTTTCGGCGGAGATTGAGGAGAAGCTGGAGCAAATCCGTGCTCATTTCCGCGAGAAAATGGATGATGATTTTAACACGCCGGACGCCATCACAGCTTTGTTCGAATGGGTAAGCGAAACGAATCAGGTACTTCAGCAAGACGTGGTCAATAAAGCCGAACTGCAGGCGCTGCTGGATACCTTCCAGGGCCTGAACAGTGTGCTGCGGCTGTACTCGGAGGCCGGCGAGGAGCTGCTGGACGAGGAGATCGAGCAGCTGATCGCTGAACGCGTGGAAGCGCGCAAGGCGAAAAATTGGGGGCGGGCGGATGAAATCCGTGACCTGCTCGCTTCGAAGGGGATTCTTCTTGAGGACACGGCGCAGGGCATGCGCTGGCGGCGCAAATGAGCGGGGAGCACATGAATCTGGAGAGAGAGGGCTTGGACGGGGGCTGGTTTCCGTACCCGCCCTCCAAGCCGGCCCGCATGATCCCGCCGATTGCGCTTGCTTATATCGGAGATGCCGTGTATGAGGTGGCCGTCCGCCAGTACCTGCTTGCCCAGGCGAACCTGCGTCCGAACCATCTCCACCGCAGAGCGACAGGATTCGTCTCGGCCAAAGCGCAGAGCAGAATTTTGCAGATGCTGGAGCAGAATTTGACGGAAGAGGAGCAGGATATTGTCAGACAGTGCCGGAACGCGAAATCCGGCAGTGTGCCGAAAAATGCCGATGTCCTCGAATACCGTCATGCCACTGCGCTGGAAGGGCTTTTCGGCTTCCTGTATTGCGACGGCCGACTGGAGCGGCTGCGTGAATTGATTGGCAAAGGTATCGCTTTAATGGACGAAAGCAAAAAATAAGATAAACGAGCGGACTGCCGTGACATAAACAGTGACAATAAGAGCAGACCGCCCTTGAGAGAGGAAGTGCAATATGGAAGAGGAATGGATTGCGGGCAAGCATTCCGTGATTGAGGCCCTTCGTTCAGGGCGTCCGATCAATAAAATATGGCTTGCGGAAAATGCGCAAAAGCATCTGACGCAGCCGATTATCGTGGAAGCTAAAAAAGCCGGCGTTATCGTTCAGCAGGCCGACAAGCGCAAGCTGGATCAGATGGTTCCGGGCATTCAGCATCAAGGGGTAGTAGCCCAGGCTGCGCCGCATGCGTATGCGGAAGTGGAGGATTTGCTCGCCGCTGCTGCAGAGAAGGGACAAGCTCCTTTTCTGATTTTGCTTGATGAAATTGAAGATCCGCATAATCTGGGCTCCATTCTCCGCACGGCGGATTGCACAGGAGCGCACGGCGTTATCGTGCCAAAGCGGCGTTCGGCGGCTGTTACGGCAACGGTGTCGAAAACTTCTGCGGGAGCTGTCGAATACGTGCCGGTTGCGCGGGTGAGCAATCTTGCCCAGACCATCGACCGTTTGAAAGAAGAAGGAATCTGGGTCGTGGGGACAGATGTCAACGCTGCTGAACCGGTTTTTGGCAATGGGGTGTTCACCGGACCGGTGGCGATTGTGATTGGCAACGAGAACAAGGGCATGGGACGGCTTGTACGGGAAAAGTGCGATGTGCTCGTCAAGCTTCCCATGGAAGGACAGATCAATTCGCTGAATGCATCGGTGGCAGCGGGCGTCGTGATGTACGAAGTGCTGCGCGGACGAATGGCCCGGTCCTAGCAAATGGCGGATACGCGCGATGTTCTGCTGGTGGATGGCTATAACATGATCGGAGCCTGGCCCGAGCTGTCCGCACTTGCCAAGTCCGGCCTGCAGGAAGCGCGGGACAGGCTGCTTGAGCGGCTCGCCGACCACCAGGCGTATTCGGGGAGAAGAGTCATCGTTGTATTTGACGCCTACCGGGTGCCGGGGCTCGGCAAAACCTTCTCGCAGAGCAAAGTGCAGATCTATTTCACGAAAGAAAAAGAAACGGCCGATGAATGTATCGAGCGGCTGGTCGGGGAGCTCAGCAGCCGCAGAAGGTCCGTATATGTAGCCACCAGCGACCTTGTTGAGCAGCATGTCGCGTTTGGACAGGGGGCTCTCAGGGTATCTGCGCGCGAGCTCCTGATTGAGGTGGAGGAATCCGAACGGGAGGTTCAAAAGCGGATTGAACAGAACACGGAGCGGCTTCACCGCAATACGCTTGACGCTTCTCTCAGTCCGGAAATGAGAAAGATGTTTGAAAAATGGAGGCGCCAGTAGGGAAATCCCATTGATTTCAAGGGATATCATTCGGTTCCATATCAGACTTAAATTAATCTTTTTGTAGCGGGTGTGGTTGACGGTTCTCAGGGCCTTGGCGTATACTTGTCGTATATTTTGAGTAGTAACGGGTACCTTGCGTTGCAGCCGGAGGGATTGTTAGTGAGTGTCGACCTCAAAGATATCATGTTGTCAGTGTATGATTACAAGAATGATGAAGACATTGTCGTAGCGGTCCATGAAGGTGACAGCGAGGCGCTGGAGTTTCTGATTAATAAATACCGGAACTTTGTCAGAGCCAAGGCGAGATCCTATTTCCTGATTGGTGCTGACCGGGAGGACATTATCCAGGAAGGCATGATCGGTTTGTACAAATCGATCCGTGACTTCAAGGGGGATAAGCTTGCCTCTTTTAAAGCGTTTGCCGAGCTCTGCATCACGAGGCAGATTATTACAGCCATCAAGACGGCGACACGCCAGAAGCACATCCCGCTGAATTCCTACGTATCCCTGGACAAGCCTATTTACGATGAAGAATCGGACCGTACCCTTATGGATGTGATCTGCGGCTCGCGGGTAAGTGATCCGGAAGAGCTCATTATCAATCAGGAAGAGTTTGTCGGGCTGGAAGACAAGATGTCGGAAATATTAAGCGATCTTGAACGAAAAGTGCTGATGCTGTACCTGGACGGAAGGTCTTACCAGGAAATCGCCGTTGATCTCAACCGCCATGTGAAATCCATTGATAACGCACTGCAGCGGGTCAAACGCAAGCTTGAAAAATATTTGGAAGTCCGCGATAATTGAAGAAAGCACATTGCAGGAAAAAGGCTCGGTTATATGAGTCTTTTTTTATTGCATTCGTTTGTCGGCAGGTTTATAACGCTTCGAAATGATTTATACTTGATTAGTATAAATGCCGAACAGTTTGAGAGTTTCAAAAGGAAAACACCCCCAGCATACCTTTGCAAAAAGTTGCTAGGACGTAAGGGGGAAATGCGCTTAAACATTCGTTGACATGGTACCCCCCTTATGATAAAGTGTTTTAGGTAGGCCTAAATTTGCGTTTTTTTAGGACCAATTTAGAGACTTCCTGTTCGTCGGATGTCTTCGGGAGGTGCACATCATGCGGGTAATTATCACTTTGGCTTGTACGAATTGCAAACAAAGAAATTACACAACAACCAAAAACAAGCGTAATCACCCCGACCGCATGGAGATGAAGAAATTCTGCAAGTTTTGTAACGAGCAGACTCCTCATCGTGAAACCAGATAGTTTTATGGAGGTGTAGTCGGCGTGAAACGCAGTTTCAAGTCTCTGTTTTCCTTTTTCTCTGAAAGCTGGGCTGAACTCAAAAAAGTTCGCTGGCCCAATCGTAAAGAGTTGACTAACTATACGCTGATTGTCATTGGGACAATTGCGTTTGTCACGATTTATTTTTGGGTTCTTGATATCGGCATTTCTGCTGTGATCGAAGCGATTATCTAAGAAGGGTCCCAGGTGGCTTGATATGGAAAAAAGATGGTATGTCGTTCATACCTATTCCGGGTATGAGAACAAAGTCAAAGCCAATTTGGAAAGACGCGTTGAATCCATGGGCATGGAAGACAAGATATTCCGTGTTCTTGTTCCTATGGAAGAAGAACTGGTGAACAAAGACGGTAAGAAGAAGACCGTTATGCGTAAAGTTTACCCCGGATATGTCTTGGTCGAAATGATTCAAACCGATGACTCCTGGTATGTTGTCCGCAATACGCCGGGTGTAACAGGGTTTGTAGGATCAACGGGTTCGGGTTCCAAGCCTACGCCTTTGCTTCCAGAGGAAGTTGAGCAGATTCTGAAGCATATGGGCATGGTTGAGCCGAAACCGAAGATAGAATTCGACGTGAAAGAGTCCGTGCGGATCAAGGTTGGTCCATTTGCGAATTTTGTGGGCTCCGTGGAAGAGATTTTGGCTGACAAGAGCAAGCTTAAAGTACACGTCAACATGTTTGGACGGGAAACCCCGCTGGAGTTGGATTATACTCAAGTGGAGAAAATATAAGGTTTTCTGTGGTTTCTTGTGGGAGGATCTAAGGATCCATTGACCACTATCGAGTCAAGGAGGTGTCACCATGGCAAAAAAGGTAATCAAAATTGTAAAACTGCAGATTCCTGCAGGTAAAGCGAATCCAGCGCCTCCAGTAGGTCCGGCTTTGGGTCAAGCAGGTGTCAACATCATGGCATTCTGTAAAGAATTCAACGCGCGTACTGCTGATCAGGCAGGCCTGATTATTCCGGTTGAAATTTCGGTGTTTGAAGACCGTTCTTTCACATTCATCACCAAAACTCCACCGGCTGCAGTTCTGTTGAAAGTCGCTGCTAAGATCGAAAAAGGTTCCGGCGTACCGAACAAAACGAAAGTGGCTACCGTTAACCGCGATACCGTTCGTCAAATCGCTGAACAAAAAATGCCTGACCTGAACGCTGGTTCCGTTGAAGCGGCTATGCGTATGGTTGAAGGTACTGCTCGCAGCATGGGTATCACCATCGTTGACTAAGCGTAAGCTTTGTTTTCCGGCATGATGCCGGTGATGTGGGAGGAATATCCGCTAATACCACAAAGGAGGAAAATATAATGGCTAAACACGGTAAGAAATACCTGGAAGCTGCCAAGCTGATCGACAGCGAAGCAACTTACGAGCCTGCTGAAGCCGTTGAGCTGGTGAAAAAGGCGGCAACTGCGAAGTTCGACGAAACCGTTGAAGCAGCAGTTCGTCTGGGCGTAGACGCTCGTAAACAAGACCAGGCTGTTCGTGGCGTGGTTGTTCTGCCGCACGGTACTGGTAAAACCCAACGCGTGTTGGTATTTGCAAAAGGTGATAAAGTGAAGGAAGCGGAAGCGGCTGGCGCTGATTTTGTAGGCGATCAAGACATGATCAACAAAATCCAACAAGGCTGGTTCGAATTCGACGTCTGCGTAGCTACACCTGATATGATGAGTGAGGTTGGTAAACTGGGCCGTCTGCTCGGTGGTAAAGGTTTGATGCCTAACCCTAAAGCGGGTACAGTTACATTCGACGTTGCCAAGGCTGTTCAAGAGATCAAAGCCGGTAAAATCGAATACCGTCTCGACAAAGCAGGTCAAATTCACGCACCAATCGGTAAGGTTTCTTTCACTGCTGAGCAGTTGAATGAAAACCTCAAAGCGTTGATCGACGCTCTGAACCGTGCGAAGCCGGCGGCTGCTAAAGGTGTATACCTGAAGAACATTGCGGTATCTTCCACAATGGGCCCTAGCGCACGCGTGAACGCAGCAAGCTACAGATAATATTGGGGATTGACATTATCAATTCTAGCTGTTATTCTGTATGAGTTGCGTCATTATGACCGACCCTAACATTCGAATATGCTTACCGTAGACAGTAGGTGCCGGAAGGCTTAATTTCCTACCGAGGTGTTATGATAGAACGTTGCATGTGGCAGGTACGCCTGCCCGTGTTGATTCATCAAGCCTTCGTATATGCTACGGAGGCTTTTCTTATGCCTATGTAGCTCCGTTTTTGTGAACGTATCATAGAGACGGCAAAAATTTATCAGGAGGTGTACAGTTTGGCAAATGCAAAAGTGATCCAAGCAAAACAAGAAACCGTTGAAGCCGTAACTGCGAAATTGCGCGAGAGTGCAACTACCGTCGTTGCTGACTACCGCGGTTTGACCGTTGCTCAAGTAACTGAGCTGCGCAAGCAGCTTCGTGAAGCTGGCATTGAATTCCAAGTGCTGAAGAACACACTGCTTCGCCGTGCGACTGCAGCAGCAGAGCTGACTGAACTGGACTCTGCTTTGACTGGTCCTACAGCGATTGCTTTCAGTACAGAGGACGCAGTGGCTCCAGCCAAAATTCTGAACGACTTCGCTAAGAAGAACGATGCTCTCAAACTGAAAGGCGGCGTGCTGGAAGGTCGAGTGGTATCTGTTGAGGAAGTTAAGGCTCTGGCTGAACTTCCATCCCGCGAAGGTCTCCTTTCCATGCTCCTCAGCGTGCTTCAAGCTCCAGTGCGCAACTTCGCGCTTGCAGTTAAAGCTGTTGCAGAGAAGGAAGAGCAAAGCGCGTAACCGGAATACCGGTCGTGTTGTAAGAATGGCAGTTTAAACTAAAAAACTATTATATAAACGGAGGTTCAACCATGAGTAAAGAGCAAATCCTGGAAGCAATTAAAGGTATGTCCGTACTGGAACTGAACGATCTTGTTAAAGCAATCGAAGAAGAATTCGGCGTAACAGCAGCTGCTCCTGTAGCAGTAGTTGGCGGCGCTGCAGGTGGCGCAGCTGAAGCTGAGCAATCCGAATTCGACGTAGTTCTGGCTAACGCTGGCGCTTCCAAAATCAACGTTATCAAAGCAGTTCGTGAAGTTACTGGTCTGGGCTTGAAAGAAGCTAAAGAACTGGTAGACAACGCACCAAAACCAGTGAAAGAAAAAGTGGGTAAAGAAGAGGCTGAATCCATCAAAGCTAAACTGGAAGAAGCAGGCGCAACGATCGAACTGAAATAATTACCTTAACAGGTAAGTGGCAAAGCGAACCCCTTGAAGATCGTCTCAAGGGGTTCGTTTGCTGTAAATAGATATATAAGTCTAAAACAGCAAGGCTATGGACAGGATGTTAACAAAACCCGAAGGATGTGGACGGGATGTCTGACCATTATTACTCTAGCAGCCCTGACGCTGCGCATGACAGGCGCATACTTCAAGCGGAGCTCCGCGGGCAGTCTCTCAGTTTTGTAAGTGATGCCGGGGTTTTTTCCAAGCAGGGGATTGATTACGGGAGCCGGGTACTGATTGAGGCGATGGATTTTTCGGAAGATTCGGAAATCCTGGATGTCGGCTGTGGTTATGGCCCCATCGGTCTGACGGCGGCAAAACTGGCTCCGGCAGGACGGGTTACCATGATTGATATCAATGAAAGAGCGGTTGAACTGGCCAGAGAGAATGCCGGACGAAACCGGATTAACAATGTCACTATACTGCAAAGCGATTTATTCCAGGCAGTGCTGGGAAAAAGGTTTGATGTCGTTCTGACCAATCCGCCGATCCGCTCAGGCAAAGAGACTGTGCATTCCATATTCAATCTGGCGTTTGATCATCTGAACGATGGTGGGGCTTTATGGGTTGTCATTCAGAAGAAGCAAGGCGCACCTTCTGCAAAAGCGAAACTGGAAAGCTTGTTTCCACTCGTAGAGGAAGTCACGAAGGATAAGGGCTACCGGATTTTTAAAGCTACAAAATGAGGGAATAAAACAAGAAGAAGACCATTGACACTGGTCGTGGTCTGTGATATTATTATAAAATGTCAGTATATAGGATGCCCTTTATGTCTTTAGTTTGCTGAAATGTCAATAGGTTATAGCAGACAAGGCATATATTTTGTCTTGCCTACGTATAATATATACATTTTGGGCAAATCTACAAGGATAAGGTGCTTCCGGCAGAAAGATTCCACAGATAGTCGCTCTTTTTTCGAATGTGTTCGAGCAAGGGCTTTTCTTCATTTGTGGAGAACGAATCTGTTGTATGAGTTCCATTATAAGGTACCAAACAAAGGTTCGCAACGAAATTTTTAAGTGAGTAGACATGAGGGGTGAGTTAAAGTTGGCAGGACATCTTGTTCAATATGGTCGACGCACTCGGCGTAGTTATGCACGTATTAACGAGGTACTTGAAGTTCCGAACCTTATTGAGATCCAACAAAAATCCTATGAATGGTTTTTGGAAGAAGGATTGCGTGAAATGTTCCAGGATATTTCGCCAATTCAGGACTTCACGGGTAACCTGGTTTTGGAGTTTATCGACTACAGCCTCGGAGAGCCTAAATATACAGTAGATGACGCGAAAGAACGCGACGTTACGTATGCGGCGCCGCTGCGGGTGAAGGTCCGGCTTATTAATAAAGAAACCGGAGAAGTGAAAGAGCAGGAAGTGTTCATGGGAGACTTCCCGCTGATGACCGAAACCGGTACATTTATTATTAATGGTGCGGAACGGGTTATTGTCAGCCAGTTGGTTCGCTCTCCCAGCGTCTATTTCAGCACAAAAGTAGATAAAAACGGGAAAACGGCATACACTGCAACGGTTATCCCTAACCGGGGTGCATGGCTCGAACTGGAGATGGATGCAAAGGATATCATCTATGTCCGCATCGACCGTACCCGTAAAATACCTGTTACTGTTCTGCTGCGCGCCCTTGGTTTTGGTACAGATGCTGAAATCCTGGATTTGCTCGGCAATGACGAATACATCCGCAATACACTCGACAAGGATAATACGGATTCCACGGAGAAAGCGCTGATCGAGATTTACGAGCGTCTTCGTCCGGGCGAACCACCGACACTGGAAAATGCGAAAAGCTTGCTCGTAGCTCGCTTCTTCGATCCAAAGCGTTACGATCTGGCCAATGTTGGCCGCTACAAAATCAATAAAAAGCTTCATATCAAGAACCGTCTGTTTAACCAGCGGCTTGCCGAATCTCTGATTGATACCACCACAGGTGAAATCATTGCCGAAGCGGGACAAATGGTTGACCGTCGACTCTTGGACGAAATCATGCCACATCTGGAGAATTCGGTCGGCCACCGCACGTATCATGTGGCAAGCGGCGTGCTGGACAGCAACGACATTCCGCTGCAAACGATCGACGTATTCTCGCCGATTGAAGACGGTAAAGTCATCAAGCTGATCGCTAACGGAAATATCGACAAGACGGTCAAGAACATTACGCCGGCGGATATCATTTCCTCCATCAGCTATTTCATTAACCTTCTGCATGGCATCGGCAGCACGGATGATATTGACCATCTGGGCAACCGCCGTCTGCGTTCCGTAGGCGAATTGCTGCAAAACCAGTTCCGCATCGGTCTGTCCCGTATGGAACGTGTTGTTCGTGAAAGAATGTCCATCCAGGACGCGAATGTCATTACACCGCAAGCTTTGATCAACATTCGTCCGGTGATCGCTTCCATCAAGGAGTTCTTCGGAAGCTCGCAGCTGTCACAGTTTATGGACCAGACGAACCCGCTGGCGGAATTGACGCACAAGCGCCGTCTGTCCGCACTCGGACCGGGCGGTCTGACTCGTGAACGCGCGGGCATGGAAGTGCGGGACGTTCACCCGAGCCACTACGGCCGGATGTGTCCGATCGAGACCCCGGAGGGTCCGAACATCGGTCTGATCAACTCGCTGTCGACTTTTGCGCGGATCAATGAGTACGGCTTTATCGAAGCGCCTTACCGCTGGGTTGATCCGAAGACCGGCAAAGTAACGGATCAGATTGACTACCTGACAGCCGATGAAGAGGATAACTACATTGTTGCCCAGGCGAACGCGGAATTGAATGAAGACAATACATTCAAGGACGAAATCGTCATTGTGCGTTACAACAAGCAGTCTGACAACATCCTTCCGATGCCGAGTAACCGTGTAGACTACATGGACGTATCGCCGAAGCAGGTTGTGTCTGTAGCGACAGCGCTTATTCCGTTCCTGGAAAATGACGACTCCAACCGCGCGCTGATGGGATCCAACATGCAGCGGCAGGCTGTTCCGCTTCTTATTCCTAAGGCTCCTTTGGTTGGTACGGGCATGGAACATAAATCCGCCAAAGATTCCGGTGTATGTATTGTATCCAAGTATGACGGGATTATTGAACGTTCTTCCGCCAATGAAATCTGGCTGCGCCGCATTGAAACAGTGGATGGCAGCGAAGTCAAAGGCGATATTGTTAAATATAAATTACACAAATTTATGCGTTCGAACCAAGGAACATGCATCAATCAGCGTCCGATTGTAAAACGCGGAGATGTGGTGAAAAAAGGCGATATCCTGGCTGACGGACCTTCGACCGAAATGGGCGAATTGGCTCTGGGACGCAATGTGGTCGTAGCCTTCATGACTTGGGAAGGTTACAACTACGAGGATGCGATCTTGCTCTCCGAGAAGCTCGTGAAGGAAGATGTCTATACCTCTATTCATATTGAGGAGTACGAATCCGAAGCACGGGATACGAAACTCGGACCTGAAGAAATTACGCGTGACATTCCTAACGTCGGTGAAGAAGCGCTGCGCAATCTGGATGAACGCGGAATTATCCGCATCGGTGCCGAGATTGGCGCCGGAGACATCCTGGTTGGCAAGGTAACGCCTAAAGGCGTGACAGAGCTGACTGCTGAAGAACGTCTCTTGCACGCTATCTTCGGTGAAAAAGCGCGTGAAGTTCGTGATACTTCTCTGCGTGTGCCGCACGGTACGGATGGTATCGTGGTTGACGTTAAGGTGTTTACCCGCGAAAACGGCGATGAACTGCCACCTGGAGTTAATCAGCTTGTCCGTGTGTACATCGCACAGAAGCGTAAAATTTCCGAGGGTGACAAAATGGCCGGCCGTCACGGTAACAAAGGTGTCGTGGCCCGTATTCTTCCGGAAGAAGATATGCCGTTCCTGCCTGACGGTACACCTGTACAGGTCGTACTGAACCCGCTGGGCGTGCCTTCACGGATGAACATCGGTCAGGTGCTGGAGGTTCACCTTGGCATGGCTGCCATGCGTCTCGGCATTCACGTCGCCACACCGGTTTTCGACGGTGCGAACGAGTACGACGTATTCGATACGATGGAAGAAGCTGGTATGCAGCGCAACGGTAAAACCGTGCTTTATGACGGCCGTACGGGCGAGCGCTTTGAGCGTGAAGTTACAGTCGGCGTCATGCATATGATCAAGCTGGCGCACATGGTTGACGACAAGATCCATGCCCGCTCCACAGGTCCTTACTCGCTTGTTACGCAGCAGCCGCTGGGTGGTAAAGCCCAATTCGGCGGCCAGCGCTTCGGTGAGATGGAGGTGTGGGCGCTGGAAGCTTACGGTGCCGCTTATACACTGCAGGAAATTTTGACCGTGAAATCCGATGACGTGGTCGGACGTGTGAAAACATACGAATCGATCGTCAAAGGCGAAAACGTTCCGGAACCAGGCGTTCCTGAATCCTTTAAAGTATTGATCAAGGAACTGCAGAGCTTGGGTATGGATGTCAAGATTCTGTCCGAAGACGAGCAGGAAATTGAAATGAAAGAAATCGATGACGAAGACGACACCACCGGTGACAAACTGAGCCTGAATTTGGAGGGCGCGGAAGTCGGAATGGAATAAGTTCTTTCTGGCAAGTGACTCGTCTAAGACAATGGCAATGTGCAGGCTCCCGTAACGGTTCGTGAAGGCGGGCCGTTATGGAACCTAGTAATTAGGATAGGGTTAAGGAGGGTTGCTCCTTGTTGGACGTCAACAATTTCGAATACATGAAAATCGGGCTTGCATCCCCGGAAAAAATTCGCTCTTGGTCCCGCGGAGAAGTGAAAAAGCCGGAGACGATCAATTATCGTACGCTTAAACCTGAAAAAGAAGGACTGTTCTGCGAGAAAATTTTCGGGCCGACCAAGGACTGGGAATGTCACTGCGGCAAGTACAAACGCGTTCGTTACAAAGGCGTTGTCTGCGATCGCTGTGGTGTGGAAGTAACCCGCGCCAAGGTTCGCCGCGAACGGATGGGCCATATTGAGCTGGCTGCACCTGTATCGCATATTTGGTATTTTAAAGGGATTCCAAGCCGTATGGGCCTAGCGCTCGATATGTCGCCTCGTTCTCTTGAGGAGATTATTTACTTCGCATCTTATGTTGTAACAGATCCTGGCGATACGCCTTTGGAGAAAAAGCAGCTGCTTTCCGAAAAAGAGTACCGCAGCTACCGTGAGAAATATGGTTACGGTTTCCAGGCAGGCATGGGTGCGGAAGCTGTCAAAAAGCTTCTCCAGGACCTTGATATCGACAAAGAGCTCGAATTCCTGAAGGAAGAGCTGCGTACAGCTCAAGGCCAGCGTCGCAACCGTGCGATCAAACGCCTTGAAGTTATCGAAGCCTTCCGCAACTCCGGCAACCAGCCGGAATGGATGATCATGGACGTGCTGCCGGTCATTCCACCAGAGCTTCGCCCGATGGTTCAGCTCGATGGCGGACGTTTTGCGACTTCCGACCTGAATGATCTGTACCGCCGTGTGATCAACCGCAACAACCGTCTGAAAAGACTGCTTGACCTTGGTGCGCCTGACATCATCGTACAGAATGAAAAACGCATGCTTCAGGAAGCTGTCGATGCGCTGATCGATAACGGCCGCCGCGGACGTCCCGTTACCGGACCCGGCAACCGTCCTTTGAAATCCCTCAGCCATATGCTGAAGGGTAAACAAGGCCGCTTCCGTCAGAACCTGCTGGGTAAACGGGTAGACTACTCTGGCCGTTCGGTTATCGTAGTAGGTCCTTACCTGAAAATGTACCAGTGTGGTCTGCCGAAAGAGATGGCGCTGGAGCTGTTCAAGCCTTTCGTAATGAAAGAGCTTGTAAATAAAGGGCTTGCCCATAACATCAAGAGCGCAAAACGCAAGGTTGAACGCGTAAGCGCCGAAGTATGGGATGTGCTCGAAGAAGTGATCAAGGAGCATCCGGTTCTGCTGAACCGTGCCCCTACGCTGCACCGTCTCGGTATTCAGGCGTTTGAACCGATCCTCGTCGAAGGTCGCGCCATCCGCTTGCATCCGCTCGTATGTACGGCATACAACGCCGACTTCGACGGTGACCAAATGGCCGTACACGTTCCGCTGTCCGCTGAAGCACAGGCTGAAGCGCGCCTGCTGATGCTTGCTTCCGGGAACATTCTGAACCCGAAAGACGGCAAGCCGGTTGTCACCCCATCCCAGGATATGGTCTTGGGCTCTTACTACCTGACGATGGACAACAAAGAAGAACAAGGCACAGGCATGATCCTGGGCAGCGTCAACGAAGCTGTATCCGCCTATCAGCGCGGAACCGCAGGTCTGCATGCACGCGTAGCTATTCCGGTTAAGGTGCTTGGCAAAACAAGCTTCACCGAAAAGCAGCAAAATGCGATGCTGATCACAACCATCGGTAAAATTATTTTTAACGAAATTTTCCCTGCGAGCTTCCCGTATATCAACAATGCGACACGCGCCAACCTTCTTGAAGGAACGGCGGAGGAGTTCTTTATCTATGATAAAGGCGCCAACATTGTTGAGGCGATTCAAAACGCGCCGCAGGCAAGCGGGGTTGGCAAGGACTACCTTGGCAACATTATCGCCCGCTGCTTCGAGATTTACCATACAACAGAGACTGCTGTGATTTTGGATAAAATCAAACAGCTCGGTTTCACATATTCTACCCGCGCAGGCGTAACTGTAGCGGTCTCCGACGTTGTCGTGCCTGAAGAGAAGAAGAAAATTCTGGAGGAATCCGATGCCAAGGCGCAAATCGTTACGAATCAGTACCGCCGTGGTCTGATTACGAACGAAGAGCGTTATGACCGGATTATCGACATCTGGTCCAAGGCGAAGGATGAGCTGACGGACGTGCTGCTGAAATCCATGGACCGCTACAACTCCATCATGATGATGGTAGACTCCAAGGCGCGCGGTAACAAATCGCAGATTACCCAGCTTGGAGGCATGCGTGGTCTGATGGCGAACCCGTCCGGGCGCATTATCGAGCTCCCGATCAAGTCGAACTTCCGTGAAGGCCTGACCGTACTCGAGTACTTCATCTCGACGCACGGTGCCCGTAAAGGTCTGGCGGATACGGCACTTCGTACGGCGGACTCCGGTTACCTGACACGCCGTCTCGTTGACGTGGCGCAGGATGTCATCGTCCGCGAGGATGATTGCGGTACGGATAAAGGCTTTACCGTCGGCCGGATTCAAGACGGCAAAGAGGTTATCGAGGATCTGTATGATCGTCTGGAAGGACGCTACTGCTTCGAAACAGTCCGTCATCCGGAAACGGGTGAAATTATTGCCCGCCGCAATGAGCTGATCGATTCCGATAAAGCGGAAGCGATCGTCAAGGCGGGAATCGACAAGGTGCAAATCCGGTCCGTACTCAGCTGCCGTGCGAAACATGGTGTCTGCAAAAAGTGTTATGGCCGCAACCTGGCTACCGGGAAGTTTGTTGAGATCGGTGAAGCAGTTGGAATTATCGCTGCCCAATCCATTGGCGAACCGGGAACACAGCTCACCATGCGTACGTTCCACACCGGCGGTGTTGCGGGTGACGATATCACCCAGGGTCTGCCTCGTATTCAGGAGCTCTTTGAAGCCCGTAACCCTAAGGGTCAAGCCACAATCAGTGAGATTGACGGTACGGTTAAAGAAATCCGCGAAGGCAAGGACCGCCGTGAAATCGATATCGAAGGGGAAGCGGAAACCAAAACGTACTCTGTCACCTACGGCTCTCGTCTGCGCGTAAGTGAAGGCATGGCCATTGAAGCTGGTGACGAACTGACGGACGGTTCCATTGACCCTAAAGAAATGCTGCGCATTAAAGGTATCCGCGGCGTGCAGAACTATATCCTTCAGGAGGTTCAGCGTGTATACCGGAACCAGGGCGTAGAAATCAACGACAAACACGTTGAAGTCATGATTCGTCAGATGCTGCGCAAAATCCGTATCATTGATGCGGGCGACACAACGCTTCTGCCTGGATCTTTCGTTGACGTACATGAATATGAAGCTGCCAATAAAGTGGCTATCCTGAACGGCAAGGAGCCTGCAGTAGCCAAACCGGTTCTGCTGGGTATCACCAAGGCGTCCCTTGAAACGGATTCCTTCCTGTCCGCGGCTTCGTTCCAGGAAACAACACGCGTGTTGACCGATGCTGCAATCAAAGGCAAAGTGGACCAACTGCTCGGCCTGAAAGAAAATGTGATCATCGGCAAGCTTATTCCTGCGGGAACAGGCATGAACCGCTACCGCAGCGTGCAAATCATGGAGCCTGATAACGGAGATTCTTCTCCGGAAGAGCTCGAACCGGTATCGGCTGACTAAGCCAATTGGATGAACACCAGTTCTATCAGTTAAGATTCACTAGGTTAGGGACATGGAGAAAGGAAGGGGAAAGCTTCTGCCTGCCCCCTTCCTGGCCATGTTCCAAATCCTTGTAATTGATATGAATTAATATCTTGACATTGCCTATTCGTCAGTGCTAATATAGCAAAGGTGCGTGAGATGCAGGATTGTGATTAAGGTCTTTTCGGAGGAATGCGAAATGTCTAAAGAACAAAGTCTGCAAGATGCTCATGTCAAGATCGGTACCAAACAGACCATTAAGATGGTTGAATTGGGCTTCGCCTCGGAAGTATATTTGGCTGAAGACGCAGATCCGCGCCTCACTTCCAGACTTGTTGAACTGTGCGACAAGCACGGGGTTAAAGTGACGCTAGTCGATACGATGAGCAATCTCGGCAAGGCCTGCGGAATCGAAGTGGGAGCTGCAATGGCTGCTATCGTAAAACAATAGGGTAAGAAACGTTTTTGTCAGCAGGGTTTAAGAGAATCCAAAAGGCAAAAACTTTTCATTTGTTCTTTTATGAACCGCCTGGGTCTGTGGACTTAAAAGTGTGTTTATCAAAAGATCATGAAGAATTGAGGAAGGAGGTGGCAGTACAATGCCAACTATTAACCAATTGGTGCGTAAAGGCCGTAAAGCCAAAATCGAAAAGTCTAAATCACCAGCTCTGCAAAGAGGTTTCAATGCTTTGAAACGTGAAGCTACCGACATCAGCTCTCCGCAAAAACGCGGTGTCTGCACTCGTGTAGGTACAATGACTCCGAAAAAACCGAACTCCGCGCTTCGTAAATATGCTCGTGTTCGCTTGACGAACCGTGTAGAGGTGACGGCTTATATTCCGGGTATCGGACATAACCTGCAAGAGCACAGTGTCGTGCTGATTCGCGGTGGTCGTGTAAAAGACCTTCCGGGTGTACGTTACCACATCGTACGCGGTGCTTTGGATACAGCAGGCGTGAACAACCGTATGCAGGCTCGTTCCAAATACGGCGCGAAACGTCCTAAAGCTAAAAAGGCTTAATGAAAAATAGACCGGCAGCTGCCGGCTGAACAATTGAGAAAGGGGGATATCCATGCCACGCAAAGGTCCAGTTACCAAGAGAGACGTGCTGCCTGATCCAGTGTATAACAGCAAGCTTGTTACACGTTTGATCAACCGCATCATGCTCGACGGAAAACGCGGAGTTGCTCAAAGCATCCTGTATAATGCATTCAACATCATTCAGGAGCGTACGGGCAACGATCCAATGGAAGTATTTGAAGCAGCTATCAAGAATATCATGCCAGTCCTGGAAGTTAAAGCTCGCCGTGTAGGCGGTGCCAACTACCAAGTACCAATCGAGGTTAAACCCGAGAGACGTACTTCCCTGGGACTCCGTTGGCTCGTGAACTACTCGCGCAGCCGCGGTGAGAAGACAATGGAAGAGCGTCTGGCTGCAGAAATCATCGACGCATCCAACAACACTGGTGCTTCCGTTAAGAAACGTGAAGACACACACAAAATGGCTGAAGCGAACAAAGCGTTTGCTCACTACCGCTGGTAGGATTCAGCTCACTAATAAACTTCAATTTTGAAGGGAGACCCATTTCATGGCAAGAGAGTTCTCCTTGAAAAATACACGTAATATCGGGATCATGGCTCATATTGACGCTGGTAAAACTACCACAACTGAGCGGATTCTGTTCTACACTGGCCGTACGCACAAGATCGGTGAGGTTCACGAAGGCGCTGCGACAATGGACTGGATGGAACAGGAACAGGAGCGCGGGATCACGATTACATCCGCTGCTACCACTGCTGCTTGGAAGGGTCACCGCGTTAATATCATCGATACCCCAGGGCACGTTGACTTCACTGTTGAAGTTGAACGTTCCCTTCGTGTATTGGACGGAGCAGTAGGTGTTTTCAGTGCGAAGGAAGGCGTTGAGCCTCAGTCTGAAACCGTATGGAGACAGGCTGACCGCTACGGCGTTCCACGGATCGCATATGTAAACAAAATGGATATCATCGGTGCCGACTTCCTGAACGTTGTTAGCGACATGCGCGATCGTCTTCAAGCTAACGCTGTTGCGATTCAACTGCCAATCGGCGCTGAAAACGACTTTGTCGGTATCATCGATATCATTGAGCGCAAGGCTTATATGTACAAGGATGACCTTGGTCAAAATATCGAAGAAGCCGAAATTCCTGCAGAATATGCAGACAAAGTTGAAGAACTTCGTATGGAACTGGTAGAGAAGGTTGCAGAGCTGGACGAAGAGTTGACTATGAAATATCTTGAAGGAGAAGAGTTGACGGTTGAAGAAATCAAAGGCGCTCTCCGTCAAGGTGTCGTAGCCGTTAAAATCTTCCCGGTAATCTGCGGATCTTCTTATCGTAACAAAGGGGTTCAGCTGATGCTGGACGCTGTTATCGATTACCTGCCTGCTCCAATCGACGTGCCTGACATCAAGGGTGTTCTTGAAGACGGCACGGAAGCTATCCGTAAGTCTTCTGATGAAGAGCCATTCTCTGCATTGGCCTTCAAAATCATGACAGACCCTTACGTTGGTAAGCTGACATTCTTCCGCGTATATTCCGGCGTACTTCAATCCGGATCTTACGTATTGAATGCGACCAAAGGCAAGCGTGAGCGGATCGGACGTATCCTTCAGATGCATGCGAACAGCCGCCAGGAGATTACTGAAGTATACTCCGGTGATATCGCTGCTGCCGTAGGTTTGAAAGATACAGGCACAGGTGATACACTGTGTGATGAGAAGCATCCGGTAATTCTGGAATCCATGAACTTCCCGGATCCGGTTATCGAAATCGCGGTTGAGCCGAAAACAAAAGCTGACCAAGATAAGATGAGTACTGCTCTCAGCAAACTGACGGAAGAGGATCCAACTCTGCGTGCACACACCGATGAAGAAACAGGCCAAACGATTTTGGCTGGTATGGGTGAGCTTCACCTGGACATCATCATTGACCGTATGCGCCGCGAGTTCAAGGTAGAAACCAATGTGGGTAAACCTCAGGTTGCTTACCGTGAAACATTCCGTCAAGCTGCTCGTGTGGAAGGTAAATTTGTTCGTCAGTCCGGTGGTCGTGGTCAGTACGGTCACGTATGGGTTGAATTCGAGCCTCTGGAAGCAGGTACAGGCAGCCAGTTCGACAGCAAAATTGTCGGCGGGTCCGTTCCTCGCGAATACATCGCTCCGGCTCTTGCAGGTATCGAAGAACAAATGAAGAACGGTGTACTTGCCGGCTTCCCGCTTGTAGACGTAAAAGCTACCATCGTTGATGGTTCTTACCACGATGTCGACTCCAACGAGATGGCGTTCAAAATCGCTGGCTCGATGGCGCTGAAAGCAGCGAAAGACAAGTGTAAGCCTGTGTTGCTCGAGCCGATTATGAAAGTTGAAGTAACGGTTCCTGAGGAATACATGGGTGACGTAATGGGTATGCTGAACTCCCGCCGTGGCCGTATCGAAGGTATGGACTCCCGTGGCGGCGCTCAAATTATCCGTGCCAAAGTACCTCTGTCCGAAATGTTTGGATATTCCACAACACTTCGTTCCGGTACACAAGGCCGCGGCGTGTTCTCCATGGAGCTCTCTCACTATGAAGAAGTTCCTAAGAATATCGCTGAGGAAATCGTCTCCAAAGCCAAAGGCGAGTAATAAGTTTTACATGGTCGTCAGGTGTAGTAGTTTTATAATTGCGCACCTGATGGTCTAAACATAACCCAAGATATTGAGGAGGAATTGTTCAAATGGCAAAGGCTAAGTTTGAACGTACTAAACCACACGTTAACATTGGTACTATCGGTCACGTTGACCATGGTAAAACAACTCTGACTGCTGCTATCACAACTGTACTGTCCAAAACTTACGGCGGTGCTGCAGTAGCATTTGATCAAATCGACAAAGCGCCAGAAGAAAGAGAACGTGGTATCACGATCTCCACAGCTCACGTTGAATACGAAACTGACCAACGTCACTATGCTCACGTTGACTGCCCAGGCCACGCTGACTATGTTAAAAACATGATCACTGGTGCTGCACAAATGGACGGAGCGATCCTGGTTGTATCCGCAGCTGACGGCCCAATGCCGCAAACTCGCGAGCACATCCTGCTCTCCCGTCAGGTAGGCGTTCC
Organism: Paenibacillus terreus; assembly: GCF_042138595.1. NCBI lineage: Bacteria > Bacillati > Bacillota > Bacilli > Caryophanales > Paenibacillaceae > Paenibacillus > Paenibacillus terreus. The sequence goes on along the minus strand of NZ_JBHIRX010000027.1, from coordinate 29,285 downwards.
TTACATCGTCGTATTCCTGAACAAATGCGACATGGTTGAAGACGAAGAGCTTCTGGAACTGGTTGAAATGGAAGTTCGTGACCTGCTGAACGAATATGAATTCCCAGGTGACGACACTCCAATCACTCGTGGTTCTGCTCGTGAAGCTCTGCAAAACCCTGATGGCGAGTGGGCACAAAAAATCGTTGAGATGTTCAAAGAAATCGACACTTACATCCCAACTCCAGAACGCGACACTGACAAGCCTTTCCTGATGCCAGTCGAAGACGTATTCTCCATCACTGGTCGTGGTACAGTTGCTACTGGTCGTGTAGAGCGTGGTACTGTTAAAGTGGGCGACGAGATCGAAATCGTTGGTATCCACGAAGAAACTAAGAAATCCGTTGTTACGGGCGTTGAAATGTTCCGTAAATTGCTGGATTCCGCTCAAGCTGGTGACAACATCGGCGCCCTGCTGCGTGGTGTTGACCGTAACCAAATCGAGCGTGGTCAAGTACTTGCTAAGCCTGCTTCCGTTAAGCCTCATACTGAATTCACGGCTCAAGTATACGTACTGACCAAAGAAGAAGGCGGACGTCATAAGCCTTTCTTCACTGGCTACCGTCCACAATTCTATTTCCGTACAACTGACGTAACAGGTATCATCAACCTGCCAGAAGGTACTGAAATGGTTATGCCTGGCGACAACATCACAGTTACTGTACAACTGATCGCTCCAATCGCGATCGAAGAAGGTACTCGCTTCGCGATCCGCGAAGGCGGCCGTACAGTAGGTGCTGGCGCTGTAGCAACAATCTTGAAATAATAAGGGTTAACCCTTGAATATAAGCAACATTGTACTGGAACGAGCAACAGTGTACTGTAAAGGATTCAGAAGCCTCCGTCTTTCAGACGGGGGCTTTTTGCATTGCAGATTTGGGTCAAGAAAATCTTTTAGGATTTTGCTTGCATTGGGCTGCTATATTCTATATAATAAGAATGTTGTTTGCGACTGTGCGATGATGTGAGAGGTTACTGACACACCCGGCCCCTTTGCCATGGAGCGGTGGTCAGAAAATTTTCACGGAGTATGTCCGATACCAAATTGGGCGATAGAAGGAGGGACTAAAATGGCAAAGCAAAAAATTCGTATTCGTTTGAAAGCATACGATCACAGAATTCTTGATCAATCCGCTGAGAAAATTGTTGAAACAGCGAAACGTTCGGGTGCAGGTGTTTCCGGACCGATTCCGCTGCCTACTGAAAAACAAGTGATTACTATTCTCCGTGCGGTGCACAAGTACAAGGATTCCCGGGAGCAATTCGAAATGCGCACTCATAAGCGTCTGATCGACATCGTGAACCCGACTCCGCAAACTGTGGATGCCTTGATGCGCTTGGACCTGCCGTCCGGTGTAGATATCGAAATCAAACTGTAATAAACATGCGTGATTAAAGAAAGGAAAAGAGGTGTCAACATGAAAGGTATCTTAGGGAAAAAACTTGGAATGACCCAAGTATTTACCGCTGAGGGCAACGTGGTTGCCGTTACAGTTATCGAAGCTGGTCCTAACGTGGTTCTGCAAAAGAAAGACGCTGAGAATGACGGCTACGAAGCGGTACAGCTCGGGTTCTCCGACAAGAAAGAAAAGAACGCCAATAAACCTGAAGCAGGACATGCGAAAAAAGCAAACACTGCACCTAAGCGCTACGTTCGTGAATTCCGCGGTGTTGATCTGGCTGGGTACGAAGTTGGCCAAGAGATCAAGGCTGATATCTTCGCAGAGGGCGAATTCGTTGACGTAACAGGTACATCCAAAGGTAAAGGCTTTGCCGGCGTAATCAAACGTTGGGGACAAAGTACAGGACCTATGTCTCACGGTTCCCGTTACCACAGAGGACCAGGTTCCATGGGCTCCATTCAAGCGAACCGCGTTCCTAAAGGCAAACGTCTTCCAGGACATATGGGTCATGATACTGTGACTATTCAACGTCTTGAAGTTGTAAAAGTCGATGCAGAGCGCAACGTACTGCTCGTAAAAGGCTCCATCCCAGGACCGAAAAACAGCTTCGTAAAAATTCAAGCAACGGTGAAGAATTAATCGCCTGAAGAAAGGAGGAACACGAAATGCCAAAAGTAGCAGTCTACAATATCAGCGGCAGCCAAGTTGGCGAAGTTGAATTGAAAGATACAGTATTCGGTATCGAACCGAACAAGCACGTTCTTCATGAAGCAGTTGTTATGCAACTGGCATCCCTGCGTCAAGGGACTCATAAAGTGAAAGGTCGTTCCGAAGTACGCGGCGGCGGTCGCAAGCCTTGGAAACAAAAAGGCACTGGTCGCGCTCGTCAAGGATCCATCCGCGCTCCGCAATGGAAAGGCGGCGGTACTGTTTTCGGACCGACACCTCGCAGCTATGCGTACAAACTGCCTAAGAAAGTTCGCCGTCTGGCTATCAAATCGGCACTGTCTTCCAAAGTGATCGAGAACCAAATTATCGTACTGGACGCTCTTACTATGAACGCTCCTAAAACGAAAGAATTTGTTGCCATTTTGAACAACCTCAAAGCAGACCGTAAAGCTTTGGTCGTAGCTCCTAGCTATGATGATAATGTGGCTCTTTCCGCACGGAATATTCCTGGCGTGAAATTTGTCGCAGCAGATGGCATTAATGTTCTTGACGTGCTCAAACACGACAAACTGATCATTACGAAAGAAGCAGTCCAGAAAGTTGAGGAGGTGTTCGCGTAATGAAGGATCCTCGTGATATTATCAAACGTCCGATCATCACTGAGCGTACGGCTGAAATGATGACTGACTTGAAATATGTGTTTGAAGTGGATATCCGCTCGAACAAAACGGAAATCAAAAAAGCGATCGAAGCAATTTTCAACGTGAAGGTTGCGAATGTGAACACTCTGCGTGTTCCTGCGAAACCCAAACGTTATGGCCGTTATTCCGGTTACACCAGCGAGTGGAAAAAAGCTTTCGTAACGCTGACTAAAGACAGCAAACCGCTCGAGTTTTTTGAAACGGTATAATTGAAACTGTAAAGTAAGGAGGGAAATTCAGTGCCAATCAAAAAGTACAAACCGACATCCCCGGCTAGACGCGCAATGTCCGTCTCTACTTTTGAAGAGATCACGACAAATCAGCCGGAGAAATCCTTGCTGGCGCCACTGAGCAAAAAAGCCGGCCGCAACAACCAAGGTAAAATTACGGTTCGTCACCATGGCGGCGGACATAAGCGTAAATACCGCATCATCGACTTCAAACGCAACAAAGACGGAATACCGGGCCGCGTTGCTACGATCGAATACGATCCGAACCGGACTTCCAACATCGCACTGATTCACTATGTGGATGGCGAGAAACGCTACATCATCGCTCCTAAAGGACTGAAAGTAGGAGACGAAGTAGTATCCGGAGTAGGCTCCGACATTAAAATCGGTAACGCTCTTCCACTGGAAAACATTCCGGTTGGTACGGTTATCCACAACATCGAGCTGAAGCCTGGCAAAGGCGGACAATTGGTTCGTGCAGCAGGTACGGAAGCACAATTGCTCGGTAAAGAAGAGAAGTATGTAACTGTTCGCCTTTCTTCCGGTGAAGTACGCCGCATTCTGAAAGTTTGCCGCGCTACAATCGGTTCCGTAGGCAACGAAGACCATGAGCTCGTTAAAATCGGTAAAGCCGGACGCAGCCGCTGGCTGGGACAACGTCCTGAAGTCCGCGGGGTAGTTATGAACCCTAACGATCACCCTCACGGTGGTGGTGAAGGTCGTGCTCCAATCGGACGTAAATCGCCTATGTCTCCATGGGGCAAACCGACTCTTGGCTACAAAACGCGTAAAAAAGGTAAAGCTTCTGATAAATACATCGTTCGCCGCCGCACGAAGTAATGCACGCTGTGCATAATGCGTGAACGAGCCACAAGGACGAATGTTTGACGAAGGGAGGATTCACACATGAGCCGCAGTCTTAAGAAGGGCCCATTCGTAGATGGGTACCTGTTGAAAAAAGTCGAGGTGCTGAACGAACAGGACAAGAAGGTCGTAATCAAAACCTGGTCCCGCCGTTCCACTATTTTCCCTCAGTTCATCGGACACACTTTCGGTGTGTATGACGGCCGTAAACATGTGCCTGTATACGTAACTGAAGATATGGTTGGCCACAAACTGGGCGAGTTCGCTCCAACCCGTACGTACAAAGGCCATACGGACGACGACAAGAAAACAAGAAGATAATGAACCAGCGCCATGTTTGAGAGGAGGTAAACTCAATGGAAGCAAAAGCACACGCTAGGTCTGTACGGATTTCCGCCCGTAAAGTCAAGCTCGTAATCGACTTGATTCGCGGTAAGCAAGTGGGTGAAGCGGTAGCAATTCTTCGCCACACACCTAAAGCTGCTTCTCCGGTAGTTGAAAAGCTGCTGAACTCTGCGATTGCCAATGCGGAGCATAACTATTCCATGGACGTAAACAACCTGGTTGTTTCCGAAGTGTTTGTCAACCAAGGTCCAACGATGAAACGTTTCCGTCCGCGCGCAATGGGACGTGCAAGCCGGATTAATAAACGCACCAGCCACATCACTTTGGTGGTATCTGAAAAATAAGGAGGGAAAACGTGTGGGACAAAAGGTAAATCCCGTCGGACTCCGAATCGGTATTATCCGTGATTGGGAATCCAAATGGTACGCAGGCAAAGATTTCGGTGATCTTTTGCTGGAAGACGTAAAAATTCGTGAGCACCTGAAAAATAAACTGAAAGACTCCGCTGTATCCCGTATCGAGATTGAAAGAGCGGCGAACCGCATCAACGTAACAATCCACACTGCGAAACCAGGTATGGTTATCGGTAAAGGTGGTTCTGAAGTTGAAAATTTGCGTGGTGAAATCACCAAAATCGCAGGCGGTAAAAAGGTTCACATCAACATTTCTGAAATTAAAAACCCTGAGCTGGACGCAATTCTTGTTGCTGAGAGCATCGCACAACAGCTGGAGCGCCGTGTTTCCTTCCGTCGTGCTTTGAAACAAGCAATTCAAAGAACAATGCGTGCAGGTGCAAAAGGGATCAAAACTCAAGTGGGCGGCCGTCTTGGCGGTGCTGAGATCGCTCGTTCGGAAGGCTACAGTGAAGGAACTGTTCCACTGCACACGCTTCGTGCCGACATTGACTATGGTACAGCGGAAGCTCATACTACTTATGGCCGTATCGGCGTAAAAGTATGGATCTATCGTGGAGAGGTTCTTCCTACGGCTAAGAAACAAGCTGCTCAGGAAGGAGGCAACTAATCATGTTGGTACCAAAACGCGTCAAACACCGCAAGCAGCAACGCGGTCATATGAAAGGCCGTGCTAAAGGCGGTACAACTTTGAACTTCGGTGAATACGGTTTGCAAGCTCTTGAGCCATCCTGGATCACTAACCGTCAAATCGAATCCGCTCGTATCGCGATGACTCGTTACATCAAACGTGGCGGTAAAGTTTGGATTAAAATTTTCCCTGACAAACCGATTACACAAAAGCCTCTTGAAGTGCGGATGGGTAGCGGTAAAGGTAACGTGGAAAAATGGGTTGCAGTTGTGAAACCTGGTAAGATCATGTTTGAGCTTGCCGGCGTTCCGGAAGAGGTTGCTCGCGAAGCTATGCGTCTTGCCGCTCACAAGCTGCCAATCAAAACTAAGTTTGTGAAACGTGAAGAATTGGGTGGTGAAGTAAATGAAGGCTAATGAATTTCGCAACCTAACCACTGCAGAACTTGAGCAAAAAATTTCCGGGTTTAAAGAAGAACTCTTTAACCTCCGCTTTCAACTCGCTACCGGTCAGCTCGACAATCCTGTCCGCATCCGCGATGTGCGCAAAGACATTGCTCGTGCAAAAACCGTGATTCGTGAAAGAGAACTTGGGATTAGCTAAGATCAATGTTGATTGATATCCCGTATGTATTCAGGAAGGAGGCACACAATGAGCGAACGTAATGCCCGTAGAGTGCAAGTTGGTAAAGTAGTCAGCGACAAAATGGACAAAACGATTGTGGTTGCTGTAGAAACCTACAAAAAACATGATCTGTACCATAAACGCATTAAGTACACTAAAAAGTTCAAAGCTCATGATGAGAACAACACTGCGCAAATCGGTGATACTGTTAAAATCATGGAAACTCGCCCTCTGTCCAAGGATAAAAACTGGAGACTGGTCGAGATCGTTGAAAAAGCAGTAATTATCTAATGAACCTGCAGTTTTGCCGAAAGGAGGAAATCTAAATGATTCAACCATTTACACGTTTGGCTGTGGCTGACAACTCCGGTGCGAAGGAATTGATGTGTATCCGCGTACTCGGTGGTACGGGACGTCGTACGGCTCAAATCGGTGATCTGATCGTTTGTTCCGTAAAACAAGCAACACCAGGCGGCGTTGTCAAAAAGGGTGACGTTGTTAAAGCGGTTGTGGTTCGTACGAAGCGTTCCACTCGCCGTAAGGACGGATCTTACATTGGTTTTGACGAAAACGCAGCTGTTGTTGTTAAAGAAGATAAAAGCCCGCGCGGAACACGTATTTTCGGACCTGTTGCTCGCGAACTTCGCGATAAAGACTTCATGAAAATCGTTTCCTTGGCACCGGAAGTTATCTAATAACAGATTCTGCGGAATTTCGAATAGAGCGAGTTCTTAACCCCTTTTATCAAGGACGCAATAGGAGGTGTACGAAATGCCAAAAGTGAAAAAGGTTCTGGAATCCCACAACAACAAGCTTCACGTCAAAAAAGACGATACGGTTATGGTGATTACCGGTAAGGATAAGGGTAAAAAAGGCCGCGTTATCGCTGCTTATCCTCGTGAAAACCGTGTGCTTGTGGAAGGTGTGAACATGATCAAAAAACACCAAAAGCCTAACCAGCAAAATCCACAAGGCGGTATTATCGAGCAGGAAGCTCCGATCCACGTATCTAACGTTATGCACATCGACCCTAAGAGCGGAAAAGTAACCCGTATCGGTTACAAAGTGCTGGAGAACGGTAAAAAAGTGCGCGTTGCCAAACGTTCCGGAGAACAAATCGATAAATAAGACTGTTTAAAGAAAGGAGGCCCATAATTCATGGCAGCAAGAATGAAAGAACGTTACCTGAATGAAATTACTCCTGCTTTGATGCAGAAGTTCAATTATACAACGGTTATGCAGGTTCCGAAAATCGAGAAAGTCGTAATCAACATGGGGGTTGGCGACGCTGTTCAAAACTCCAAAGTGCTTGATTCGGCTGTAAACGACATGCAACTGATCGCCGGCCAAAAACCGGTTATCACACGTGCGAAGAAATCGATCGCCGGTTTCAAACTGCGTGAGAACATGCCAATCGGGGTTAAAGTAACACTGCGCGGTGAGCGTATGTACTACTTCCTGGATAAACTGTTTAACATCACGCTTCCGCGTGTACGTGACTTCCGTGGTGTATCCACCAAAGCCTTTGACGGCCGCGGCAACTACACACTGGGTCTGAAAGAACAGCTGATCTTCCCTGAGATCGAGTATGATAAAGTGGATAAAGTACGCGGTATGGACATCGTTATCGTAACGACTGCCAAAACCGACGAAGAGTCCCGCGAACTGCTGACTCAACTGGGAATGCCTTTTGCAAAGTAATGACGGCTTAACGTAGTGGGTTTTATGATAACCCAATTCTCCGAAAATATTTAGGAGGTGTCAGGCTAAGTGGCAAAAACTTCGATGAAAGTTAAACAACAACGCACGCCGAAGTTCAAAGTTCGTGCGTACACTCGCTGCGAGCGTTGCGGTCGTCCACATTCGGTGTTGCAAAAATTCAAGATCTGCAGAATTTGCTTCCGTGAATTAGCTTATAAAGGCCAGATTCCTGGCGTGAAAAAAGCAAGCTGGTAAAAAGTCCTGTACGGGAAGGAGGTTTATACACAATGACTATGTCTGATCCAATTGCAGATATGCTTACTCGTATTCGTAACGCGAACACAGTTCGTCACGAAACAGTAGAAATGCCTGCTTCGACAATGAAAAAGCAAATCGCCGAAATCCTGAAGCGTGAAGGCTTTATCCGGGATGCGGAGTTTATTGAAGATAACAAACAAGGGATTATCCGTGTTTTCCTGAAATACGGTGCCAACAATGAGCGTGTCATTACTGGTCTGAAAAGAATCAGCAAACCAGGTCTTCGCGTGTACACGAAGAGCAACGAAATTCCTCGCGTACTCGGCGGTCTGGGCATCGCGATTATCTCGACTTCCAAAGGTGTAATGACTGATAAAGAAGCACGTCAGTCCAAAGCCGGCGGCGAGGTTGTTTGCTACGTTTGGTAATACCACGTTAACAAGATAGGAGGTGCAACATATGTCCCGTATTGGTCGCAAGCCAATCACAGTACCAAGTGGTGTGGATGTCACACTGAACAACACAGTAATCACGGTTAAAGGACCAAAAGGAACTTTGACACGCGAGCTTCATAAAGACATGAAGGTCACTGTGGAAAACAATGAAATTAGCGTTGTTCGTCCTTCGGACAACAAACTTCACCGTTCCCTTCACGGAACAACCCGCTCCGTTGTCAGCAACATGGTGAGCGGTGTAACAGAAGGTTTTGCAAAATCTCTGGAGCTGGTTGGGGTCGGATATCGTGCAAGCAAATCCGGAGATAAAGTCGTTCTGAACGTAGGATACTCCCATCCGGTAGAAATCACTCCAGAACCAGGCATCGAGTTCGAAGTTCCTTCGAATACAAAAATCATCGTTCGCGGTATCGATAAAGAGCGCGTAGGCGCATATGCTGCTAAAATTCGTTCCGTTCGCGAACCTGAGCCATACAAAGGCAAAGGGATCAAGTATGAAGGTGAACGCATTATTCGTAAAGAAGGTAAAGCCGGTAAGAAGAAATAATATTCTTGCCGCCTTTGTGCGGTCTTTCCTCTGGAGAGATATTGTGCTTCTTTTTTACCCAGTGCGTCTTGATATGAAGCTGTAAAGGCAAACTGAAGGGAGTGAAACAAGAAGATGATTACGAAACAGGATAAAAACAAAGCGCGTGTAAGAAGACATCTGCGCGTTCGTAAGAAAATCACTGGAACAGCAGCACGTCCTCGTCTGAACGTGTTCCGTTCTTCCAAACATATCTATGCTCAATTGATCGATGACGTGGCAGGTGTAACCCTGGCTGCAGCTTCGACATTGGACAAAGAACTGAGCGGCGAAATTAAAAACGGCGGCAGCGTTGAATCCGCACGTAAAGTCGGAGAACTGGTTGCTAAGCGTGCTAAAGAAAAAGGTGTTTCCGGGATTGTATTTGATCGTGGAGGTTACCTGTATCATGGCCGTATTCAAGCGCTGGCAGAAGCTGCGCGTGAAGCAGGACTTGAGTTTTAAGACATTTTTCAAAAGGAGGTTAACGACTTGCGTGTAGATCCTAACACTTTGGAACTGACTGAACGAGTTGTAAATATTAATCGTGTTGCTAAAGTTGTAAAAGGCGGACGTCGTTTCAGTTTCAGCGCATTGGTTGTTGTCGGCGACGGCAATGGCTGGGTTGGCGCTGGAATTGGTAAAGCTGGCGAAGTACCTGATGCGATCCGCAAAGGTATTGAAGATGCCAAGAAAAATCTGATTCATGTTCCGCTCGTAGGAACAACTGTCCCTCACCAGATCACAGGTAAGTTTGGAGCAGGCCGTGTGCTGTTGAAACCTGCATCCGAAGGTACCGGCGTTATCGCCGGCGGTCCGGTTCGTGCCGTACTGGAACTGGCTGGCGTAGGTGATATCTTGACAAAATCTCTGGGTTCTTCGAATTCCATGAACATGGTCAATGCGACTTTGGAAGGTTTGTCCCGCTTGAAGCGCGCTGAAGACGTTGCGAAATTGCGTGGTAAAACTGTCGAAGAGCTGCGCGGCTAAGGAGGAAATGACATGAGCAAACTGCAAATTACTCTCGTTCGTTCATTGATCGGCCGTCCTGGTACACAGAGAACGACTGTAAACACACTTGGTCTGCGCAAGATCAACCAGACAGTGGTTCACAACGACAATCCTGCAATCCGCGGGATGATCAATCAAGTTAGCCACCTGGTTTCTGTTAAAGAAATCGAGGCTTAAGTTATAGATTTCCAACAAAAACAAGGAGGTGCAACGAACGATGAAGTTACATGAGCTTTCGTCCGCTCCAGGCTCCCGCAAAGAACGCAAACGCGTTGGTCGCGGTACTAGTAGCGGTACAGGTAAAACATCAGGTCGCGGTCACAAAGGTCAAAACGCTCGTTCCGGCGGTGGTGTGCGTCCGGGCTTCGAAGGTGGTCAGAACCCACTGTATCGTCGCTTGCCTAAGCGCGGTTTCGTAAATCCAACCCGTAAAGAGTATGCGGTTGTGAACATCGAAGATCTGAATAGTTTTGCAGAAGGTACAGAAGTGACTCCGGAATTCCTGATGGAAAACGGTATTGTGAAAAACGCTAAATCCGGCATCAAAATTCTGGGTAACGGCGAAGTCACTGTAAAACTGACTGTTAAAGCGAACAAGTTCTCTCAATCTGCGGTGGAGAAAATTGAAGCTGCCGGCGGTAAAACCGAGGTGATCTAATGTTCAAAACCCTGAAGAATATATGGCGGGTTGAGGATCTTCGCACTCGCATCCTGTTCACACTGTTGGTTCTGATTGTGTTCCGTATCGGTTCCTTCGTTCCCGTTCCGGGAGTAAATAAGGATGTCTTTACGGCAACCGATCAGGCAGGAAGCGATTTGTTCGGTCTTCTTAACACCTTCTCCGGGGGTGCATTGTATCAGTTCTCGATCTTTGCCCTCGGTATTGTGCCGTATATCACGGCGTCCATTATCGTGCAACTTCTTTCAATGGACGTTATTCCGAAACTGGCGGAATGGGCTAAACAAGGGGAGCATGGCAAAAAGAAGTTGGCACAGATAACCCGTTATGGTACGGTAATACTGGCTCTGATTCAGGCATTCGGTACTTCGATCGGCTTTAACCGTCTGTATAACGCAGAAATGATTCCAGGGGCAACCATTGCGGATTATATTCTGATTGCGATTGTACTGACAGCCGGTACTACGTTTCTTATGTGGCTTGGTGAGCAGATCACCGAGAAGGGAATCGGAAACGGTATTTCCATTATCATCTTTGCGGGCATCGCTGCCGGCATTCCGAGACATATCCGGACGATCATTGAGTCCCAGTTTATTCAGGCGGATCAGCTCTTCCTGAACATTCTGAAAGCTATAATAATAGCTTTGGTCATTCTTCTGGTCGTTGTCGGGGTCATCTTCATCCAGCAAGGGATCCGGAAAATTCCGGTGCAGTATGCGAAACGGGTAGTCGGCAACAAAATGTACGGCGGCCAAAACACGCATATTCCGATGAAAATCAATGCAGCGGGCGTTATTCCGGTCATCTTTGCGGTGTCATTGCTGCAATTCCCGATCATTATTGCAAGTTTCTGGGCAGACAAGGTTTGGGCTCAGTGGGTAACCACCCATTTGTACTATGACAAGCCGCTCGGAATGGTGCTGTATGTTGTGATGATTATCGGCTTTACTTTCTTCTATACATTTGTACAGATGAATCCGCAGCAAATGGCAGACAACATGAAGAAGAACGGCGGCTATATTCCGGGCATCCGTCCGGGGAAAGCAACGGAGACCTACCTGACTCGCGTCATGTCGCGTCTGACGATGACAGGAGCATTGTTCCTGGCTGTCATTTCCGTGTTGCCGGTATTCTTGGGGGCACTTTCGGGCCTGCCTCGTTCGGTGCAAATCGGCGGTACTTCACTGCTCATCATCATAGGTGTGGCATTGGATACCATGAAGCAGATCGAAAGCCAGTTGATTAAACGCCATTACAAAGGCTTCATCAATAAATAGGCGATAGGTTCCGGGACAGGTAATTTACTTGTCAACGGCACCTATTGTGCTGTTTCTTGTGTAGGGGTCGTCTTGAGGGAGTGACAGATTGTGAACATTCTTATCATGGGCCCTCCCGGGGCTGGAAAAGGAACACAAGCGGATGTCATCGTGAATGAGTTCGGCATCCCTCACATTTCAACCGGAGACGCTTTTCGTCTGGCGATGAAGCAGGGGACTCCGATCGGATTGAAAGCGAAGGAGTACATTGAACGCGGCGAACTCGTTCCGGATGATGTTACGATTGGCATTGTTGAAGAAAGGCTCCAACAGGCAGACTGCAAGAAGGGTTTCTTGCTGGACGGATTTCCAAGAACCCTGGCTCAGGCTGAAGCGTTGGATGGAATTCTTGGACGGCTGGGCACCAAACTCGATCATGTCGTTGATTTGAAAGTAGACCGTGACCGTTTGATGGCGCGGATTACCGGACGGCGCATTTGCAAAACCTGCGGAGCGACCTATCACCTGATATTCAATCCGCCCAAGGTTGAAGGCATTTGCGATAAAGACGGCGGCGAGCTGTACCAGCGCTCCGACGACAACGAAGAGAGCGTAGGCAAACGGCTTGACGAGTACAGTAACAAAACAGCACCACTCCTCACGTTTTATGAGAACAAAGGTCTTCTGCGTCAAATAGACGGGGAGCAGGATATCGATGCAGTTTCCAAAGATATCGTATCCTTGCTGCGGGGTTAACTGTAATGATCATTTGCAAGTCCGAAACGGAATTGAGCTTTATGAGGGAAGCCGGGCGCATCGTGGCGGAATGTCATCGCCTCCTGGCCGAACATATTGAGCCTGGTATTACTACAGGAGAACTCGATCATATAGCTGATCAGTACATTCGCAGTCAAGGAGCTGTGCCGTCTTTTAAAGGTTATAATGGTTTTCCTGCTAGTATTTGCGCTTCAGTCAACGAACAACTGGTTCACGGATTTCCTGGAAGCCGCATTTTAAACGAAGGTGATATCGTGACGTTTGACATTGGCGCGCAGTATCGGGGGTACCATGGGGATTCCGCCTGGACGTATCCGGTCGGCAGCATCTCACCAGATGCAAGACGGCTGTTGGATGTGACCGAGGGGGCCCTGATGGCGGGACTGGCATTTGTCAAACCGGACGTTCGCTTGTTTACTATATCGCATGCGATACAGAAATATATTGAGGATGCTGGTTTTTCGGTAGTGAGGGAATATGTCGGACACGGTATAGGAGCCAAGCTGCATGAGGAACCGCAGATTCCAAACTACGGGATTCCTGATAGGGGACCGGGACTGAAACCCGGCATGGTGCTGGCGATCGAACCGATGGTTAACGCGGGAGCCCGCCATGTAAGGACGTTGGAAGACAACTGGACGGTCGTGACGGTGGACGGGTCATTGTGCGCCCATTTCGAGCATACAGTGGCAGTAACCCCGGACGGCATGGAAATTTTCACTACACTGAATTCGTAGGTGATATTGATGGTAGATCAAGGCAGCCTGCAGATTGGTCAGCTTGTGAAAATCCTGAAAGGCAGAGATGCCGGCCAGGCAGCGGTCGTCGTTTCCATTGCGGACAGCAGGTTTGTATATATTGCGGACGGGGACAAAAGGAAGTTTGACCAGGCCAAGAAGAAGAATATTCTTCATCTGGAGCCCCAGCCGGTGATTAGCAGCGAGGTAGTAAACAGTTTAAATGAAAGCGGCCGGGTTACAAACGGCAAGTTGCGTTTTGCAGTGAACCGTTTTCTGGAATCTGCCCAATTTCACGCTGAAGAGAAAGGAGACTAATTTTGGCCAAGGAAGATGTCATTGAAGTGGAAGGTACGGTGATTGAGCCGCTTCCGAACGCTACGTTCAAAGTGGAGCTCGAGAACGGTCACCAGATTCTTGCTCACGTATCCGGAAAGCTGCGTATGCATTTTATCCGCATTCTGACAGGCGACAAAGTGGTCGTACAGTTATCGCCTTACGATCTGACCAAGGGTCGTATAACTTACCGTAAATAAATCGTGTCTGATCTCCTATGAGATCAGGTCTATCTGAATCAACAGGTTATGTTCCGCAAAACTCTTTAAGAAGACTTACGATACGAGCTTTTCCAGTGGTAAAGCTTGGAGGAGGGAATGAACATGAAGGTAAGACCTTCTGTAAAACCCATTTGCGAAAAATGCAAAGTCATTCGCCGCAAAGGGAATGTAATGGTTATTTGCGAAAATCCGAAGCACAAACAAAAACAAGGTTAATAGAAGGGGGTGTAGCGTAAAATGGCTCGTATAGCTGGTGTGGATTTGCCACGTGACAAACGCGTTGAGATCGCCTTGACTTACATTTTCGGAATCGGTAAAACGACTTCCCAAAAAGTTCTGAAGGAAACAGGCATCAATCCGGACACTCGTGTTCGTGACTTGACGGAAGATGAAGTGAGCAAATTACGTGAAACGATCGACAAAGCGGTTAAAGTAGAAGGTGACCTGCGTCGTGAAATTTCCTTGAATATTAAACGTCTGACTGAGATCGGCTGCTACCGCGGTATTCGTCATCGTCGTGGTCTGCCTGTTCGCGGTCAACGTACAAAAACGAATGCCCGTACACGTAAAGGACCTCGTCGTACTGTAGCAAATAAAAAGAAATAAGAAAGGAGGATAACATTCAATGGCTAAACCGAAAAAAGTCGTACGTACAAAACGTCGTGACCGTAAAAATATCGAATCCGGCGTGGCACACATCCGTTCCACGTTTAACAACACCATCGTTACTATCACGGATCCACACGGTAACGCAATCTCTTGGGCCAGCTCCGGCGGTCTGGGATTCCGCGGTTCCCGTAAATCCACTCCATTCGCAGCGCAAATGGCTGCTGAAACAGCTGCCAAAGCCGCAATGGAGCACGGCATGAAAACTGTTGAAGTTATGGTTAAAGGACCAGGCGCAGGCCGTGAAGCAGCTATCCGTTCTCTGCAAGCTGCAGGTCTGGAAGTTAACCTGATTAAAGACGTGACTCCGGTACCTCATAACGGATGCCGTCCTCCAAAACGCCGTCGTGTCTAATGAGATTTTCCCTCAGCGTGTAGTATAAAACCGGCGCATTCTGCCAAGAATGGTTGTTTAGGCATACTGCATGGTAAAGTTTGGATAAGGTGAATGTTTCATTATAGGAGCGACGTTTTGAAGGAGGGATATTGCAGTGATTGAAATCGAAAAGCCGAAAATTGAGACGGTTGACGTCAATGATAATGGCACCTACGGGAAATTCGTGGTAGAACCTTTGGAACGCGGATATGGTACGACGCTGGGCAACTCGCTTCGCCGTATCTTACTTTCCTCCCTGCCGGGTGCGGCAGTCACATCAGTACAAATTGATGGGGTTTTACACGAATTTGCAACGGTTCCTGGCGTAATGGAAGACGTAACGGAGATCATTCTTAACCTGAAAGCTTTGTCGCTCAAGATCCACTCCGATGAAGAGAAAGTACTCGAAATCGACGCGGAAGGCGAAGGAGCCGTAACGGCAGGAGATATCCGTGCGGACAGCGATGTTGAAATCCTGAATCCGGATCTTCATATCGCTACGCTTGGACCAGGTTCGAGACTTCACATGCGTATTTTCGCCAATCGCGGACGCGGCTATGTTAAGCAAGATCGTAACAAGCGTGAGGATCAGCCTATTGGCGTAATCCCCGTCGACTCCATCTACACTCCGATTTCCCGCGTAAACTACGGTGTGGAAAATACGCGTGTAGGCCAAGTGACCAACTATGACAAGCTGACACTGGAAGTATGGACCGACGGAAGCATTCGGCCTGAAGAGGCTGTCAGTCTTGGGGCTAAAATCCTGACTGAGCATTTGATGCTGTTTGTTGGTTTGACCGACGAAGCCAAAGATGCTGAGATCATGGTTGAAAAAGAGGAAGACAAGAAAGAAAAAGTTCTGGAAATGACGATCGAAGAGCTGGATCTCTCCGTCCGTTCCTATAACTGCCTCAAGCGCGCTGGTATCAATACAGTACAGGAGCTTACGACGAAATCGGAAGAAGATATGATGAAGGTCCGCAACCTGGGCCGCAAATCTTTGGAAGAGGTTCAAGAGAAGCTCGAGGAACTTGGTTTAGGACTCCGTACGGAAGAGTAATACAGCAACGTTTGTAAGAAGGAGGGGAAAAACATGGCATATCAAAAACTGGGCCGTAACTCCAGCGCCCGTAAAGCTTTGTTCCGTGACATGGTAACTGATCTGTTCTTGTACGAGCGTATCCAAACCACGGAAGCGAAAGCAAAAGAAGTTCGTTCTATCGCTGAGAAACTGATCACCAAAGCAAAACAGGGAGATCTGCATGCACGCCGTCAGGTAGCTGCATACGTTCGCCGTGAAACTTTGGATGGTGAGCAGGACGCAATTCAAAAACTGTTTAGCGAACTGGCTACTCGTTATGCCGAGCGTCCAGGCGGATACACTCGTATCCTGAAGCTGGGACCTCGTCGTGGCGACGCCGCTCCGATGGTTTACCTGGAACTGGTTGACCGCGCGTAAGCAGGTATGGATGAGGAAAGGGTGGGCAGAGTCGGTTGATTCTGAGCAGCCCTTTTTTTCCTGTTGGAGAAGCTCTATGTAGGGGCTTCTCCTTTTATGTGTTTTCGATCCCCCTAAATCCCCCTTAGCGTGCTTATGCTTCCGAAGTAGTTTTCCAAAGGAAAACTTGTAGGGGACCCCAGCGGGGTCTGCGACCCCCTGGACCCCCGCAAACTTGGCGGAGAGAGGGAATTAGGTGGAGATACACGGCATTTGATGTAGGATTGGCTCTCTACAGGATCACTCCCCCTATGGGGCAGTGATCCTGTAGAGCCTTCCATGCGAGCGGGGCGGAGCGATTGATCCCGAATCTGGATCAACGCTCCGCCGGGCAGCGAAGCGGCTGGCCTGCTTCGGGCCAGCGCTTCGCTGGAGGTGAAACGACTGGCTTACTTCGAGCCAGCGTTTCACAATTGAGGGAACGGCCGATCCTCCACATCGGATCAGCGTTCCTCGGAACTTGATAATTTGAATGCTAAGGTGTGTTAGGAGCATGCGGAACATATGCATGAGAGTGAACTATGACGGAACCCATTACCATGGCTTTCAGACTCAGCCGGGTGGCAATACGATTCAGGATCATATCGAGAATGCGATATTTTCCCTGACAGGGGAGAGGGTCAAGATTACGGCCTCAGGCCGCACGGATGCGGGAGTGCATGCCTACGGCCAGGTGTTCAATTTTAAGACCGAATCGCGCATCCCGGTCCACCGCTGGTGTCTGGCGCTGAACGCGTGGCTGCCGGAGGATATTATTCTCACGGATGCGAAAGAGGTTCCGCTGTCGTTTCATGCGCGCCACATGGCCAAACGGAAGACATACCGTTACAGCATTAACCCCAACCGTTTTCCGGATATTTTTCATCGTCGAACGCAGTTTCATCATCCAACGCGTCTGGATATCGAGGCCATGCGCAGGGCGCTGCAGCTGATGGTCGGTACCTATGACTATACTTCGTTTGCGTCCACACAGTCGCAGAAGCTCAATCATGTCAGAACTGTATATGAGGCACATATAGAAGTTGATCATTCTTTTTCCCGTCCCGGATCGGACGATCAGGGGATTATCCATATTTATGTGACCGGGGGCGGCTTTCTGCAGCATATGGTTCGAATTATGGTTGGGACACTGATGGATGTAGGAGAAGGAAAGAAGACACCTGAGGATATTCCGGGGATTTTGGCTGCCAAAAACCGTACCAAAGCGGGGCCAACGGCGGTTGCTCACGGGCTGATGCTGTGGAATGTGGAATATGATGAAAACGTCCAAAAAACTTAAGTTTTTGCTTGCGGAATGCATATAAATCATGTAATATATAAGTTGTGTTTTCTTAATGGCTTTCCCACAGCCCCAGTTAAGATTTACACCTTATAGCAATATCCATCCATCACAAAAGCAACAACTTAATGAACGAAGATAAATGAGCTTTTTGAAAAAAAAAGATAAATTTCATATTTATGTGAGCGATCTGAAGGAGGAAACTTTCCATGCGTACTACGTATATGGCTAAGCCAAGTGAAGTTGAGCGCAAATGGCACATTATTGATGCTGAAGGCAAAACGCTTGGCCGTCTGGCTAGCGAAGCGGCTGCGTTGATCCGCGGCAAACATAAGCCTGAATTCACTCCACATGTGGACGGCGGCGATTTCGTTATTGTTATCAATGCGGAGAAAATCGTCCTGACAGGCAAGAAAATGGAGAACAAAAAATACTACCGTCACTCCCTGCATCCAGGCGGTCTGAAAGTTACAACCGCTCAAGATATGGTGAAAAACAAACCTGAACGTATGCTGGAGTTGGCTGTTCATGGCATGCTTCCTAAAACTCGCATGGGCGAGAAAATGAAGCTGAGACTGAAAGCTTACAGAGGCACTGAGCATCCACATGCAGCACAAAAACCTGAAGTTTACGAACTTCGCGGTTAATTAAAAGGAGGACAGTTTCATGGCACAAGTACAATACTATGGGACAGGTCGTCGTAAACATTCGGTAGCTCGTGTTCGTCTCGTACCGGGTGAAGGACGCATTGTCATTAACAAACGTGATATCAATGAATATTTTGGTGTGGAAACACTGAAAATGATCGTAAGACAACCACTGAACCTGACTGAAACAAACGGAAACTATGACGTGATCGTTATCGCTCATGGCGGCGGTATTTCTGGTCAAGCCGGAGCAATCCGTCACGGGATCTCCCGTGCTCTGCTGAAAGCAGACCCTGAGTTCCGTCCAGCTTTGAAAAAAGCAGGCTTCCTGACTCGTGACCCACGGATGAAAGAACGTAAAAAATACGGTCTCAAAGCCGCTCGTCGCGCTCCTCAGTTCTCGAAACGTTAATATTCCTTGTCTATCAAGGATCACCAAGCCCTTGGCCTTTATGGTCTGGGGCTTTTTTATGGTTAAAGAGTTAATTAGTTTTCAGCGTAGCTGAACGTCCGTTCACTTATACCTTTGAGTCGTTTTACACCTTCATAAACTACATCAGCAAGGAGATCAGCAGCGGGAGGGTTGCCAGCGATATAACCGCGCTTAGAATGAAGGCTGACGCTGTCTCGGCCTCCAGGCTGTCGAAGCGGACGGCAATCATGGCAGCTACAGCGGAGCCGGGAAAGGACACAAGCAGGACCGCCTTAACGGTATCTGCGGCTGATAACCCGCACAGGTATGCAATAAGCATCATAAGCAAGGGCTGTACGATCGTTTTGAGAGCAGCAATCGTGAAGGCGGTGAGGCTGAAACTGATCCGTTTCAATCCAATGGTGACACCGACAGCGAACAGAGCGGCACCGGAAGTGATATCTCCAATCTGATTAAGTGAGCTGGTAACCAGCTGCGGGCTTTTGAAACCGAAGAGAACTAGGATAACTCCAATCAATGGAACACAGGCCAAAGGCTCCTTAAGGCCATGCAGAATGGAGCTGGAGGTTACCTTCCAGAGGTCTTCGTGTTCTTTGGCAGACGTCCTGCTGCCTACTGTCCCGATAATCGTAGCGAGAGGGTCCAGAATCGCATTTACAATAATGCCTGTTAAGGCGATAGGGATGGATACTGCAGAGGCGCCAAACAGGGCACCAAGTACAGGAATTCCCATGAAAGCGAAAGTGGGTTGGGCTGAATTGACGGAGAACATGGAGGCTTCGGTCAGAGAATGTTTGAACAGAAGGCGGCTGACCAGAAGTACTGCAATGTAAAAGATAATGATTCCGATAAAAAGCGCCAGCAGAAATGGCCATTCCTGGATCAAGGTGGATCTGGGAGTGGTGGTAATCCCGACAAACAAGTGTGCGGGCAGCGCAAATTTAGTGACAAGTGTATTAAGTCCCTTGGACGTGGTTTCATTAAATTTTTTAAAGTGACCGGCAAGGAAACCCAAAATAATTACAAAAAATATAGGGATCAGAATCAAAAAAATGTGTCCCACACTCATGCTCATGAGGAAATACCCGCTTTCTGTTATTGTGGTCAAAATAAAAAGAACTCCCTGCGAGTTCAAAACAAGAAGCTCTGAACGTTCGCAGGAAGCTGTGCTTTTGGGCTTTACATCTTTTATAAAGAACAAAAAGTCATACGGGAACTGGCATAGCTGCTTTAACCCGGCGATAGGCAGGTTCCCAAATTAAACCTTCAATTGCCTCGCGGATACTGTCCGGGTGAGTGCGGGCGACGTTATCACTGATTGCAGCCTGGGCTACGGCCTCTGCTACAGCAAGCGACACTTCCCGCAGTTGGCTGATATTAGGCAGCAGGGCTGCCCCGGGCTTGGACAGATCCACCATACGGGCAACAGCTTCCGCTGCCGCCGTAAACATTCCTCCTGTAATCACGCTGGCCTTAACGACGATCGCACCCAGACCCAGGCCAGGGAATACGAACGCATTGTTCGATTGGCCGATTTCATAAGTTGTTCCGTTATAAGCTACAGGCTCAAAGGGGCTTCCTGTGGCGATCAGCGCTTTCCCGTCCGTCCAGCGGATCAGATCCTCCGGAATGGCCTCAGCAAGTGCCGTAGGATTGGACATGGGCATAATGATCGGGCGCTCGACATGCTTGGCCATTTCTCTGACCACTTCCTCGGAAAAGGCGCCGGCAGAACCGGACGTTCCGATCAGTATTGTCGGTTTCACCTGACGGATCACTTCAAGCAGTGTTATTGTTCCATCGCTGCTGCTTTTCCATTCACGGATTTCAGAGTTTTTCCGGACATAGGGCTTTTGGAATGCGAGCACATTTTCCGTTTCATCCGTTAATAAACCGCGATAGTCGTAGGCCCAGAAGCGGCTCAAGGCTTCCTGCTCCGACAGTCCGCTGCGCATCATGGCGTCACGAATCTGATCGGCATTGCCTATACCGGCTGCCCCGGGACCGAAGACAACGATTCGCTGCTCGGACAGAGGAACCCGGGTTATTTTAAGGGCAGACATTACCGCGGCGAGTGTCACGGCTCCTGTTCCTTGAATATCATCATTAAATGTAAGGATCTGATTTCCGTACTTTTCAATAATGCTGCGGGCATTCACATTGCCAAGGTCTTCCCAGTGAAGCAGTGCGTCCGGATACAGCTCACAGGCTTTTTGGACGAACGTATCGATGAATTGGTCATATCGCTCTCCGCGCACCCGGTGATGGCGGTTGCCAATATACAGAGGATCGGCAAGCAGCCGCTCATTATTCGTTCCTACATCCAGCACCACCGGAAGAACCCGTCCAGGATGAATCCCTGCAGCGGCGGTATATACGGCCAGCTTGCCAATAGCGATATTAATGCCCCCGACTCCCCAGTCTCCTATGCCGAGTATGCTCTCGGAATCCGTAACGACGATCAGATCCACATCTTCAGCACTTAGACCAGTATTGCGGAAGGCCTCTTCAATACCTTGGGGGTTATCGATGGATAAATAGACGCCACCAGGCCGGTGATATTCATGGCTGTATTCCTGGATGGCCTGTCCTACCGTTGGTGTATATACAACAGGCAGCATTTCGCTCAGATGATCCGTCAGCAGCCTGTAATACAATACGACATTTCGGTTGTACAGATCATTCAACGAAGCGTTGCGGCGCAGCATGGTGGGTTGAGCAAGAAACTGCTTGTAGGCGCGATCCGCCTGTTCATCAAGCGTCAGCACCGTAGGGGGCAAAATGCCCTCAAGCCCCAGTTCACGCCGTTCTTCATGCGAAAAAGCGACCCCTTTATTCAGCAGGGGATTGGCCAGCACGTCCTTGCCTTTTAACGGGGTAGAAAGAGAACCATCTTCGTTAACATAAAAAGCTTCCACTCCAAAACCTTCTTTCTTTTGCTCCATAACAGTAATTGAACTGCCTTTACGGCTGAAATGCGTTCCTATTCTAAAAAATCGCCTAACAAAGGTCAAATGAATAAAATTCCATCTCCTTCGGAATTTACAGCCGATTTTTCTGAAAAACCTTGATATATTCACGTTTTTTCGGTCAGGAAATCATTGTAATCAACCTTTTTTATCTTCATGATAAAAACCCTGTATTGATACGCTAAATATCTGTTCGGGCATTATTTTTACTTTTTTCCACATTGACATTTAGATAGAAAGTTTTATACTGAATTTATAATTCTTATTTGTTTAGTAGGGATTGAAAAGGAGGCGTTTCCAACATGAACTTATTGGAGAAGGAACAATTGATTCAAGTGAAAGCGGAAGAGCTTGAGCATGCCGGGCCGGAAGATGTGATTCGTTACGCCGTTGAGACCTTTCCGAATATCACCTTTGCCTGCAGCTTCGGAGCAGAGGATGTCGTGCTGGTCGATATGCTGCAAAAGATAAGCCCCTCCACGGATATATTTTATTTAGATACAGATTTTCATTTCAAGGAAACCTACGAGACACGCGATCGGATGATGGATAAATATCAAATGGAATTTGTGCGGGTATCTCCAAAGCTGACCCCTCAGGAGCAGGCGGCAGAGCATGGTGAGGAGCTGTGGAAGTCTGATCCTAATGCCTGCTGTAATATCCGCAAGGTTGAACCGTTGACACGTATACTGTCCCAATATGAAGCATGGATTACGGGTATTCGCCGCGATCAGGCCCCTACCCGCGCCAATGCGAAAAAAATCGAATATGACGTAAAATTCGGCCTCGTTAAATTTAATCCGCTTGCTGACTGGACTTCTGAGGATGTATGGAACTATATCCGGGACAACAATGTCATTTATAACCCTCTGCATGACCAGAACTATCCGAGTATTGGATGCGAGCACTGCACACGCCCTGTTGCTCCCGGAGAGGATCCACGCGCAGGCCGTTGGTCCGGCTCCGACAAAACCGAATGCGGACTTCATAAATAATTCGTAGAAGGAGAGATATCATATGACCGCTATACTTCCGCATGGGGGAACCCTGATTAACCGTTTAGCAGAGGGGGAAGAACGGGAAGCTCTTCTGCAAAAGGCAAAACAGCTTCCAGCGATCCGCGTTAACACCTGGACGATCTCCGATTTGGACCTTATAGGGGTAGGGGCTTTTTCTCCTCTGACCGGGTTTATGAATGAGCAGGATTATCATTCCGTTGTGGAGCGGATGCGTCTTGCAGACGGCACAGTATGGAGCATCCCCATTACACTTGCAGTGGATGAATCCACTGCCTCGACACTCACTGTCGGCGAGCAGGCCGCGCTGATTGGAGAAGGGGACGGGATCATCTACGGAATTTTGGACGTAACCAGCCTGTACCAGGCCGATCAGGGCGAAGAAGCAAGACGTGTCTTTAAAACCGATGATCCCGAGCATCCCGGAGTAAAGAAGCTGTTTGAGCGCCCCTCTACTTACGTAGGCGGACCTGTGTACGTATTGAACAGACCACAGCCTGCCAAATTCGGCGAGTTTTATTTCGATCCTGCCGACACCCGCCGTCATTTCGCCGAGCAGGGCTGGAAGACCGTTGTAGGCTTTCAGACACGCAATCCTGTCCATCGTGCACATGAGTATATTCAGAAGAGTGCCTTGGAAATCGTGGATGCGCTGTTCCTGAATCCGCTCGTTGGTGAGACGAAGTCGGACGACGTACCCGCTGATGTGCGCATGAAGAGTTACTTGGTTCTGCTGGAGCATTATTATCCTGCCAATCGTACCTTCCTGGGCGTGTTCCCGGCAGCGATGCGTTATGCAGGCCCACGTGAGGCGATTTTCCATGCGATGGTTCGTAAAAACTACGGCTGCACCCATTTTATTGTTGGACGGGACCATGCCGGGGTAGGAGATTATTACGGAACCTATGAGGCTCAGGAAATTTTCAGCAACTTTACGGCCGAGGAGCTGGGCATTACACCATTGTTCTTCGAACACAGCTTTTTCTGCAAAAGATGCGGGAATATGGCTTCCAGCAAAACATGCCCGCATCCGAAAGAAGATCATTTGACATTGTCAGGCACGAAGGTCCGTGGATTGCTGCGTGACGGCGTCTGCCCGCCGCCGGAATTTACGAGACCGGAGGTAGCGCAAATTCTTATTGAAGGCATGTCTCAACAAATTGGCTCTTGATGTACTATTTGTCCGCCTTGTCCCATATAGATCAATAGTATCTGTATGGGAACGGAGGCGTTTTTTTATGCTCAAATACCGAAAGCGCAACATCACTTTATGGATTCGCTACCGTACGTTGAGAAGATGGCTGCTTGGTTTATGCCTGATGTTTCTTTTCGCAGCGGTGACCGTATCAGATATCCCTGCGTCAACCACCTGGACTTATTGGAGCCTGCCGCTGGCCGGGAAGGTCATTGTGCTGGATGCAGGCCATGGCGGTCCGGATGGAGGAGCTGTAAGCAAGGAAGGGGTCATCGAAAAGGATATCAATCTAGCGATCACACTCTACCTTCGCGATTATCTGCAGCAGGCCGGAGCTGTGGTCAAGCTGACCCGTGAGGACGACCGGGATCTTGCGGATGAGTCCACCCAGGGATATTCCAGGCGGAAAACCGAGGATCTTAAGCGGCGTGTGCGCCTCATTGAGGAATATAATGCAGACCTCTTTCTCAGCGTCCATATGAACAGCGTTCCATCAAGCAGGTGGAGTGGGGCTCAAACCTTTTATTACCCGAGCCATGCGGACAACGCTTCACTGGCGGCCCTGATACAGGATGAGATCCGCCGAAATATGGAGAATACGGACCGGGTTGCCAAGACTGTAGACACCGTTTATCTGCTGCAGGCACTCAAGATGCCTTCAGCCCTCGTGGAGATCGGTTTCCTGTCGCATCCCCAGGAAGCGCGGCTGCTGGCCGATGAGGCGTACCAGCGTCAAATATCCGCAGCGGTCTATAAAGGGATTCTGCGTTATATCTCGGGTGAGCGCGTCACTACGCCAGCAGGCATGTAGCGGGGGATAATGCTATAATAAGGTCAGCAGGCAGAAGTGCATTTCAATTATTCGAAGCAGGGGTGAACTCGTTAATGCTGGCTAGAGAACAGGTCTTGGAGGCGCTTCATCGTATACAGGAGCCGGGCAGCGGCACAAATTTGACGGAATTGGAGTTTATTCGAGATATTGTCGTACGTGACAATCAGGTTTCCTTAACCGTCGTATTGGTAACAGACAATGGAGAGGTCAGAACAAAGCTGGACCATGAGATCAGGGAAGCTCTGGGCCATGCCGGGGTTTCGAATATTCATATACGGTTTCGGGAGGCGTCGGAGCGTGAACGGGCGGCGCTGGGCGAAGAGAAGGGGGAGCAGAGCGATCCTGTTCTTACGAAAGGGCACGCGGCCGGCATGGAGGGACATGAGCTGCTTGATCCGCAATCAGGCGTCCGCTTCATTGCAATTGCCAGCGGCAAAGGCGGTGTGGGCAAATCCACGGTAACCGTCAATCTTGCTGCAGCATTGGCCCGTAACGGTAAACGTGTGGCCATTATCGACGCGGATATCTACGGATTCAGTGTTCCTGACATGATGGGCATTGAAGAGTATCCGGTTGTAGAGGATGGTGTTATCCAGCCAGTCGAACGTTTTGGTGTCAAAGTGATGTCCATGGGTTTCTTTGTCAGAGAGAATAACCCGGTCATCTGGCGCGGTCCGATGCTGGGACGGATGCTGCGTCAGTTTTTCAGTGATGTGAACTGGGGGCGTCCTGAATACATGCTGCTTGATTTGCCGCCCGGAACCGGTGATATTGCCCTGGACGTTCATCAGATGATTCCACACAGCAAGGAAATTATCGTTACAACCCCGCACGCTACCGCTGCTTATGTCGCTGCCCGTGCCGGTGCCATGGCTGTGCAGACGGATCATGAGGTGCTGGGCGTTGTGGAGAATATGTCCTATTACCAGTCACGGACAGGGGAAAAGGACTACGTGTTCGGCAGGGGAGGGGGAGCGCTGCTGGCAGAGACACTGCGCGTTCCTCTTCTTGCCCAAATCCCGCTGGGAGCTCCGGATAATCATCCTTCCGAGCCTGATTTTTCACCATCCGTCTATAAGGCGGATACCGAGCATGGACAGCTGTATGACCAGATCGCGAAGCATGTGATCGGGCTTGAGGGCAGCTGAATCACTCTGCAAAATAAAGATAAGGACAGAACCGGCATGAATGTCGGGCTGTCCTTTTTAAGCATTATCCGCCTTGTTCCCCGCCCTGGCCTGAGCTTTCTCCACCTTGACCTTGTTTTCCGCCACCGCCGCCTCCACCTTTTTTCTTTTCCTTTGGCTGCAGCTCCTCATGAACTACGTTTTTCAGAAGACTCATAACTTCAAGCCTGAACAGAGGATTTTGCATCGCTTCCTGCATGATGGTCATGGTTTGCTTGCGGTATTCGGGGGTTTTGGTCATATCAAGCATCATGGTGCTGACTTCAGGCGACCTAAGCATTTCCCGCACCGATTTCTGATAAGTCGGATCCTTGATTAACTGCATGTGCAGCTCTTTGTTCTGCTTGTTTATGGCTTTAGCGAATTCCCCCGCAAATGCCGGATCCGTCATAATTTTCTCAAATTCCTTCTGGTATTCGGGCGAAGTCAATGTATCCTTGACCGCTGTTTTGAGATCACCGGAGGCTGATGAAGACATCAGCATTTTCATGCCCATCGTACCGCCCGATCCTCCGCCAGATGAGGCACCGCTTCCGCTGGTCATGGCTTCCTCGACCGCTTTTTTTCCTTCATCACTTTTGAGAATATCTACAACCATGGTTTTCATTTCCTTATAGCTGGGCTGTGGAGGAGATGAATAATTTTGCTCAGATCCGCAGCCCGACAGTACGGCTCCGATGCAAAGTATTGCGCATATCAGTCGATAGTGCGGCCATTTCATGGACCTTGCCCTCCTTATAAAGTGACTGTGCATAGTATGCGGTCGCCGGGACTGAATTATGTTGCAGCCTTTTTGGAATTTTGATGGGATGGCAGTAAAATAAGTCTGTACAAACGAAAAACAAACAGCCGACTGTAGTCGGCTGCCGGATGGCTTAATATGGAGCTTACAACCCTGCGGCGTCTTCAATGGCCTGCTGCAGCATCGCTTGGTCCCTGACTTCTTTTCCTTGTTGTGTGCCTTGCTGCAGCAGCTCAGATACGGTTACGAATTCGTAGCCCTGCTCACGCAATTTGTCGATGATGACGGGGAGGGCCTCATGAGTCTGCTGAGAGGAATCGCTGGCATGAAGGAGAACGATGTCCCCCGGATGAGCTCTGGATACAACACGGTCAATGATTTTCTGAGTGCCGGGGTTTTTCCAGTCCAGGGAATCGGTATCCCATTGAATGGTTGTATAGCCTAACTCGGTTGCGATCTGCAGCACTCTTTTATCAAAATCCCCATTGGGCAGACGAATGAGTTTGGGTTCTTTCCCGGTCAGGTCGGTTAACATCGTATGGGCTGTCGTAATTTGGCTGCGTATTTCCTCATCGCTGAGGCTTGTATAGTTTTCGTGCTTGTGTCCATGGCTCCCGATTTCATACCCGCTGTCCACAATTTGCTTTACAAGCTCCGGATGGGTTTTGCTCCAGGGGGAGGATAAGAAAAAGGTTGCTTTCTGCAGCTTCTTCTCCTTCAAGACCTCCAGAATAGGGGCTGTTCGTTTATCACCCCAGCTAATATCGAAGGTCAGGGCAATGACCTTTTTCTCAGTCGGCACACTGTATACAGCTGCAGGGGCTTCCTCCGAAAAGACACTGATATTGCTGCGTTCTACATATACGATGCCGATGGCAAAAACAGCAGCTGCGAAACCGATAAGAAACCGTTTGATCTTTTTGCCGTTTAATACATAAAAGAAAGAATTCATGCACTTTGGTCCCCTTTCCCGGAGAGTAGCTTGTTTACTTTACACTATGCATGGCCATGTTTTTTATGATTATAGAGTTCATAAGTTTTCAGTGGAGCTGAACAACTCTATAATCTCAAGAAAAACTTCCGCTGAGTGCGGTCTGTCTTCTCCGAGTATACGTCGATAAACGTTTTTCTTATGATTATAGAATTTAACTAGGAGGGATTCATTTTGGGTTTCGGAGCATTTTTGAAAATCTTGAATTCGATGAAGGGAGTTTTGCTGTTCACTGTTTTGCTGTTTTGCGCAAGCATAGCCTTGGGCTGGATCAGTACGGGAGTCATTGAGCAGATGCTCAAACAGCAGATAGAAGGGCTGGGACAGGTTGCGGGAAGGCTGCAGGAATCAGGCAATGCGCAGCTTAGTTTTTTCATCTTTATTTTTTTCAATAACGCAATTAAGTGTGTGCTGGTTATGTTTATGGGGGCGGCGTTCGGGATCATTCCGGTCATTTTTATAGTAATGAACGGCATGGTCATCGGTTTCCTGGTTCACTGGGTGGCTGCAAACTCGGCGGCTAATCTGTATGAGTTGATTGTCAAAGGGCTGCTGCCGCATGGTATCATCGAGCTCCCGGTTTTATTGATCGCCTGTGCGTACGGTTTAAAGTTTGGCGGGATGGTCATGTCATCGATCCGCAGGGGAGTCAACATGGAAAGCAGCAGAGTGAAGCCTGCAAAGTCCTGGCCGGTCTTCATGAAGCAGACATGGAATGTTGCGCTTTGGGTTGTCATTCTCCTGTTTATCGCAGCCATCATAGAAAGCACTGTATCTTACAGCTTGATGAGAGGCTGAAAAAGCGATAGGGCGTGAAATTTAAACGGAATTCGTTTGAACTTTATTAAAATCCGTTTAAAAAACAGTAAACGTTGGAACAACTATACAGACAAAAACCATTCATGCAATAGATTGAAGGCGGAGGGCGTTACGGCATATAACCGATTTCACTATAGGATACTTAATAATATAACGAGCAAGGGAGCATGATCGTAATGATGGGTATGCTGTTTAACGAAAAAGAGTGTAAGGAACTGGACTACGTCCTTCGTCGGGAGCTGGACGAAATGCTGATGGATTTGAGTGATAAACGTCTGGATCAGGATATTCGCAATGCAATAGTTTTACGGTACAAGACTGTGTTTCGGATGTATGCACGGTTCGCGGCTCCGAAAGAGCTATCGAAATATGCTATCAGGGGCAAGATATCAGAGTAGATACAAATTTCCGTTGACTTCCGCCGACATTCTATGATAAATTGATTTTCGTTCTTTGAATGGCTGTGACAAAACAAAAAAAACTTTTTAAAAAAGTTCTTGCCAAAGCGAAGGATAAATGATATATTATAAAAGTCGCCGCTGAGATGCGGTGATGATGAAAAATAAGTGTTTGATCTTTGAAAACTGAACAACGAGTGAGTAGGTTTTACATCGTAAAACCCAACCGCGAAGTCATTTGGTTTGTGTCTATGACAGAATAAATGACGGAGCGAATATTGAGATATGATATCTCGTCAGATTCAAATGAGCTTAATCGCTC
>NZ_JBHIRX010000026.1:0-73289 GCF_042138595.1 Paenibacillus terreus | reverse complement strand
TTACCTGAATACCTCCTCCAATAGGGGATAACTACGTCAAACCGGCGTCGAGGTGAGCTAGCGGGGCCTGAAATCTCATGATTCCAGGCCCCGTTTTCTGAAGTAGTTTTATTGTTTGGCTCTGATATATTCATTGCTCGTCTGTCTTGCTGAACCGCCACAACAGGCTGATAAAATCCCCTTTAATTCTTGGAAGCGTCAAACCGGCGTACATCAGCTCGTCACCTCCGTATACCTTTCCGGTTTCGTGATGTCGATACAAGTGATCCGGATTCAATCCTTTGCATTTCAAAATAGGCACCCTTTCACCCGGCTGGCTCAGCACTCGGAAGAAAGCAAGTACAGCTTCGCTCTGGTCATCAGAAACAAAGGCCCAGGCCGCCTCATTGCCCTCGAACGGACTTAAAATCCGATAAAATTCTCCGAATTGGATAAGGTGGCGAATTTCTTTATACAGCGCAATTTGGGACTTGACCATTATTTTTTCCTGCGGCGACATCGTGGTAAGGTCGAGCTCGTAGCCAAAGTTTCCCGACATCGCGACATGTCCCCGGGTGTCAAGAGGGGTAATCCGGTTGACTTGATGATTCGGCACACCCGAAACATGAGCGCCCATGGATACGGCTGGATAGACCATACTGCTACCGTATTGGATTTTTAGTCGGCTGATCGCGTCCGTATTGTCGCTTGCCCACGTTTGCGGCATGTAATAGAGCATGCCGGGATCATAGCGCCCTCCTCCGCTGGAACAGCTCTCGAACAGTACATTTGGGAAGGCGGAAGTGAGCTCATCCAATACCCTGTACAGACCGAGGATATACCGGTGCCCCGTCTCGCGCTGGCGTTCCGCCGGAAGCAGGGCAGAGCCGATCTCCGTCAGATGGCGGTTCATGTCCCATTTGACATACGTAATCGGCGCAGAAGACAGAATATCGGATACCGCTCCAACAATATAGTCGCATACATCCCGTCGCGACAGATCGAGAACAAGTTGATTCCGACCCACCGTACGGGGACGATCCGCCACATGAAGACACCAGTCGGGATGACGCCGGTAGAGTTCGCTGTCCGGTGAGACCATCTCAGGTTCGAACCACAGACCGAACTGCAGGCCCATTCCGGTTATTCGCCGGGCCAGATTATCCAGCCCCTCCGGAAGTTTGCGGTGGTCAACGGTCCAGTCGCCCAGGGAACTCAAATCATTGTCCCGCTTGCCGAACCAACCGTCGTCCAAGACAAAGAGCTCCATACCAAGTTCTTTCCCTTCGCGGGCGATCGCTTCGATCTTGTCAGCGTTAAAGTCAAAGTAGGTGGCCTCCCAGTTATTAATTAGAATCGGCCGTTCGGCGTCACGAAATTTGCCACGACTGAGTCGCGTGCGGTAGAGCCTATTAAAGACGCGAGACATCCAGCCCAAGCCTTGTGCAGAGTATACCATGACGGTCTCGGGCGTTTGAAAGCTTTCTCCGGGAGCCAACTGCCAGGAGAAGCCAAACGGATTGATGCCGATCGACACTCGAGTCGTCCGGTACTGCTGAACCTCGGCCT
Organism: Paenibacillus terreus; assembly: GCF_042138595.1. NCBI lineage: Bacteria > Bacillati > Bacillota > Bacilli > Caryophanales > Paenibacillaceae > Paenibacillus > Paenibacillus terreus. The sequence continues at coordinate 71,741 of NZ_JBHIRX010000026.1, read as the reverse complement.
GGGCGATGAAGTTTCCGCTGTAAACGAGATTGAGCGCGTATACCTCGCCATTGTCTTCATCAGTCCCAGGACGAAGCAGGGCCAGAAACGGATTCTGCTGGGGACTGCTGGCACCTCGCCGGCTTTCCGCAGTCTGGATGCCGGGCATAAGGGGCCTCCGCGCGATATTTCGTTCATTGGTATGCGCACCGTAGAAGGTCAACATGTCATACTCGTCATCTCTGAAATCGATACTGGCGCTGAGCGCGCGAAGAAGGACCAGATTGTCGGATCCGGTATGATCGAAACGAACTGACCGCGCGATGGCGTCGTATTCGTTAAAGACAGTATACATCAAGGTAGCACGCAGACCGGTCAAAGCATCTTCAAGCACAAGCTCCAGCGTATCCGCTTCGTTCTCCCGCTCGATATAAGTGGCAGGAAGACCTGAAAGTTTTGGCTTCCCAGCAAATATCCGATGGGTTTGGTAACGGAAATCGCAAATTTCAGATCCGTTAGACTGGCGGACTTGATAGGCGGGTATGCCAAAATCGCCGTTCCCGTAACCCGGATACTCCTGCGGAAGGTTGTCCAAGGAGAACTTTCGGTCAGCAGGGTCAGGATTCGGAGAAAAGCCCCGATCGATAAAATCAAAAGATACAGAATCCCGATAGACGGCGATTCGTCGCCCCCAGTATAAATGCCCCAGGTAGCCGTCACGAACAATCTGAATGCAGTAGCTGGAACCAGGGGTCTGTAAGTGAAAAACTTGGTGTTCCTCGTCGTAGTGGATGCCCATAAGTGAAATCGTGCTCCTTTAGTGTTATAATTTTTGCAAGTGGATAAAATAACTCAGTTTAAAAAAGCTTTCATTACTAGAGTAAAGGTATAAATGGACCGAAACAAGAGTAACTTCATTAGCAAGGAAGGGTGAAAAATTGCTGTGAATCGTGAGGAGGAAAACAGGCAAGGGAAGCAGTCCTCGGTATCTTTTCACTTTATAACACCAATGCCCTATATCTTGTTAAAAGGTGCCGGATATCATCTGATTACTTCACATGATTATATCTGGGATGGAAGGAACCGTACCGGAGACCATTGCGTGCTTCAATATACATTGGGTGGTCGGGGGGAGATTGAAACGGGGGGGAGGAAGCATTCTCTTGAGCCGGGAGATGCTTTTCTGGCTGATGTTCCGGGCGATCATCTCTATCGTCTTCCGCCGGATTCCCCCAGATGGGAAGTGCTCTACTTCGAACTGTCACACTTAGCGCTGCATCTCCTCCAGGAATGGCTAGACGTTAACGGCTACATTTTCCGGATTGAACCGGAGTCCGAATTGGAGCATCTCCTGTGGGTTACTTATCGGGAAGCGATCGAGGACAGTTATTGCGATATGTACCAGTGCTCACGGGCTGCTTATTCACTGGCCATGTCGCTGGCCAGTCATCTTGTCACTCTTGCCAACAGCGCCCCATTGCCTCCATTCGTGGAACGGTGTAAGACGTTTATTGACAATAATCTGCATCGGAGCATTGGTCTTCAGGACATGGCGGAGGTTTCCGGCTGTTCGAAATTCCATCTCACCCGTGAGTTTGAGCGCAAGCTTGGCCTCTCTCCCGGTCGCTATTTAACTCGTATGAGGTTGGAGAGAGCGGCTGCTCTTCTGCTGGAGCCCGTGAGTCTGACATTGGAGCAGGTGGCGGAGCAGTCCGGTTTCTCGAATGCGAATTATTTCGGCAAAGTGTTCCGAAAGTATACAGGGATGGCTCCAGGGGAATTCCGTAAGGAGGGCGATTTGCATCAAATTCGGCGGTTGATCCGGAATGGTTAATTAAAATATAGTCTTGAAAATAGCAACAGGCTGCCGAAATTTTGGCAGCCTGTTTTGTAGCGGCTTGAAAGAAAAAAGAAAGGTTACGAAAACACCACGTTAATGATTAGGGGTTCACTTGACTCGATCGTATCAATGACAAAAAGATCCCCGTCCTGCCGGAATAGAGTGGGTACTCCATTGACCGTGACTAAGGCGGGCTCTTGGCATGCGCCAAAGCCGAATGTACCGCCTTCTCTTAGTTGCAGCAAGACTGAGTTATCATTGGTAAATAAAATCGTAACCGCCGCTGTGGACAGATACTTATCTAGAAGGCCAATCGGTGTGAAACCATGGTTCAGAATGGGAACCATCAAGTATAAAGCCACTCCGTTTTCCTTGAGTGTAAAGGGGACACTCTGACGGTAGGAACACTTTATCAGTTTTCGGCTAAAATGCTCGTACAGATAGAATTCTTGATCTTCATTACACAGCACCGGAATCTGGGAAGGGCTAATAGATCCATTAAGGATCCGGTCTTCCTGGTCAATGTTGAATACACCAACCGCAATGGCCCCTCCGACAGGAGCCCAGACCTTAAGTGGCATGCCATCCTGTTGAGGATTAACCATCAAGATGTCGGCAGTCGGGAGTCCGGGTTGATCGGCTCTCAGTACTTTGCCGTCACGAAATACGAGCGGGAGCAGATCTTTCGGTTCCGTAGCGCCAGGCTTGTCGCTAAAATAGACCGGACCGCCGCTAACGGCACGAAGTACCGCATTTTGCAGCGCCTCTTCATGGTTGGTCCAAAACATATCCCAATCTCCCCAGTAAAGTACATGATGATACAAGGAGTTATAGGCGTTCTGGAGTGCGTGTTCTTTAAAACTGATTTCTTTCCCGGGGACAAAATCGTCACTGTTGCGGGATAGCGATGAGGAAGGCCTAAACCATATATTTTCCGACTCCATCCCCATGCAGTTGATCAATTGCTGATCAAAATGCAACCCGGTAGACGCTTCTAAAGCGGTGTGCATTTCATACGCCGAACGGCCATCCGGAATGTGATGAAGCAAAAAACTGTTTATCGATCCCTGGCTGTCGACCTTCACAAAATCCACGCCCGAGTGGCGAAGACTGCGATGAAAAGCATTCCAGAAACCGAATCCTTTATCCGCACGGGGGTAGGGGATGAACCGGCCTTTTACGGTTTTATACACAAATTCACCAAATTCCTGGACGATGGCGCTGTCTGGATGAATCCCTGCCCAATAGCCAAAAAGGGTATGCCATACACCGACCCAGCGGACCCCGAAGTTCGATTTTAATACTTCAATTAAAGAAGCAAGGCCATTGGGAAATTTCTTTGGATCCGCCTCAAATGACATCAGCCCCTTCTCTTTCACATCTAACCAGCCATCATCAATCATGACCCAACGCACAGGGAGGTTTTTCTCATTTAATTCTTTGAGTTTCTCAATTAAACCGGCTTCGTTAACCTCGTTACGGAACGCGTCCCAAGAGCACCAGCCCAAGTATTCCAAAGCAATGGGATAACCTTTGTTTTCTCTCGGTGAAGTTGGATTTCCAATTAAATCAAGTGTGAACTTCATCGTTTCCTGAATTATGCGAAAAGAACTCTCTCCGTATGAAAGGACGAACAGTGGCGCGGAAATGTCGTCTCGTCCGCCTACGTTAGTCGAAAGACAAAGATCAAAGCCGTCATTACTGCCGCGTATCTCCGTTTTTTCAGTCAAAGTTACAACAGGTAGACAGTAGGCATAGTGGGAGCCGGACTGCCAGAGAATCGATTGGGTACGTTCAGGCAGTTCACTCATACCGGAAGTGAAAAAGGGACGCGTCCACCAATCATTAAAGTGGTAAAAGCCCAAAAGCTTGTCCATTTTTTGGGGTTGTGGAACCGAAATAACAATGGATTGTCTAGCATTGAAAGAAAATCGACGCCAGAATACCTCCTGAGCAGTCAGGCTTGCTTCCACAAAGCAGACGATCCTCGAGCCATAATCCATGAGATGGAGGTAAACCAGAATAGAATCGTCTTTGTCCGTGTACAGGCTTGTCTTTTTAGTGAAAGTACCGTGTTCATCGTGCCCTGAAGTTTGGTTCATTTCTTTTAAATCCAGGCTTTGTAAAGAAGAGCCTTCATCTGTTGAAACGCACACTTTCAAATTTGTTAAAAATGTAGCCTCTTCTAAATTAATCATATATTCCATGCTTATTTAACAGCTCCTTCGACGACACCTTTAATAATTTGCTTTTGCATAATGAGGTAAAAGACAATGACAGGAATGATGGCCATAACAAGTGCAGCCATGGCAACTCCGTAGTCTGATGTATATTTTCCAAAGAAATAATAGGTCGATAACGGCAATGTTTGTTGTTCTTTCGAAAGCAAAACCAGAGAGGGAAGCAAGAAATCATTCCATATCCACAAAACGTCTACAATGGCAATCGTCGTTGAGATCGGTTTTAAAATGGGAAAGATAATTTTCCAGAACACTTGAACCCGCCCGGCTCCATCCATTAATGCGGCTTCCTCAAGGTCTTTTGGAACGGTTTTAATAAACCCGTGATACATAAACGTGGCCAGGCTGATGCCAAAGCCAAGGTAAAAGAAGATAAGCGCCCATATGCTGTTGAGCATGTGGAGATTTCCATACAAGGAGACAAATGGAATCATTAAGGCCTGAAACGGAATAATCATCGACGAAACCAACATAAGCAATATAATAGAGGACATTTTATTCGACCAACGAACCAGGTAATAAGCCAACATGGAGGAGAATACCAAAATCGCCAGAACGGAAACGCCAGTAATAATCGCAGAGTTATACAATCCATACGAAAAATTCATTCTGGTGTACGCGTCCGTATAGTTTGAAAAATCAAACGTTTTGGGCAAGGTTAGAGGATTTCGGATAATCTCCACCCTAGACTTGAAGGAGTTTAAAAGGATTAACAAAAAGGGAAAGATAAAGAGAAAGAAAAGAATAGACATGCCTGCATACCAGCCTGCAGCTGTGTATAAACGTTTATTTCGCATCAGGCGTCCACCTCCAATTTCTTCATAACTCGCACTTGCAAAATGACGATTAACGATACGATCAGAAACATCATAATGGCTTTGGCCTGGCCCTGTCCAAAGTTACGGTAAATAAATGCATCGTTATATACATGCATGGCTATGATCTCGGTGGATCGATAGGGTCCGCCCTTTGTTAACGAAAGATTGGTATCATAAACCATAAAACTTCGTTGCAGGGTCAAAAATAGACAAATGGTAAAGGAAGATATCATCATTGGAATCTTGATTCGGAAGAGCTGCTGAATAGAGCCGGCTCCATCCAAATTGGCAGCTTCGGAAAGGGAAGAAGGAATGCTCATCAAACCGGCAATATAAATCAGCATCATATAGCCTGCGTTTTGCCAAACCCCGACAATAACAAGCGCCCAAAACGCTTTTGTCGTATCTCCTAACCAAGAATAGGACAGAAAATCTAAGCCCCACGCTTTTCCAAAATAAATGAGTACACGAGAAAATATGAATTGCCATACAAATCCAAGAATGATCCCGCCTACTAGATTGGGTGTAAAAAAGCCCGCGCGATAAAAATGCTGCCCCTTTCTTCCTATCGTTACAAGCAAGGCGAGGAAGAAGGCAACAACATTAGTTAAGATCAGCGTGAAAAATACATAACGGACGGTGAGCCAAAGGGATGTCCAAAACTCATTGTCCGAAAATGCAGCTTTATAATTATCAAAACCTATAAAGCGAAAAACGGAGGAGGTCCCATTCCAGTTGGTTAAGGTCATTATAAATCCAATGACAAATGGAACGATCACCACTGCCGTAAAAACAAATAGCGGAATCAACGCAAATATGGAAAACACCTTAATCTTTTCTCTCAAAGTCGTTTCTTTATACAAGGTTATCCCCCCGTTCCCTCCGTGCTGGAGAATGTGAGTGGGATAAGCGAGTCCGCGTATCCCACTCTTTTAAAGTCTTTAGTTGGACTTTTTCTTAATCCAATACTCCTCGAACTCTTTAGCTAAATCAGATTTGTTAATTACACCGGCCAAGTATTTTTGCATGGAAGTTCCCATCGCAGGAAAAGCGTCTGCCGGATAGTACGTATTCATCCATTCCAGTGTATTCCCTGATTTCATATAGCTGAGTACAGATTGGGAAAGGGAATCCGCAGGTTCCGCAGTAAAATTATCGAAGACAGGTAAGAAATTAAGTTTGTTGACATAATAATCTTGACCTTCTTTAGAAGAGATCATCCAATTTAAAAATTCCTTCGCCGCTTTTTGCTGGTCGGTTGTGGATTGTTCTGCATCGATGACCCAATAAGACGGAACGCCCACAGAGATCTGGGAATTGCCATAGTCTTCTGCGTTATTGCTTATCGGCACAGGGAGAAATCCATATTGGCCCTCCGGATCAAGTTCTTGAATCTGAGGGTACGCCCAGTTCCCCATAAACCACAGTCCCACTTGTCCGGTAGCCAAAGCTATGGGGCCATCGTCATAAACAGGGGAGAGAGGAGCGCTTTTGTTAATGTTGTACGCTTTCATAAGATCAAAAGTGTTCACCCAACCGGAGAATACTTCATTCTCGGAGAGCTTGACGGTACCGTTTTTAAGATCTTCAATAAATTTATGACGTTGATCTCTGTCCGAAGATTGGTCTGCAAATAAAATATTGGTATAATGTGCGCCCAGCGACCAGTCCATGGGAGAAACATGGATCGCTCCTTCTGCCGCACCTGATGACGTGATTTTATCCATCAGTGATTTGAGCTCATCCTGAGTTTTTACTGATGCGGGATTAAAATCTCCGCCACTTGCTTGGTCCAACACCTTTTTGTTATAAATCAAACCGAAGGCCTCAACCGATACTGGTATGCCTTTGATTTTGCTACCGTCAGTTACATAATCCAAGCTGCCTTTCATGGCATGAGATACCCAGGGTTGATCAGACAGATCCAAAAGTTTATCGTGCATGGATTCATATTCCGAACCCATCATCATGATGGTTGGCGCATTGTTTGATGCATAAAGGGTTGTCATTTTGTCGAAAGCGTTTTGATTACCAAGAGAAATGATCGAAACCTTGACTTGATTTTGTGATGTATTGTAGTGCTCCACCATTTCTTCAAATTGACTGATGATCTCTGACTTCCCGATAAGTATAGATATCTCTGTAGGACTACCTGCTTTAGCAGGTTCAGCGCTTTTATTGCCGGATGAAGAGTAGTTCTCTGATCCACTGCATCCTGCTAAGCCGAAAGCAAGAAGGGCGGTTCCAATTACAGCAAGTAATTTTTTCATGGTTAGGTCCCCCTGTTTAGTTTTACCTTTTTAACCAACTCTGAAGGGATAGTCCCTTTCATATATTTGCTCCCTTTATTTCAGTTCTCTCGCGGTAAAGTACCAACACCTCCTTATAAACTGTAATTAGCGCAAAGAGTGATTACAGTTAAAAATAAGTTAAATAAATTTGTTAAAAAGAGGGTTAAAAATGGTTAAAATCATAAAAACATAATATTGTAATCGTTTTATTTTGTCAATCCATAACTTAAATATTTTGTTTTTCATTAATCCGTAAAAGAAATGTTTTTGACGAGAGGTGTTGTTTTTGTTAAGATTTATTTAACTATATTTTACTTTATTTAACTCGGGGTGGTGTTTGTTTGGCTACGTTATCGGATGTTGCCACAAGGGCCCAAGTTTCTATTGCTACCGTTTCCCGGCTTTTTAACCAAGATCCAACCTTATCCATTAGTGTTGATACAAAAGAACGAATTTATGCTGTTGCTTCGGAGTTGGGTTTTACAGGGGCGCGGAAGCGATCAAAACCATCAAAAAAGCTTATCCAGATTGGATTGGTTTTGTGGTGTTCTCCAGAAGATGAGATAGACGACCCGTATTTCCTTTCCATACGTCAAGGCGTAGAGAAGAGATGCCAGGAAGAAGGAATTGTACTTGCTAAGGTTATACGTATGAGCGGCATGGAGGATGGAGCATCTTTAAACGGTATGGATGGTTTAATCGTAATTGGGAAGATTGATAGTGGAGACTTGGATTCTGTATACGGTAATAATGACCGAATTGTATTCGTCAATAACTTTGCTCAGGACCGTCAAAAATTCGATTGCGTTGTTTCCGATTTGGAGCAAGCCACAAAAGATGTACTAGATCACTTACTTCAATTAGGCCATAAGCGGGTCGGTTTTATTGGAGGGAAAGATTATTCACCTGTTAAAGGGGAGCGGAAAGGAAAAGAAATTCCGGAAATCCGTTACTCAGTTTACGAAAGAATAATGACCGAAAGGAGAATGTTTTCTAGCTCGGATGTATATTCGGGCGATTGGACAACAACCAGCGGTTATGAACTGATGCGAGAAGCAATACGAAAGGGGAATTTGCCTAGTGCTTTTTTTATTGCTAACGATCCAATGGCAATAGGTGCAATGCGCGCGCTGTACGATGAAGGTATTAAAGTACCTGACGAAGTAGCAGTTGTAGGTTTCGATGATATCGATTTAGCCGGCTTCGTTCAGCCTTCATTGACCTCTGTTAAAATCTATACCGAACAAATGGGGAGAACCGCAGTAAATCTGCTGTGCGAACGAATTAAGGGCCGTGACATTCCCTTAACAGTTACTGTTTCCACTAAGCTTGTGGTACGTGAAAGCTGCGGTGCCACTAAGTATCATAGTGACTCTGGGAATGGCCAACTTTAAGAGTCTAATTTAACAAGAGAACAAAAATCCACTATGCATTTGCGGAGGCCACTGAAAAAGTCCATTTATACGAAAAAGGTACAGTCCTTTTGAAAAATAGAGGCGGCTGTACCTTTTTTGCCGTATATTTAAGGTATCACGAATAGCGGGAGAGAGCAGATGATACGGCATCAACAAACATTGGTCTGAGTCCTTACGCGGCACTGTATGACATCGTCGTCCCGAAGGACAATATGCTCCGTCAAATCAACGAACTGGTGGATTTCACCTTTATGAACTGGAAGCAAAATATTGTCTGGACAATGGACGTAATGCCATTGACCCCATTCGTATGTTTAAATATCTCCTGCTGAAAGCCATCTTTGAACTTTCAGATGTAGACATTGTCGAACGCTCTAAGTATGACCTATCGTTCAAATACTTCCTTGGCATGACACCGGAAGAGTTGGTTATGAACACTCAGAACAAATGGCATTCCAAGAAACGGAGTATTTCAAAACAAAGGCCAAGGAACACTACAAAATTGAAGCGAAGAACAGCGAACTCAAACATGGACACGGGTACGATGTCGCCACATCCTCGGGTATGCTTGGCATGCAATTGCAAGGAGCAATGGCCATACTTGCAGTGAATCTCAAGCGAATATTGAAATTAACGGATTGGAGAGGCACTGGGGAGCTTTTCTTATTGAAGGGGGGCGGGAAGTGGTGACAGCGGGAGCCATATCCCGCTTGTGAGATAGGCAAATAAGAGCAGTTTTTTAGAACAAAAAAGAAAGCGGATACAATCATGGGGGCTAATAAAGAATATCATTAATTTTTTAAAAATCGGGAGGTATAGAAATGAAAATGAAATCAAACGCGATACTGAGAATTGTTCCAGCTATTCTTGCAGGCGTGATTGCCCTTACCGGTTGCAGTGGCAGTACATCAACATGTTCAGAATCAGGTGAAAGCGTAACTGGCAAAACAGTAAACCTTACGATGTCCGCTTGGGAAACCCGGCTGAACTAAAAATTTATCAAAATTGAATCGATTTGCAGATTGGCCATTGATGATGGCCGGAACGACAATCTCTGTAATTCCAGTATTAATTATTTATATTGTAGCGCAAAAGCAAATTATTGAGGGAGTCACATTTACAGGCATTAAATAAACAATTATCCCACCGTTTGCTGCCCGAGCAGATCGAGCAGAGGACAGACACGGAAAGTGAATCAAACTGATCGTTCGCAATGAGAAGCAAGGACTGCCGGTTCGAAAATGCTTAAGAAGAGCGCGTAAGCAGACGGGACTCCCTAGTCGAAAGTCAATTTTATTATAATATAGGTCACAACTTTAAGATTGTAACTGATTATTCCGAACGATAAGATCGATATACAAATAGCTAAAGGAGTGGTTTCCTTCAATGCCTAATCGCGAGCTTGTTATGGAACTAATGCCTGAAGAGTTTTGGTATGGAGGCGGGCCACAGATGGAAGAAGGTATGCCTTTCGGCCAGGCGTTGTTCAGCATTGACTTGTCCGTAACCATAATGGCAATCAGGCCTGACCTTTGCTGATCTCCAGCAAAGGTAGATACGTATGGAGCGAGGAACCGTTCTCCTTTTGCTTCGATGAAGATGGTCTAAAAGTGATCTGAAAGGAGGAAGAATTATTCATGGGTGAAGGACATGCAACGTTGCGCGAGGATTTCTTCATGTATCCCGCACCTTTTTTCCTCCTTTGCCTTCCATTCCGGAAGAACCTCTTTTCACAGCTCCTCAATACAATCTCTGGATCGAACTGCTCTATGAACTACGCAGGAGAAGGTCCTTCAATATGCCAATGGCTCTTGCAGCAAGATATGAATCATCATCGCAATTAAGTACGGAGTAGTAGGTACAGCGAATCTGATGCACATCGAACTCGTCCTCCCCTTTATGCTCATCCGATAGAATTAAGCAGAGATTGGAGCTCTATCCAAACAGATGTTCACGAGTTCTTGTACCTCTGTGGTATTAATTAGTCCGTCCAAATCAGGCTTAACCGGGATGCCGTCATGGAAGTCAAGAATCTCCAGATAAAATTCGTACAACCTGTTCATTGGTGAGCTTGCCAGAGTAATCTCGCAACAGCTTGGATTTTTTCATGTCTACTTTATAGCCTTGGTCAGAACAAGCTTGACCTCTCTCCCGGTCGCTATTGAACTCGTATGAGGTTGGAAAGAGCGGCTGCTCTTCTGCTGGAGCCCGCAAATCTGACATTAAAGCGGGTGGCGGAGCAGCCCGGTTTCTCGAATGAGAATTATTTCGGCAAAGTGTTCCGAAAGTATAGAAATGGCCAACTTTAAAGAAAAGCTAAAGTTATTGTAGTTTTTCAAGATACCCGCCTTAAGTCCGTAATTATATAATTTGAAATGAAAGCGCTAATATTTATTAGAAAACTGCTTAAACCGTTACAAAGGGGGAAGTAAAGATGAGAAAATTGGTAACGCTGGCATTAGTTCTTGCTCTGTCTGCCTTAACTGCTTGTTCAGACAATTCTAAAGCAATTAATGATGCCAAGGATGCCGGCAATACTGCTAAAAAAATCCCGATTATTGTTTGGCAGTATCCGACGCCGGGAAATCTGGGATCAGGTTTTCAAGAAGTGGAAGATGCTCTCAATGCTATGCTGGAAAAGGATGTTGGAGCACGTGTGAAATTTGAATCGGTTGGCTTAAATGAGTCCACCAAAAAGCTTCTCTTGCCGTAGCCAGTGGAGAACAGCTTGATATTATGCTGACTGCTTTTACTAGTTTGGGGCCATCGGTAGACAGCAGGATGATTATTCCTTTGGATGATTTGCTTGACCAGCACGGAAAGGATATTAAAGAACAGGCAGGAGTGTTGCTGCAAGGCGCCAGTTATGATTCAAAAATCTACGAAGTCCCCCCGATATACATTAGTTCGAAGCAATTCAGAAAGTAGCGCTCACAAAACTTTTAGGAGGAAATTCCATGTCATTGCCTCAACTGTTAAAAGAAGATGGAGTATATAATCTTTATGTCGATGGCAAACCCTACATCGCTTTAGCCGGGGAAATTCATAATTCCAGCGCCTCGAGCCTGGAGTATATGAAAGAGAAGGTCTGGCCATATCTCAGAGAACTGCACCTAAACACGGTAATTGTGCCGGTTTATTGGGAACTGATTGAACCTGAACAAGGAAAGTTCCAATTTGATTTATTGGACGGAATCATCGAACAGGCTCGGGAAGAAAATGTACGGCTGGTGTTATTGTGGTTCGGATTATGGAAAAATGGAATTTCCAGCTATGCTCCAGGCTGGGTGAAGAAGGAATTCACAACCTATTTCCGTGCTGTCTATAAAAATAATGAACCATCAGAAACCATCTCTCCCTTATGCGATAAAGCTGTAGAAGCTGATGCTAATGCTTTCACACAATTCATGGCACATCTGAAAAAAGTAGACGGTGATCGGAATACGGTCATCATGGTTCAAGTGGAGAATGAAATCGGGTTACTCGGCAGCGACCGGGATTATTCTGATTACGCAAACGTCGAATTCAATCGGCCAATCCCAGCCGTAATCGAGTCTCTCTATGGGGTTAGCGGTACGTGGGAGGAGGGATTCAGGGATAACGCGGCTGAATACTTTATGGCTTATCATTATGCCCAAGCTGTCGAACAAATAGCGAGTGCCGGGTCCAAGGTCTATCCTTTACCGCTATTCGTTAACGCCTGGTTGGAACAATTCCCTTGGAGACCGGGAACATACCCGAGCGGAGGACCGATAGCGAAGGTAATGAAGATCTGGAAAGCAGCGGCTCCTTCCATTTGTTTGTATGCGCCGGATATTTATCTGCCCAATTTTGCGGAGATTTGCGAGGAATATACAGCTAACGATAACCCATTATTTATTCCTGAAGCCAGAAGAGATATACCCACAGCTACGAATGTATTTTATGCCATCGGCAAGCATGATGCGCTTTGCTTTTCACCTTTTGGAATTGAAGACTTTATGGCACCTCCGGATAGTGGTGAGAGTATCGATGCCGGTATCATGATGGCTCTTAATATTGAAAACTCCGGCTTTGTCTTGAATGGAACGGGTCCTTATCTGGCACGCAGTTATGAGCTGCTGGGGAACATGCTTGGTATTATCCGGAAATATCGGGGAACCGGGAAAATGACGGGTTTTCTTCAGAATCATGAAGCAGGATGCATCTTATCGTTTTCCAAGTATGATATCCGAATCACTTATCATCGTCAGCCAGCGGGCAAGCCTGTATCAGGGGGGCTTGTGATTGAGGTTTCTGAAGATGAGTTTATTTTTGCCGGAATCAGCTTTTACATTGAATTTTTGCCGAAGCGCTCAAGTTCAATGAAAACAAGTTATGTAAGGATTGAAGAAGGGAAATTTGTTCAAGATGAATGGGTCCCTGGCCGTGTTCTTAACGGTGACGAAGGAGCTTACCATATCAAGATCGGAACCAATCCGGCCGCGTTGCGTGTAGAGTTGTATCAATATAAATAAGCTTGTTTACAAACCGAGGTATCTTAGCTGTTGAGATACCTCAGTTTTCGCTTTATTTTCGCATGCTTATGAATCCGATAATATTAAAGAAAAGCTAAAGTAATTGTAGTTTTTCAAGATACCCGCCCTAATGCCGCAATTATATAATTTGAAATGAAAGCGCTAATATTTCTTAGAAAACCGCTTAAACCATTACAAAGGGGGAAGTAAAGATGAGGAAATGGGTAACGCTGGCATTAGTTCTTGCTCTGTCTGCCTTAACTGCTTGTTCAAACGATGCTAAAGAAACGAATGCTTCCAAGGGTGCCGGCAATGCCGCTGCCGAAATCCCAACAATCATTTGGCAGTATCCGACACCGGGAAATCTGGGATCAGGTTTTCAAGAAGTGGAAGATGCTCTCAACGCGATGCTGGAAAAGGATGTTGGAGCACGAGTGAAATTTGAACCGGTTGGCTTAAATGAGTCCACCAAAAAAGCTTCTCTTGCCGTAGCCAGTGGAGAACAGCTTGACATTATGCTGACTGCTTTTACTAGTTTGGGGCCGTCGGTAGACAGTGGAATGATTATTCCTTTGGATGAACTGCTTGATCAGCACGGAAAGGAAATTAAAGAACAGGCAGGAGTGTTGCTGCAAGGCGCCAGTTACGATTCAAAAATCTACGGAGTCCCCCCGGTGTCCATTAAAGGGCGTGCCCATGGTTATCTTGCGAGAACAGATCTCTTGGAGAAATACGGGATTACCATTGATCCTGACAAAAAGTACACATTGGACGATTTGGATCAAATATTTGCGAAAATTAAAGCGGGGGAAGGTAAAGATTTCTACATGACCATCCCCTGGAATACGACGCAAGATCCATTAAATAGTTCTTACATTGAATACGACAAGATCGGCGGATCGCTTGCGACTGGAGTATTGATGCTGAATCGTGGGGTTGACGATACGACCGTAACCAATTTGTTTGCTACCGATGAATATGCAAGTTATGCGAAAAAAATGTATGACTGGGCACAGAAAGGATACATTTCCTCAGATGCTGCGATTACAAAACAATCACCGGATTCGCTGATTGCCACCAAAAAATATTTAGGGATGTTCTATTGGAATGACCGGTTTTCGGCTAGTGAATTTAGCGCGTCTTCAGGTATGGAGTTTACCGGAATTCCAATGCATGATCCATATGTCGCGAACAATGGCGGTCCAGGAGTTATGTGGAACATCACGAAGGCGGCAAAAGATCCTGCCAAAGCCATGGAAGTACTGAATTATATTTATAAAAATAAAGAAGCGGCGTGGTTAATCCAGTTTGGCATCGGAGGAAAATCATATAAAGTGGTGGAACAATCGGACGATGGCACTTTAATTGAGTATTTGGACAAAGATACTTCTAAACTTCCTTATTATCAACCCTATGGTATTTACGGGAATAGTTTGGAGTGGCCTGTTGTGGCTCCTGCACCGATTGATAAGAACAAAATGCTGAAAGAGGATGATGATCGTATCCCTCAATCGAGGTACTCGCCGGCTTTAGGGTATAGTTTTGTTCAGACCAATGTATCATCGGAAATCGCCGCCGTTTCAACGGTGATAGAACAGTTTACCCCAGCTATTAATAGTGGAGCATTGGATCCATCGAAAGCGATGCCTGAGTTCTTGTCTGCGCTGAAAGCGGCAGGGATGGATAAGATTATCCAAGAAAATCAGTCACAACTGGATAAGTGGCTGCAAAGTAACAAGCAGTAGACTTCATAGAGGGGAAGAGGGCTGCCGGAAGGCGGCCCTATCGCTTACGGAAAGGGGATTTGTATGGCGGCTAATGGAATCAAGCAGCTTGCGGTTAAAGAAAAAAAGAAGAAACGTTGGAAACAGTTTCTTCCAGTCTATGTGATGATTTTGCCGGGGCTTCTCTATCTTTTAATAAATAACTATTTCCCGATGTTTGGAGTCATCATTGCTTTTAAAAAATTGAACTTTTCAGACGGCATTTTCGGAAGCCCTTGGAGCAGATTGGACAATTTCAAGTTTCTATTTGCCACAAATGATGCCTGGGTCATTACAAGGAACACCATTCTTTATAATGTTGCTTTTTTCATTGTCGGCACCATTGCGGCAATAGCTATGGCCATTTTGCTTAATGAGATCCGCAGCAAGTTTGCTTCAAAAGCTTATCAAAGTGTAATCTTGCTTCCGTATTTAATGAGTTGGGTTGTTGTAAGCTATCTTGGATACGCTTTTTTGTCTTCGGAAACGGGCTTAATTAATAACTCGATCCTGGAGCCTTTAGGCAAAGACCCGATAAACTGGTATATGGATAAGACATACTGGCCATTAATCCTAATACTTGTTAATACCTGGAAAGGTATTGGGTACAGCATGATTATTTATCTTGCCAGCATTGTCGGAATCAACCAGGACTATTATGAAGCCGCGACGATTGACGGAGCGAGCAAATGGAAACAGATTAAGCATATTACCATACCGCTGCTGAAGCCTACGTTTATTACATTATTTATCCTCAGTGTCGGTCAAATATTCCGGTCCGACTTTGGTCTATTTTATCAGATGCCCCAAAACAGCGGAGCGCTCTACTCTGTAACGAGAACCTTGGATGTTTATGTGTATCAGGCCCTGTTGCGCAACAGCGATTACGGGATGTCCAGCGCTGCCAGTTTCTATCAATCGATCGTAGGATTTATTCTTATTCTAGCCGCAAATTTCTTTATTAAGAAATATAACCGTGACAATGCGTTGTTTTAAGGGGGAAGGGGATAAATATGAGAACGCGAGAGGCTAGAGTAACACAAATTATCGCCCACCTGGTTTGCGGCATCATTGCACTGTGTGCGATACTGCCATTTTTGCTGTTAATTATCTCTTCATTTACTGCGGAAGCATGGGCTAGTGAACATGGGTATTCATTTTTTCCCGGAAAGCTAAGCTTGGAAGCCTATAAATATATTGCGGTGCAGTGGGGGACGATTGGGAAAGCCTATTTTATGACGCTGGTTGTAACATGCATTGGGACTGTTGTCAGTGTATTCATTACGACTCTATTTGCCTATGGTTTATCCCAATCCCACATACCCGGAATGAAAATTGTTAATTTCATTCTGATCTTCACCATGCTGTTCAATGGAGGTTTGGTTGCAACCTACTACACGTACGTTCATTACCTGAATTTTAAAGACACGATATGGGCACTGCTTATTCCGAATCTTCTGATGAACGCGTTTAATGTAATTCTGGTCAAGAATTACATTTCATATAGTATTCCCGGAGCGTTAAAAGAAGCGGCCACGATTGATGGCGCCAGTGAATTCAGAATATTCGCCAAAATCATCATGCCGCTAAGTTTGCCGATTATTGCCACGATTGGATTAATGACCGGTCTGTCTTACTGGAATGACTGGCAAAATGGGATGTATTATTTGTCGGGTCGTGACGGGGCTTCCTTATACACGATTCAAATCATTTTGAACAATATCAACGAAAATATCCAAGTATTGCTGCAAAATGCTTCCAAAGCCCAGTCTATCGGCGCTAATGTATCGGAGCTGCCTTCAACGACGATAAGAATGGCCATTGCAGCAATTGGAATTTTGCCTATCCTGGTGTTGTATCCTTTCTTCCAAAGATATTTTGTAAAAGGAATAACATTAGGGGGAGTAAAAGAATAGTAAGTTCAGTTAAAGTGCGAGTTCAAAAAGTCGGATTTTCAGCACCGAGAAGGTTGGATGAAGCTAGGGACAGAGGAGCGGAGCGTACGTTTTGGGTACGTGAGCACCGGAAGGCCCGGCTGAATTCAAGATTCGATGTCGAATCCGCTTCTTGGCCTGCTTCGTGATCAAAAGTCGACTTTTTGAACAACTTATTAAATTGATTCGGAAGGAAAGATGAAAATGGAATACAACTCAATTAGACCCGGACAGGTATGGCTGGATACCGAAGGAAAACGTATTCAGGCACATGGGGGGATCTGTTACTGCGGTGGGAGATACTTTCTATTGGTACGGTGAAAATAAAGAAAAGACGAAACCCGGAAGCGGAATCTGGCATTGGGGAGTATGATGTTATGCTTCTAAAGACTTATACAACTGGGAAGACAAGGGGATCATTATTCCTCCGGATGAAGAAGATGAGTCTTCTCCTTTGCATCCTGCTCAATATATGGACAGACCTCATATTATTTTTAATCTAAAGACAGAAAAATTTGTATGCTGGCTCAAAGTAATGAAAAGGGATGGGACGCAAAAATCAACGATTTTGACGGCCGATCATATCCTGGGGCCTTATACGATGGTGCAAAGTGATCTTCGCCCGTTGAATATGAGTGCGGGAGATTTCGATTTAGTCGTGGGACCCGACGGTAAGGTCTACTATTATTTCGAAAGAGTCCACAGTGAGCTTATTTGTGCGGATCTGACGGAGGACTATACGGATGTGACAGGATATTATTCCACACATTTTCCTAATACTCAGCCGCCATATGTACGTGAAGCCCCAGCCTACTTCTTTAGGAAGGGACGGCATTATATGTTTACGTCCGGAACAACCGGATATCACCCCAACCCTTCGGAGGTGGTGCAAGCGAAATCCTTCCATGGTCCGTGGGAGGTTCTGGGTGATCCGCATCCGTACGATACCTCCAGAACTTCTTATAACTCGCAGATTACTTCTGTATTCAGGCATCCATTCAAAAAAGATTTGTACATTGCTTTAGCTGACAGATGGATGCCAAATCTTCCTGATTTAGCGGGGGAAGATCATGCAAACGGCAAGGGCTATCAAAAAACTGCGGAGATATATAGTAGAATGTTTGAACCGGATACTGATTTTGTTATGGATGAGGTCCATTATTCATGCGACATGAATATCGATACATCGGTCGCAGATTACGTATGGCTGCCGATCCGATTTGATGGAGAGATGGCTTATTTAGACTGGAAAGACGAATGGAGAGTTGAGGATTATGAATAAGTTTGTTAATGCAAAATTTATGAATGCTTCGCTTCCGGCTGAAGAACGTGCGGATGACTTATTAAAAAGAATGAGCATTGAAGAAAAAATGGGACAAATCGTCGGCTATATGCCGGATAAAGGGTCGATTGAAAAGCTGGAGCAGGACTTTCCCCAGGGCGCAGGGGAAGTCGTCATGTTATTCGCGGGCGGATTGGAGAACAAGGGGTCCGTAGTTGAAAAGGTTACACACATCCAGAATAAAATTATGGAATTAAGCGATCACAACATTCCCGCTATTTTTCATCTGGAAACATTAACGGGGGCCATGCTTCCTGAAGCAACAAGCTTCCCCACGGGAATCGGACAAGCCTCCACCTGGAACCCCGGGCTTCAGAAGGAACTGGCCGGCATTATTCGCAATCAGGCCCGGGCCGTCGGCGTTTCGCACGCGTTCGCTCCGGTGCTGGATCTTAACCGCAATCCTCGATTCGGTCGTCTTGGCGAAACGTATGGGGAAGATCCGGCATTGGCGGCGGCCATGGGAACGGCTTATGTGTCAGGTTTGCAAAACGATGGTAACCTTAAAGAAGGGGTGATGGCATGCGCCAAACATTTCATCGGCTACCATATGACCCAGGGAGGCATTCATGCTGCGTCAACGCCGGTTCCGCCAAGAATGCTCCGAGAGGTATATGCGAAGCCCTTCCAGGCTGCCATAACGCTTGCAGACATGAAATCGATCATGAATACGTACAGCTCTATCGATGGCGAAACCGTAGCGGGTTCCCGTAAGTACCTCACCGAATTTCTGCGCGGGGAAATGGGCTTTGACGGTTTGATCGTATCCGACTACGGCTCCATCTCGGAGATTCATTCGAGGCATAGGGTAGTCGAGACCTTAACGGATGCCGGTGAAGTGTCCTTTAAGGCCGGCATGGAAGTGGAATTGCCTGCGAAAGACTGCTATAACGACGAGTTAATGCAGCGTATTCAAGACGGGAAGATCTCCATGGAGATTCTCGATCAAGCTGTCCGCCGCGTATTGATCGCAAAGTTTGAATTGGGCTTGTTCGAGAATCCTTATCCGATGCCAAGCGCTGCCGTGGAACGGATTTATGCAGATCCCAATAATGAAGCAACCAGCTTGGAAGCAGCGCGTCAATCAATCATTCTGCTGAAGAATAATGGCCTGCTTCCGTTGCAAAGGAACGCGCAGAAGAAAATCGCCGTTATCGGTCACCACGCGGCATCCTCGAGATCGTTGTTCGGCGGCTATTCGTATGCGAGCTTTTTCGATGCCATGCATAATGTCGGGAACACGATGGCGGGCGTGGACTTTGAGCAAATTTCAAATCTGAACACGAGCGAGTTCGGTGTGGCTAAGGATCACTACACGTATCCCGGAAGTATTGTACAGATCGAAAGCCCAAAAACGGAGGAACTCGTCAGAAAACATTATCCGACATGTAGTAATCTGCTCGAGCAAATCATTCTGGAATGCCCGGATGCCGAAGTGACCTATGCTTATGGTTACGCCTATGCCGGGAACGATACGTCCAAGCATGATGAGGCATTGGCGGCGGCGGCGGAAGCGGATGTGGTCATCCTTACTTTGGGCGGGAAGCATGGCTGGGGCATGTTCAGCACAACGGGCGAAGGGATCGATACGACGAATATTGGGCTTCCGGAATGCCAGGAAAGCTTCATCCGTAAGTTGGCGGCTTTGCAGAAGCCGACGGTCGCGGTTCATTTTGACGGCAGACCGATATCGAGCGACATGGCAGACGAGCACATCGACGCTGTTCTCGAAGCCTGGAATCCGGGACAATACGGGGCGAAAGCCGTGACGGATATTTTATTCGGCGATTATAATCCGGCCGGAAGATTGCCCGTTTCGATTGCTTACAACGCCGGACAAGTGCCTCTTTTCTATAATCACGATCAAGGATCAAGTTACCATGTCGGCACAATGAACGACTATACGAGTTATCTGGATTGCCCTCGCGAGCCTCGGTATTATTTTGGACATGGCTTATCGTACACTTCCTTCCGATATTCGAACATGACGGTCAGCAAGGAAGCGTATGAGTCTGCTGAACAAGTTATCGTCACGATCGACGTCACGAATACCGGAGAGGTATTCGGCGAGGAAGTCGTTCAGCTCTACATTCGCGACAAATATGCGAGTGTCGTACGTCCCGTGCAAGAACTGGCCGGTTTCGTTAGAGTCCCGGTGAAACCAATTGAGACGAGAACGGTTCAATTCCGTATGAATCCGAGTCAATTTGCTTTCCTGGATACCAACATGGCGTGGAAAATCGAAGCGGGGGAAGTCGAGGTTATGGTTGGCGCTTCTTCCCATGACATCCGGGCGAAAGGCTCTTTTCGAATTTGCTCCGACTTGTTCATTGACGGAAAAACAAGAGGTTTTTACGCGGATGTGGAGGTGTCATAAATGAGTTATATTAATAACCCTATACTGCCGGGGTTTAATCCGGATCCATCCATCCTAAGAGTTGGAGATGACTTTTATGTAGCAACTTCGACATTTGAATGGTTTCCTGGCGTGCAAATACATCATTCAAAAGATTTAATCCACTGGAAACTTGTCGCACATCCGCTAAATAGAGTTTCCCAACTGGACATGATAGGGAATCCATGCTCTGGTGGGGTGTGGGCACCATGCCTGACTTATTCGGACGGCATTTTCTACCTAATTTTTACTGATACGAAATCAGTGGATGGGTGGGGATTTAAGGATACCCATAATTATCTTGTAACTGCTACTGAAATCACGGGAGAATGGTCCGATCCTATATATTTGAATAGCAGCGGTTTTGATCCGTCATTATTTCATGATGACGATGGGGGAAAATGGATTGTAAATATGCTATGGGACTACAGGTCTAACAAAAATCTGTTTGCTGGAATCGTTCTTCAGGAGTATTCCGTTAAAGAAAAGAGGCTAATCGGGAAGCCCGTTAATATTTTTGAAGGATCAAGCATCGGCATTACCGAAGGACCTCATCTATATAAATATAACGGCTATTATTACCTAATGACGGCTGAAGGGGGAACCGGATTGCACCACGCTGTTACGATGGCCCGTTCTAGGCATATAACAGGACCCTATGAAATAGATCCGGAGAACCCTATCCTGACGTCAAGGTTTGATCCAACCTTGGCTCTCCAGAAAGCGGGGCATGCAAGCATTGTGGACACTCCAAACGGTGAATGGTATATGGTACATCTCTGCGGCAGGCCAATACCTGCAAACGGAAGATGTATTCTGGGGAGAGAAACAGCCATACAAAAAATGCTGTGGACGGAAGATGGGTGGTTTAGACTGGAACACGGGGGGAATAAGCCTCAAGTAAAGGTACCGGCTCCGAAGCTTCCTGAACATAAATGGGAAGCAGAACCAGTGAGAGAAGACTTTGACTCGGAGCGCTTAAATATCCATTTTGCTACATTAAGAATCCCATTAGGCGAGAACATGATGTCCCTTAAGGAAAGACCTGGATTTCTAAGACTAAAAGGTAAAGAATCCCTAATTTCAACGCACAAGCAGAGTCTGGTTGCCAGAAGGCAGCAGGCGTTCAAGTATACTGCATCAACCTGTGTTGAGTTCGAACCGGATAACTTCCAACAGATGGCAGGGCTTGTCTGTCTTTATGATCGACAAAATTTTTATTATCTCAGAATAAGCTATGATGAGGAGCTAGGCAAGTGCATTGGAATAATCAGTGCACAAAATATGGTGTTTAATCAGCCGATTCAGGAGGTTGCCATCGAGGGCTGGGGGAAGATTTATCTGCGGGTGACCGTTGATTTCGATCGATTGCAATTTTACTATTCAAAGAATGAAGAAGATTGGATTCCGATTGGTTCGGTTATGGATGCAAGCACCCTTTCCGATAATTTTAGTGAAGGCATGGGGTTTACCGGAGCCTTTGTAGGCATTTGTTGCCAGGATATGAGCGGCAATGATAAGCATGCCGATTTTGATTGGTTTGAATATGTGGAACGTGAATAGACATAACAAGCAGGTCGACCTTGTAGGTTGACCTGCTTTTAGAAGTTGTTCAAAAAGTCATCTTTCCATGACGAAGCAGTTCAGGGAGTGGATTGGGCGTCGAATCTTGAATTCAGCCGGGTCAAAGCGTATGCTTCCGAGGCATGTTTCCTGCGGAAACATTTTAGTTGCTCACGTAGATCTGTCTACGCTCCGCTACTCAGTCCCTGGCTTCATCCAACCTTCTCGGTCCTGAAAACCAGACTTTTTGAACTCGCACTTTTAGTCCAATCATGATGATGCATGGTACCCGGTTTGTTGTATTTATCTGGTTACCTTATAATGAGGGGGAATTTGTTTCGGAAACAAGGTTACCGGGAGGACGCTTTTTATTTTATGGAATGGATGCTTTGGAAGAGTTGGACATGTTTAGGCAAGAGGCTATCCGGCATGACTAGTAGAGGTTACGCACTAATGACATTGGAGCGTGATAAGTATCATCAAGTTTAAGGACTTCTCATTGAGGTTGAAACTTTACTCCTGCATTATGATATTTATTATCCTTCCCTTAATTTTGGTGGGCTTGTATTTGAATTATCAATTCGCCAGCTTAACGCAAAAAAGAACCTATGATACTGTACTCGAGACTTTAAAGCAATCCCGCCAAAACTTTGAATCCATCGTGGCAGATACGAACGATAATTCAAAGCGAATATTGTCCAACGAACTTATTCAAGATTTCGCTAGCGGAATATACAATAAATTAACGGATTACGACAAAATTTATTGGAACGTCAACAATTGGCTGGATGATTTACCGGGTACCCAAAAATACTACAAGTCAATAAGCTTATATACAGGTCAAGAGCCTTTCTTCCAAAAAGGGGTGCAGGTCCCGGAGATTGATCCGGCGGTGAGGGAACGTGTTATGAGTCTTCAAGGAAGAGCCTTATGGATAACCGCGCCTGGAGAAATTGAATATTACAGAGGGATCATGGACCTGAATATGTATGGAAGAATGATCGGGATCGTAAGATTCAATTTGGATGAAGAAAACCTGTATCGGATATTCAGCAATCTTCAGTATAATGCCGGTGCTCAAATTTTTCTATTGGATTCTAAGGGGCTTGTCTTATCTTCAACGGAAAGAAATTTGGTCGGAAGCAAACTGGATTATGTGGCGAATATCCAAGAAATTTTTAATACAAAAGAAGGCTACCTGGAAAAGACGATCGATGATGACAAAAAAGTTGCTTTTTATTATACGATCGAGGAACCTGATTGGAAATTAGTGCAAATCATTCCGGAAAAATCTTTTTCTACGTTAAGGAGAACGATCAATTTAATTTTACTCATCGCAATTCTGCTGTGTCTTTTTTTTGGCGTACTGTTCTCTTTTGTACAGCACAAATATTTACTTAAACCTCTGCAGCTACTGCGGAAAGAAATGATGAAGCTGAAAAGCGGAAATTTCAATATTGCTTTGACGGTTGATTCCAAAGATGAAATTGGTGACATAAGCAATGGTTTCTTACGGATGGTTCATCAACTGAAAGAAATGATAAATGACGTATATGTTGGAAGAATTAAACAGAGGGAGGCAGAAATCAAGGCATTGGAGGCGCAAATCAACCCTCATTTCTTATACAACACGCTAGACTCGATCCATTGGCTTGCCTTAAAACAGAAAAATTATGATGTAAGCGAGCAGATCGAAGCGCTCGCGGAATTATTCAAGCATGTTCTCAATAAGGGAGAGCCTTTTGTCACCATTCGTCAAGAAGTCGATTTTTTAGAAAATTACATGCTTATTCAAAAACGAAAATACGGTCAAAGGGTCAAGCTCCGTATCCATGTGGATCCTGTTCTGATGAATTATAAAATGCCTAAATTAGTTTTGCAGCCTTTAGTGGAGAACGCGATCGTACATGGGCTGGAACAGGTTATTGATGGGGGTGTAATCGAAGTTAGTGTAACAAGAGCGGAGCAGGGAATTCGTTTCATCGTTATCGATAATGGCCTGGGGACGGATGAAGCCAAAATTCATCAAATGATGAACCAAGAAGGAGAAAAGAAAAACGTATTTGCCTTAAAAAACATAGATGATCGGATCAAGATCAGTTACGGACCGGAATATGGCCTTCATTTCACCAGCAAGCACGGGGTCGGCACTAGAGTTGAAGTGTACATTCCTCTTATTGAATAAAGAATGGGAGGTGATTCTGAATGAAGCTGTTAATTGTGGATGATGATGATCAGATCAGAACAGGCGTAGAGCAAGGAATCGACTGGCATGCCTTGGATATCGAGATAGTGATTACGGCTTCAAATGGAGTTGAGGCCCTGCAAAAATTTACGGAAATGTTGCCGGAGATCGTGCTGACGGATGTGAGAATGCCCGGAATGGACGGACTTACGCTTCTGAAGCAAATTAAAAGGATTAAACCGCAAACCAAGGTGATCATACTAAGCGGATATAACGATTTTGAATACCTCAAGACAGCCATTCAACTGGATGCTGTAGATTATGAAATGAAGCCTATTCGGGCACGGAGTCTAATCGCCTTGATCAAGAGGGTCAAAGAGGAGATTATCCGGGAACAAATGACGGAACAAGAGTTTAATAAATATCTCGAATCCTATAAAGCCAGTTTCAGGTCTGAACTGCTTGCGGGCAATATAACGGACCGTTTGATCATTCTGGAAGGTTTGCAGCAACATTATGGGTTTGACGCAGCGGGGGGGCTTATATGTGCAGCCGCTCGGATTGACGAAGACTGGAATACGAATATCGAAACAGTGACAGCCACAGCGGAGATGCTCTGCCATCTCTTTGAATCGAGTGAACTGGCTGAAAAAGGAATCTGTTTGAGATCTAAAGAAGGCAGCCTTGTATTTTTGCTCAAATCCGAGACACCGTCCTTTTTGTACTCCCGGCAATGGGTAAGTGAATTGTTGAATCAGCTGCGTGCTTGGAACCGTGAATTGCAATCCCAGGGCAAACCTTCATTTTCGGCAGGAATAAGCAGTTACGGCAATGTGTCGGAATTTATGGAGATGTATAACGAAGCTAATCAAGCTTTATCTTTAAGGCTGTACGAAGGCAAGGGTTCTATACATGTTAAAGATGAAACGATGGAATTCGTAGATGAAACGATAGCTGGTTTGCTGGATCATGCGAAATTTAAAGCACAGTTGCTTCAAGGGGATTTGGCATCCTTGGTTGATGTGGTTCAAAATGAATTTGAACAGCTTAAGCTGGAACGTAAATATAGCAGAAAGAGCATCGCCACGTATACAAAGAACTTGCTTCAGTTTTTTATGGTCATCATAAGAAACGCTCCAAGCGATGTAGTCGAATATATCCATAAAAATATAGCCGTGATCGACGAAAGATCGGAGGCTTTGGCGATGGATGATTTTAAGCAGATCGTTGTGTCCGTGTTTGAGAAGATGAGCATACGGTTATCGAGAGAACTAAGTCCTGTCATGACACGTGCGGAGGAGTTTATTCGCAGGAACTATACACAGGAGCTTACCGTAGAGAAGCTTTCCGAGCATGTGGGAATGACGCCTAATTATTTTAGTCACCGGTTTAAACGTGAATTTGGCGTTTCCTTTAAAGAATATGTAAACCGGTTAAGGATTGCTAAAGCGAAAGAGCTGATCATCCAAACCAATGAACTTTTGTACGTCATCGGTGAGAAAGTTGGTTTTTCGGATTACATGTATTTTACGCAGGTATTTAAAAAAATGGAGGGTTGTTCGCCAGCGGTATTGAGGAAACAACCCAAACAATAAATTGCTGAAGAGCTGCCTTGCTCTATTTCGAAAAATGAAAGCGCGATCATTCAATTCTAATCGATTTCAGGGTGATGGTTTAACCTTGCGAAAACACCTCATGATATTGTTTCGGGGTGGTGCCGATCTTTTTCTTAAACAGCCGGTGAAAAAATTTCAAGTCGGCATAACCGACTGCGGCAGCAACCTCCCCTACGCTGCTGCGTCCTCCGGTCAGCAAACGGCAGGCGGCGTCCATGCGGATGCTTTGCACATAGTCGGTAAAGTTCATGCCAGTCTGACGCTGGAACAGGCGGCTGAATTGCCGCTCGCTAAGATTCGCTTTGGCGGCGAGTTCGCCAAGCTTAAGATCGGTGGCATAATTACGGTTAATATAAGCGATGGCTTCGTCGACGGTCAGCCATTGCGGGCGGTCCCCGGCAGGCGTACCGAGCTGCAGCCGGTGTCGGTACAAGCCTGTCAATATCCGCACCACCAGGGAAGCGAGCACAGCCAAATATCCCGGCGGTTTTGCCGAGAATTCACGATACATCTCGCGGAACATGGCCTGATATTCTCCGGTGGCATCTTTCATGGATAACCAGGGCAAGCGCTCGTTGGTAAATAATTCACAAATGTCTGCGGCTTGGGGAAATCCGGCCCGCAACTCCGTTAGGTACAAGACCGGAAATAAACAGTTGTATACGATAAGAGGACGGTCAGTCTTCAGTGTCTTCGGTCGAAACACATGGCTGCGTCCGACCGGAATGAAAAACAGTGTCCCATGTTCCACAGGAACGGCCTCGCCGGCGATATAGTGAACGCCCGCTCCTTCGCTGACGTACGTCATTTCGATAAATTCATGGGCATGCTCGGCCAATTCGAACGTTTCGGAAGCCCGGTTCACATAGATCGGAACCCCCGGCTCGAAAAAGCTTTCTCCCGACATGACATAAGAGCTACGTTTGAAACTCATGTTTGCTTCCCCCTTCGCGCGGTTGGTTTGGTCTGCCTCCATCGTACGAAACCGATTGCAAATTGTCCAGATCAACCTATAAAAATGTCGGAAACACCCCCTGTTTGAGAGTGTCCGGCCCCGTAAAATAAGAAGTAACGATAGATAAGAGGAGTGGTAATGTATGGGAAAATCGATACGAATGGACAGATTGCGGCTAGGCGTCTGTTATTACCCGGAACAATGGCCGGAGACGATGTGGGAGGACGACTTCCGGCGTATGACAGAATTGAATATTACCGTCGTTCGGATGGCGGAATTCGCATGGGCGATCTTCGAGCCGGAAGAAGGCCGGTTCGATTTCAGTTTATTTAAACGTGCGCTGGACCTGGCCCTCGGTTACGGTTTGCAGGTGATTCTGGGGACGCCGACGGCGACTCCGCCCGCATGGCTCACCCACAAATATCCGGAAGTGTTGAATGCTAATACGGAAGGTGTGCTGTATAGACACGGTATGCGCCGCCACTATAATTACAGCAGTCCGAAATATCGAGAGCTTTGCGAACGGATCGTGCGAAAGATGGTGGAGGCCTACAAAGATCATCCCGCAGTCATCGGCTGGCAGATCGACAATGAACTGAATTGCGAAACGAATGTATTTTATTCCGAAGCGGATCATATTGCCTTTCGGGAGTGGTTGAAGGAACGGTACGGTACGCTTGAGCGCTTGAATCAAGCTTGGGGAACCGTTTTTTGGAGTCAAACTTATACCGCTTGGGAGCAGGTTCATTTAACCCGACCGATGATCCATTGTTCCCCGAATCCGCATTTAGCTTTGGATGAAAAAAGGTTCATCTCCGCGAATACGATATCGTTCGCCAGGCTTCAGACGGATCTGATCCGGGAACTGGCCCCGCATCATTGGATAACGACGAACGGGATGTTCGGGCACTTGGATAGCCATGAATTGACGGATCAGCTTCTGGATTTCATGTCTTACGACTCCTATCCGCAGTTTTCCACCATTTTCCCAAGCGAAGACGAGAACTCGCTCCGGGATCGTGGGTCGAGTTTATATTTATCCAATGTCCGCTCCATTTCACCGAATTTCTGTGTGATGGAACAGCAATCCGGACCGGGCGGTTGGGTGGATCGCATCGGAATGGGATCCCCGCGGCCGGGGCAAATCCGGTTATGGTCTTATCAATCGGTTTTGCATGGGAGCGATTTGCTCGTTTATTTCCGTTGGCGCACGGCGACATTTGGGACCGAATTGTATTGGCACGGCATCAATGACCACCATAATCAACCGAATCGAAGAGTGCGGGAGGTCGCACAGATCGGTGAGGAGTTCGCGATAATCGGCGCCGCAATTGCAGGAACGGCCTACCAAGCCGATGTGGCCATTTTACAAGACTATGATAACGAATGGGATGGAGAACTGGACGAGTGGCACGGTCCCCTTCAATGGCAAAGCAAGCGCGCTTGGTATAAGCAGCTGCAGTACCGTCATATTCCCGCAAACCTTATGACATTGCGATCAACGACCGCTCTTGCGGATTTAACGAAATATAAGGTCATCGTGTATCCGCACCCGGCGATCATGACGGACCAAACTGCAGAGCTCCTAACGCAATATGTTGCGCAGGGCGGCATGTTATTGTTCGGTGCGCGTACCGGATACAAGAATCCGCATGGCCATTGTTACATGCGTCCGCTTCCGGGACCGGTTGCCGAGTTATGCGGAATCACTATCGAAGATTATACGTTAATCAAGGGCACGGTCCCTCCAGCGGAGCTGCGCTTTATCGGCAGCCACTTGCCTTCAGGGACGAAGGCAGTGGGCTTTAACGAGATTTTGCATTTGGAGGATCCTGAAGTGGAGATCGTAGCAGAGTATGCAAACGAATATTATGCGGGTAAACCGGCGCTAACGAGACGCGCGGTAGGGAAGGGCCAAGTTTGGTATTACGGCGCCGCCTTCAGCGAGCCGGTTGTCGATGCGCTCATCGGAGAGCTGGGACTTGTGTCTCCCGCTGCCGACTGGTTGGATGTGCCGGCCGAAGTCGAGTTTGGGATGCGTTCTTCAAACGGAACGAGCTATGCGTTTTTGTTGAATTATTCGGATCGCCCGGCGATGATCCGCTTCAAGAAGGAACTGAAGGACTTGATTACGGGAACGTTAGTGAAGCATGAGGTTCAGATGGAACCTTACGGTGTATTGGTTTTAGAGGTATAAGTACGTAACAAGACAAAGGGGGCAATAAAAGCATAGGAGTGGTGCCGATGAGCAAATTTACAGTTTCTGGCCTTAGTGTCAATTATCGAAAAAATCCCGTAGGAATCGACGATTTGAGGCCCCGGCTCAGTTGGCGGATCAGCGCGGAAACCAGAGGTTTTGTGCAAAATGCCTATCAGGTC
Source organism: Paenibacillus terreus (assembly GCF_042138595.1). NCBI lineage: Bacteria > Bacillati > Bacillota > Bacilli > Caryophanales > Paenibacillaceae > Paenibacillus > Paenibacillus terreus. Next base: position 42,530 of record NZ_JBHIRX010000026.1, on the reverse strand, counting down.
CAAGTAGCCTGTGATCCCGATTTTGGATCGGAAATCGTCTGGGACTCCGAAAAAGTGGAGTCGGATCGTAGTGTTCATATTGAATATCAGGGCCCTGCGTTAAAGTCTCGTACCCGCTATTATTTCAGGATCAGGGTTTGGGACCGCCAAGAGAATGTATCGGCATGGAGCGAATCGGGTTACTGGGAAACGACACTTTTGTCTGTCGAAGAATGGCAAGCAAGCTGGATTACGGCGCCGCCGCGCCGCGAGGAGTCGTGGGAAGAACCATGCGATTATATGCGCACGGACTTTGCCCTGCCGGACAACGTGGTTTCAGCGCGGGTATACGCGACCTCGCTCGGCTTGTACCGGCTGTATGTTAACGGCGTTCCGGCGGATGATACACTGTTTAACCCCGGTTTTACCAGCTATAACAAACGGCTGCAGTATCAAACCTATGACGTGACGCCACTCCTCTCCTCCGGCGACAACGCGCTTGGCTGCCTTCTGGGAAACGGGTGGTATAAAGGGTATTTGGCCTGGGAAGGTAAAAAGGAGCACTTCGGCACAACGCGCGCTGTACTAATCCAGTTGCATGTTACATTGTCCGACGGCTCCGAACAAATCATCGTTTCGGACGGGAACTGGCGTGTTTCATCAGGACCGCTCCTGATGTCGGAATTGTATCAGGGTGAAACCTATGACGCCAGACTCGAGATGGACGGGTGGTCTTCTCCCGGGTTTGCGGATCAGGATTGGGCAAAGGCGATGATTACGAATCCTCCGGAATCCGCATTAGTTGCCCAAGAAAACGAGCCGGCCAGGATTATCGAGACCATCAAGCCTATCGCTGTTGTAACAACGCCTAAAGGCGAGACTGTGCTCGATATGGGGCAGAACATGGTAGGATGGGTGAGGTTTACGGTGCGCGCCGAAGCCGGAACGGTCATTACTTTACAGCATGCGGAGGTTTTGGACCGCGACGGGAATTTCTACACCGGAAATCTGCGCTCGGCCAAGCAGACGATTACTTATATATGCCGGGGCGGCGAAGCGGAAACATTCGAACCGCACTTATCCTTCCAAGGATTCCGCTATGTGAAAGTGACCGGTGTACCGCAAGAACAATTGCTGGAGCAATTCATCGGCTGCGTCATTCATACGGACTTGGAGCCAACCGGCAGCTTCCGGTGCTCGGATGAACTGGTGAATCAACTGCAGCACAACATCTTATGGGGACAGAAGGGCAATTTCCTGGATATCCCGACAGACTGCCCGCAGCGCGACGAAAGATTGGGCTGGACGGGAGACGCTCAAGTCTTTATTCGCACCGCCGCCTTTAATATGAATGTCGTTACGTTTTTTGAAAAGTGGCTAAAGGATTTGGCCGCAGATCAAGAGGCGGACGGAAGGGTTCCGCATGTCATTCCCGACGTGCCGGTTGCCGGATACGGTTCTGCCGCTTGGGGGGACGCCGCCGTCATTTGTCCTTGGACGTTGTATCAATGTTATGGGGATATTCGCGTCCTGGAAACGCAATACCCGAGCATGAAAGCTTGGGTCGAGTACATTCGGGCACAAGGTGAAGACGAGTTTCTGTGGAATACCGGATTTCACTTTGGAGATTGGCTTGGTCTGGATGCCAAAGAAAACAGCTACATCGGGGCGACGCCGAAAGATTTGATCGCTACAGCCTACTATGCCTATTCGACGGAATTGCTGGCCAAAACCGCGGCTGTGCTAGGCAAAAATGAAGATGCGAAAGCGTATGAAGGGCTGCACGAAAATATAGTTCGGGCATTCCGCAAGGAGTTTGTCACGCCGAATGGGCGGGTGGCCTCTCCGACGCAAACCGCCTACGTCTTGGCCCTCATGTTCGATTTATTGGCGGAACAGGATCGTCCGCGCACGGCCAAGATGTTAGCCGAGCATATCGAAGACAACGGAGTACACCTGACGACGGGGTTCGTCGGTACGCCTTATCTATGCCTGGTCCTTTCGCGGTTCGGTTATACGGATCTGGCGTACCGACTGGTACTACAGAAGGAATATCCATCCTGGCTATATTCCGTGATCCAAGGGGCGACCACGATCTGGGAACACTGGGACGGCATCAAACAGGACGGTTCGTTCTGGAGCGACGGTATGAACTCATACAACCATTACGCATATGGCGCCATCGGGGATTGGCTATATCGCGTTGTTGGCAGTATCGATTTGATCGAACCTGGATACAAGAAAATACGGATCAAGCCGCAGATCGGCGAGCAGTTCTCATGGAATGAAGCTTCACTTGATTCCGTATATGGAACCATAAGGGTATCTTGGATTAAACAGGATCAGGGTACGGTGAAGATGGATGTAGTTATTCCTGCGAATACGACGGCGGAGGTCATCATTGCAACGAGTGAGCGCGGGCGTGTTTTGGAAAGCGGGAAGTCGTTAGACCAAACCGAAGGTCTGCGGGGAGTGGAACAAACTACCGAAGGCCATATGCTTCTGATTGGGTCCGGAAGTTACAACTTTACATTTTAGCCGCAACACAAGTGAAGGTCAGCCAGTATTTCTGGTTGATCTTCACTTGTGTTCCACTAGGTGAAGGAAGCCGAGAAAATCACGGAGTTGAAAGGACGGTTGAACATGCCTGTCATCCAAAAGATGGGTTCGCTGCCCATCTTGCCGAAAATCGCGATTACTTTTCTGTTGGTTGTGACGCCGCTCTTCTATTTAGGACTGGAGATGAACGACTCCGGTTCGGACATTGTCCGCCAAGAGATCGTAAACTCGCTGTCCTCGCGCGTTGAACTGTTCACGGACATGTTGGACGGGGATTTTGACCGAATCATCAAACTCCTGCAGGAATATGTGAACGACGATGATCTAATGAAACTCAGTACATCGTCGGAAATTATGCCCGATATCGAACGGACCCAAGCGGTGCTTCGGCTGAAGCATCAGATGGACCTATTGAAACGGTCGAGTGATTTGGCCATAAATGCAACCGCTTTCATTCCGATGATGAACCGAAGCGTGGATTCGAACACGAACGCGATCATCGACTTCGACGCTGAAATGTTCCGGGCGTTGTCTCAAACGACGAATATGTACGGTGACCCCTTTGTCTTCTGGGATAACCGGGTTTTTATCAGCATGCCTTACGGGTATTTGGATGATGGGCCGCTGTTCCTGCTTGCTGTAGAGATATCCGGCGAGAAAATCTCATCCAAGCTCAAGCAGTTCGCTCAGGAAGGTAGCATTGCTGTGCTGGCGAGCAGCCGAATGGAATGGACATCTTCCAGCCCGGATGAAACGAACATGAGCAAGAAAATGCTGGCCCGGCTGGAATCAGCGGATGCGAAGGCTCCTCAATCGATCACCATAGGCAACACCGATTATCTGTTTGCTGGCCAGAAATCGGATATTCTGAATGCGAAGCTGGTAATGTTTGTACCAATTGAACGGATTGAGCAGCCGCTTGATCGATATCGCGTCTGGGCGTTTGTTTGGTTCGGGGTTTCGGTGCTTATCATCATTGCATTCTCGTTCGGCATGTATCGCCTCATCCACCGTCCGCTCAAGCTCCTGGTTCACTCGTTCCGGAAAATCGAGCACGGTCGGTTCGATATTTCCATCGAATATCCGTTCACGGACGAATTCGGTTACTTGTACAAGCAGCTGAATGCGATGGTACGGGAGCTCGAGCGGCTGATCTATAAAGTTTATGAACAGCAATATCGGGCACGTCTGGCCGAATTAAGGCATCTTCAGTCGCAAATCAATCCCCATTTTCTGTACAACACGTTTTTTATTTTATACCGTATGGCGAAGCAGGAAGGAAACGAGAACATTGTACGACTGACGAAGCATTTGGGTGAATATTTCCAGTTCATTACGAGAGACGGCTCCGAAGAAGCGACGTTGGCAGACGAGGTCGCTCATGCCAAGTCGTATACGGAAATTCAGACGATCCGGTTCTCCAACCGCATAAGTGTTCGTTTTTCGGAAGTGCCAAAGGAGGTGGAACTGCTCGCCGTGCCGCGTTTGATCCTTCAGCCGATCATCGAGAACGCCTTCGTGCATTCGCTGGAGAAAAAGGCGAAGGGCGGCCTGCTCGAGGTGGACTTCGGTATCACGAAGACGGAATTGCTTATTCGCATAGAGGACAACGGGGGAATCGATGAAGAAAAGGTTGCTCAGTTGCAAACCTTGCTGAATACCCAGCAGGATGTGACGGTTACAACAGGCATGATCAATGTACACAGACGATTACAGATCAAATATGGCGGTCCAGCCGGTCTGCGAATAAGCCCTGGAGACCTCGGCGGACTACGAATCATTGTTGTCATCCCCCTTAAGGAGGTTATGCCTCATGCTTAGATTGCTCATCGTCGAGGACGAACCCTTTACTGCTGACGGGCTTTATGAAATGCTATCGGATGTGCCGGACATCGAAATGGATCTCTATCGGGCGTATTCTGCGGAAGAAGCGATCGAATGGATGTCCCGCACGAAAATGGATATCGTCCTAAGCGATATCCGTATGCCGGAGATGGACGGGTTGCAACTGCAGCAATGGATACAGGCCCGCTGGCCTCGCTGCAAAGTGATCTTCCTGACGGGGATTAGCGATATCCAGTATGCACAGCAAGCACAACGAGGCGGTGGCGTTGACTATATTCTGAAAACCGAGGGAGACGAAGCGATCTTACGAAGTGTAAGACGTACTTGGAGTGTTTTACAGGAGGAATTGCATAACGAGAATATTCTGCTCCGTGCCAAAGGGCAACTGACAGAGATGCTCCCGATACTGCGCCGCGAATGGTTTATGGCCATGCTGGAGCAAGGAGATCAACTAATGGATAACTTGGATATCCGTTTGCTGGAACTGGACTCGCCGCTCAATCCTGGGGATCGGGTGATGCTCGTCTGCGGCCGTGTCGACCGTTGGAGCGACGATTACAGCATGTCCGACCAGACGTTGCTTATATACGGCATCCAGAATATCGCCGAGGAATACTTTGAGAGAGTCGTTATGCTCCCCGTCATGCTTGACGCTTCTTATTTCGTGTGGCTGATTCAACCGGAACGTTCGGGAGAAACGGATGGGTGGGGCAGTGTGGCCCTCTATATCCAGGGTACACTGGAAAGTATTCAACAAACGTGCAGGGCGTTGCTCAAGCTGCCGGTATCGTTTATTTGTCATGAAAGTGCCGTGGAATGGAAAGATATCGCCCAGACGTTCCAACAGCTTAAGCAAAATCTCATCCTCGGTCTAGGCAATGGAGAGGAGATGATCCTCCTCTTCGGCAGAGAAGAAGTACCAGTGTATGCTGCCACAGAGGTTTCAAGATCGGTTTTTTCAAACCTCGAGATCGCTGTCGAGATGGGGAAGGAAACCTTATTCCAAAAACTGATGAGCGATTTGTTCCACAGACTGCCGAATCAATTCAGCGTCTACGCGCAAACTTATTACGCTGTTGCTGTAATCCTGCTTCATCAGTGGAACAAAACGCATCGTGGTGACAACGCTGCCCTTGCGGCCGCCGAGGCGACGATCAGGAGGCTGCTTGACCTGAATACGCATAAGACAAAAGAGCAGGCGGAACGATTTTTGAGTGAAATGGGCATCAATCTCATTCGCCAAGGGAAGCAAAAGCAGGATGAGCGAACAGATCGCATCATTCGCAAGCTGAATCGGTACATTACCGAGCATCTTAACGAGGACCTGTCGCTTGCTGTCCTCGCAGATGCCGTCTACCTGAACGCTTCGTATCTGTCAAACTTGTACAAAATCTGCACCGGGCGCAACATCTCCGACTATATCGCAGAGTTGCGGATCGAGCGGGCGAAGACCCTGCTAGCGGAATCAAATGCGAAGGTACAAGACATTGCCGTGGCTGTCGGCTTCGGTACGGCGGGGTATTTCACGCGGTTCTTCAAAAAGCATGTCGGAGTAACGCCGCAGGAATTCCGCAGCAGACTCTCAGTCGAGTAGTGGCGCTAGGTAAACTCACAAAAGGAAGTAAAGAATCCAAATAGAGTCTTATTTCAGACATTGCTCTTTCTAACTATACTTAGTCTTAAGAGATCTCTTACACTAAAAAAGGGGGGACACACGCATGAGACGACGTACGGGAATCCTGGCTGTATCCGTGTTGCTGGTTCTCAGTTTGATCGTAAGTGCCTGTAGTTCAGAATCGTCTTCAAGTAACACTCAAGATAGCCCGTCCCAGACCGAGACGACGTTGCAATCCGAGCAAGCCAATCCTGAAGATTTGTATTTCGGAAAGTATGAACCATCTATCTATGTATCAACGGTGCGGATCCTCAGCCCTGCGATGAGATTCGAGAACGGAGAAACGATCGATAGCAATGTATGGTATCAGGAATATGAAAAGAAACTGGGGATCAAGCTCAAAAATGAGTGGTCCGTCACCGGTGACGAGCCTGGCGGCCAAGGCGAACAGAAGATGAATGTCACGATCGCCTCGGGTAGCTTACCGGACATCGTACCGCTAACTGCCTCACAGTTGAGGCAGTTAGCGGATGCGGGCAAGTTAGCGGACATAACAGAAGTTTTTGAAAAATATGCATCACCAATGACCAAGGATATCTTTTCCCAAGCAGGATCTGCCCCGCTGGCATCCGCTACTTTCGACGGAAAACTGCTGGCGATTCCTACCGTCGCTTCTATTAACAACGGTGTACCGTTGATTTTTATTCGTACCGATTGGATGGATAAGTTGAACCTTAAACCTCCCAAAACGATGGATGACGTGTATAAAATCATGGATGCGTTCGTCAACCAGGATCCGGACGGCAACGGGAAGAAGGACACATACGGTATGGCCTTGAACAAAGATCTGTATGGGTTCTTCGCGACTCTAGAAGGATTCTTCAACAGCTATCACGCGTATCCACGCTATGGAGGGAAAGCAAACTGGGTTGAAGACGGCAATGGCAACCTCATCTTCGGCAGTATTCAACCGGAAGTGAAGACGGCGCTTGGCAAGCTACAGGAGCTGTACAAGAAAGGATACATTGACCGCGAATTCGGGGTGAAAGACTGGTCCAAGGAAAAAGAATTGGTCGCTTCCGGTAAGATTGGCTTATACTATGGCGGCATGTCGACTCCAATCGTTATTAACGATATGCGAATGAATGATCCGAATGCGGATTGGCAAGCCTTCCCGCTTGTATCGGTTGATGATCAGCCGGTTAAGCCGCAAGTAGATGGGATTGCGCTCGGTTCTCCACAATATCTTGCGGTGTCAAAGGATGCCAAGAATCCGGAAGCGCTGATCAAGATGATTAACCTGTTCTTCGAAGTATTTTATGGAAAAAGTTATACTACAGAACAAGTAGATAAACTGGGGACCAGTCCTACTGACGGTGTCGAGCGCTGGATGTATTCCATCTACACGGGCGAGCCGGAAAAGAACCTGAATACGCATCGATTGCTCAAAGAGATCGTAAACGGCAGCAAAGACAAATCGGCATTGAACAATGAACAGAAGAGTGCTTATACAAGCGTCATGAAAGCTTTGTCTGGTGAGAAGCTGGAACCGATGGAGTGGGCTCTAAACCGTGTCTTCGGTCCGGAAAACTCCTCGTTCAACGTGATCGATCAATACGTGAACGATAACATGCTGCAGCCGAACGCGTTTGCCGCGGTTTCGACAAGTACAATGCTGAAGCGTGATTCGACTCTACAGAAGCTGGAACTGGAGACATTCTCCAAGATTATCATGGGTGAACCCCTTGACAGTTTCGACCAGTTCGTCGAGAACTGGAAGAAACTCGGCGGCGATGAGATGACGAAGGAAGTCAACGATTGGTACAAGTCGAGATAAATCGGCTAAAACCGGAGTCTGTCTGCCTAGCGGACGGACTCCGATCAACTTGTCAGAAGAGGAAGTGTAACTGTGTTGAAATACAAGATTGAGGGTAGACCGGTATACATGGATCTCAAGGCCGGTGGACGAACGAAACCGATGAGACTATCGCAATGGCCGCTGCATCTGATGATCCTACCGGCGCTCCTATTGACGATCGTCTACAGCTACGGTCCCATGTTAGGCTCCGTCATAGCATTCCAGGACTTCAATCCGGCGCTCGGTATCTTCAAGTCGCCTTGGTATGGCCTGGAGAACTTTCGCTACGTCATGAATTTGCCTGACTCCTTTCAAGTCGTCTGGAACACGTTAATCATTGCCGTATTGAAACTCGTCGTCGGGCTCATTGTCCCTATCGCGGTTGCGTTGCTTCTAAATGAAGTACGTAAGGAACTGTTCAAGCGGAGCGTGCAGACGATAATTTATTTACCGCATTTTCTGTCGTGGGTTATTCTCGGAGGAGTTTTGATCGACATTTTGTCCCCTTCGCATGGGATTGTCAACGACTTCCTGCGGTGGCTCGGAATAGAACCCATCTACTTTCTGGGCAGCAACGAATGGTTTCGCTCCGTGCTCGTGATTTCGGACGTGTGGAAGGAATTCGGATTTAACACGATCGTCTACTTGGCTGCGCTGACAAGCATAAATCCGGCCCTTTATGAGGCGGCGGTCATCGACGGAGCTGGCCGATGGAAACAGACGTTTTATGTCACTCTGCCGGGAATGGCTCCGATTATTATTCTGACAGCAACACTTGCGCTGGGCCAAGTCCTTAACGCCGGTTTCGATCAGGTGTTCAATCTCTATAGTCCGCAGGTGTATGAGACCGGCGACATTATAGACACGTTTGTGTATAGGATCGGGATCGTCGATGCGCAGTACGGGGTGGCAACGGCTGTCGGGCTCTTTAAATCCGTCGTGTCGCTCACACTCCTCTCGGTTGCTTATTTCCTAGCCTACCGTTTCGCCAACTACCGAATATTCTAATGAAGAGAGGGGTCGATCTTTATGGTAGAACGATTTACGCTTGGCCGCAGGCTATTTATAGGTTTCAATTACATTTTCCTGACCCTCCTGTCCATGTTGTGTCTGCTGCCGCTCATCCATGTTCTGGCAGTTTCATTCAGTTCGAGTTCCGCGGCCGCTGCAGGCTACGTCAAGCTGTGGCCGGTTGATTTCACATTGGCTTCCTATGAGTATGTGCTTGGAAAAGAGGAGTTTTTCCGTTCTATCCTTGTGACGTTGGAACGTGTGGTCATTGGCTTATCCGTTAATATGGTGTTGACGGTGTTGGTAGCCTATCCACTGTCGAAAGAAGTGCAAAAATTCCGCTCACGAACGATTTACGCCTGGGTATTCGTGTTTACGATGTTGTTCAATGGCGGTCTCATTCCTTTGTATATGACTGTCAAATACACGGGCATTCTCGACTCCGTTTGGGCGCTCGTGCTGCCTGGGGCGCTGCCAGTCTTCAATATGATTCTGCTGCTCAACTTTTTCCGCGGCTTACCTAAGGAATTGGAGGAAGCCGCTTTCATAGATGGGGCCGGCCACTGGACGACGTTGTGGAAAATATATGTGCCGCTGTCCATGCCCGCCTTGGCCACGATTGCGCTGTTTGCGATGGTCTTTCATTGGAATTCCTGGTTCGACGGACTGATCTTCATGAATTCTCCGACCCACTATCCGTTGCAGAGCTACTTGCAAACCGTGGTCATTGCGAAAAATTTCTCGATCAACAACCTTGAGGTGATACAGGCTTTGCAGAAAGTAGATGATCGAACGTTCAGAGCGGCGCAAATCTTTCTCGGCTCGCTGCCGATTCTGCTCGTATACCCGTTCCTCCAGCGTTTCTTTATGAAAGGAATTGTGCTGGGCAGTGTGAAGGGGTAATGGTTTTTCCTTCCGATATGGAGGGATTGTATTACGTTAATTTGGAGAGGAGAAAGAACGGTGACGTCACGAAATGATGTTCTGGATTCACTGCTTCGAAGTTTCTTAAAAGAAGGACCAGCCGGTTGTGCGCTTTCGGTTGTTCGCCGCGGGGAAACGCTGTACGAGGGTTATTTCGGGTATGCAGATTTGGCTGAAAAGCGGCCGATCGAGCCGGATACGATATACCGGCTCTTCTCATTGAGCAAGGTCGTGACATGTACGGCCGCTCTGTTGCTGTATGAGAAGGGGCTTTATTTGATGACTGATCCGCTTTATGAATATTTGCCGGAGTTTCGGAATGTGTTGGTGCACCGCCAAGGAGTCGACGGAACGTTGTATACGTCTCCGGCTGTAAGCCCGATTCGGATCAATGATTTGTTCACCATGACTTCCGGTTTGACCATGCACGGAAACCGTAACGAAACGGAGAGGCAAGTATCCAAGTTGTCGCTCAAAGATATCCCCAACTTACGGACGATGGCCAAGCGGCTCGCCGATATTCCGCTTGCCTTTGACCCAGGAACCCGATGGAATTACGGCTTCAGTCACGACGTGCTCGGCGCGTTAATCGAGGTGTTGTCGGGAAAATCGTTTGGAGAATTTTTGAATGAGGAGCTGTTCGAACCTCTCAGCATGCGTGACACGTTCTTTCGGATTCCGGAGAATAAGAAGGAACGGATGTCCATGTTATACAGCCGTGCTGAAGATAACGCGCTTACACCGAATATGGACTCCGAAATCTACTACGAGCCTGATTGGAAAATCGAATTTGGAGGCCATGGGCTGCTGTCAACGCTCCATGATTATGGGCGCTTCACGCAAATGCTGTCACGTGGCGGCGAGTGGAACGGCAACCGTTTACTGGGGCGCAAGACGATCGAGCTTATGGCGACGAACCATTTGAACAGGCAGCCATTGGGCGATTTCGAAGCAGTTGGCACCTGGTCGGGATACGGTTATGGTCTGGGAGTTCGGGTCATGATCGATCGGGCGAAAGGCGGAAGCAACAGCACTGTAGGTGAATTCGGTTGGGGCGGAGCGGCAGGCACCTGGATGGCGGTCGATCCGAAAGAAGAGTTGTCCATTGTCTATATGCATCAATTGATGCCATCGGAATACGACGAAATCCGACAGCATAAAGTGAGAGCGGCTGTTTATGGAATGATTGAATAGGGGAAATCCCCTTTTCCAATGAAGAGCGAGCAGTTTTTATATGTTCAAGTCATTCTATACCTTAAAGCACTTTCCTTTCGATACGTCGTTGGCAGAACCCCCGTTTCCCGTTTAAAAACCTTCGTAAAATAATTATAGTCGGATATTCCGACTTGTTCCGCGATTTCATAGATTGGCGCATCCGTATCCCCCAACAGTTGCTTTGCCAAGTGAATCCGTGTGCTGCGAATATGCTCGGCGATCCCCATACCGAAGCTTTGCTGCGATAGTTTATAAAGATGTGATTTACTGATCCCAAAGTGTTTGCAGAGAACGGGAACGGAAAGATCTTCTTTGATATGAACCGCGATATAATCATCGATTTTTTGAGCCAGCGCATCCTTTTTCAGTATCAGCTTCCGTGACAGGTAAAGGTAACTGGCGCTCATTTCCATCGTTTTCGCATAAGCGTCAATGATTTCCTTAGATATATATTTTTTGCGCAAAAAAGCTTTTCGCAGCTCGTTCATATCCAAGTTGAAAGCGCTTAATTCTTTGCTGATTTCAGACCATAATCGCTCGCGGTCTTCGGTTTGCAGGACCTGGCCGAACATGATATAGCCAATCACCAGATTGTCCGCTTTGATGGGAACCACCGTTTCCGTTAGCCCAGCATGACATTGATACGTGTAAAGATTCTGTTCGTTTTTACAGCGAATACATGCGGCCTGGTCGCACTTGATACACTTCGCTTCCGCGCGGGGATCGCTGCGAATGAGATGGCAATAGGAGGAATGGCGGGTTGGATAGGCCGCTAATTCATGGAAAGAATCATCGAAGATGACGGTGCGTATTTTCGTCAACGTATAAAAATTGCGCAGCAATTCTTTTAAATCGGAAAGGTTAAACTGCAAACCCATATATGTACCTCCGGAAACAAAATGACTATTTTTTCGATCAATTGTTACTATGATCATACATTTTGCAAGTGATAAGATCAACACGTAGTGAAGTCAAAATTACTACTTAGGCAGGAGGTGAACCAAGTGGCGATAGCGGGAATCGATATCGGTACAACAGGTTGCAAGTGTACGGTATATGACCGGGAAGGACATTTCCTGAGTGAGGCATATCGCGAATACCAGCCCGGTATGACCGAAAATCATAGATTGGATGCATGGCTCGTTTGGGAAAATACGAAAGCCGTTATGCAAGAGGCGGCCAGAGGCGTCGAACCCATCACAGCAATCGGCGTCACTTCTTTTGGAGAAGCAGTTGTATTGCTGGACGGAAACGATAATCCGCTGACATATTCTTTGTTGTATACCGATCCAAACGGGGGCGAGCAATGCGAGCGACTTGTAAGGCACTTCGGAAAAGAGGATTTATCGCAAATCACCGGATTAAACCCGAGTCCCATGTACAGCATTCCCAAGATCATGTATATCAAAGAGACCCAGCCGGAATTGTTCAAGCAGTGTGAGAAAATTTGTTTGTTTGGTGACTTTATCATTTATATGTTATGCGGAGCTCGGCAGATCGATTATTCGCTTGCGAGTCGAACGATGGCTTTTGATATCAACTCCCTGGAGTGGAGTGAGCCCATCTTACAGTTCGCGGGAATTGACAGCTGTGTATTACCGATTCCCGTTCCGATTGGAAGCAAAGCAGGTAAGATTCGCAAAGAAATGGCCTTGGAATTGGGGATATGGGAAGAGGCGATCATTGTTTCCGGATGTCATGATCAAGTTGCTGCAGCGATCGGAACCGGTGTATACAAACCGGGAATGGCCGTGGACGGAACGGGGACTGTCGAGTGCATCACTCCGGTTTTTGGCCGAGATACTCATCGTGAACCGTTATATAGAGGAAGTTACGCTATCGTTCCATTTCTGGACCGCCAGTTTGTGACCTATGCTTTTTCTTTTACAGGCGGGGCTTTACTGAAATGGTACCGTGACAAGTTGGCCTATATGGAAGCGGATACAATTCAGAAACTCGGAGCGAATCCGTATGATTTCTTCAACGGGCAAGTTGATGCTTCGAAACCGTCAGGACTGTTGGTTTTGCCCCATTTTGCCGGAGCGGCAACGCCTTATATGGACCCTGAGTCCAGGGGCGCCATTATCGGTTTAACCACCGAAACCACCCGTATGCAGATTTATCAGGCGCTGATGGAAGGAGTCACGTATGAGATGGCTTTGAATATGGAGCGTTTGGCGGAAGCGGGAATCGAAATTCATACGATCCGGGCGACCGGCGGCGGAGCTGCATCCGATGTCTGGCTGCAAATGAAAGCGGATATTCTGAACAAACCTATTGTCTCTCTAGGGGCGACACAGTCGGGTACGCTGGGGTGTATTATGCTGGCGGGACTGGCATGTGAATTGTACGAATCCATTGAAGAAGCAGAGCAAATTTTCGTTAAGGTCAACCGAACCTATGCTCCGAACCCCGATAAACATGAACAATACAAGAAATGGCTGAAAAAATACAAAAAGTGTTATAACGCTGTTAAAACCGTGCTTGCAACGGAAGAGGAGGACTAAGCCATGTTGAAAACAAAGAAACTCACTTTTGCCCTTTATTTCGGAAACCGAGGTTTTATGCCGGAATCGCTGGCGCTTGAAGCAAGGAAGGAAGTATCCAGGGCGGTTACGGACGCCGGCTACGATTACATCATGATGGATGAAAAAGCCACAAGATACGGATCGGTGGAAACCAGGGAGGAAGGCCGGATTTATGCGAAATGGCTAAAAGAGCATGAAGGACAATATGATGGGGTTATCTTGTCCATGCCGAATTTCAGCGACGAAAACGGCGCCATCGCGGCTTTGGAGGAATGCGGAAAACCGATCCTGATCCAGGCTTATCCGGATGAAATCGGCAAAATGGGCTTTGACTATCGAAGAGACGCTTTTTGCGGCAAATTAAGCATCGAAGATGTGTTCCATCAGTATCGGGTCCCTTTTACCGCACTGCAACCGCATGTCGTTCATCCCTCCTCTCCGCAATTTACGCAGAATCTGCGGGATTTTGCGGCGATTTGCCGGGTGGTTAACGGGATGCGAAAGTTCACCATTGGCTGTTTTGGAGCCCGGACCACCGCCTTCAAGACGGTTCGTTTTGATGAGATCACGCTGCAGAAATACGGTATTACGGTAGAGACCTTCGATTTGTCCGAACTTATTCATCGTGTGCAAAACATGAAGGACGATAGACCGGAAGTATTAGCCAAGCGGGAAACTTTCATCAACTACACGGATTGCAGCAACGTGCCGGATGACAAGCTGACCATTCTGGCCAAAATCAGCGTAGTGCTCGACGATTATATTGCCGAGTACCGATTGCAAGCGTTGTCGATTCGATGCTGGACGGAGCTGCAGACGGTACTGGGGGTTGCGCCATGCGTGATCTTAAGTGAGTTGAATGATCGAGGGATCGTTGCTTCCTGCGAGATTGATATCTGTACCGCGATTAATATGTACTCGCTGCAGCTTGCTGCGGAAGAGCCGGCGGCTTGCCTCGATTGGAACAACAATTACGGCGATGATCCGGATAAAGTCATTTTGTTCCACTGCGGACCGGTAGCCCAAAGCTTAATGACCGGCAAAGGAACCGTCACCGACCATAAAATGTTCGCCAAAACGGCTCCCGGATGCGGTTGGGGAAGTAACGAAGGGCGAATCAGGGCGTTCCCGATGACCTATTCCAACTGTATTACGGAGGATGGCAAACTTACTTTCTATGTAGAAGAAGGCGAGTTCACCGACGATGTTATCGAAGACGGATTTTTCGGCTGTGCTGGTGTGGCCCATATCCCAGGCTTGCAGAAGAAGCTCATTACGCTCGGACGCAACGGTTTCCGCCATCATACTGCGGTTGGTGTAGGTCATCTGAAATCGGTATTGTATGAAGCCTTCAAGTATTATTTAGGGTACGAAATCCTTGATTTGGAGAAATAAGGGATGACAAACCGTATGATCCATAAATATATCGGACATCCTTCCCAGGTTAGCGGAGTAGAGGAGCATCGACTGGTTGGAGGAAAAGGCGACGGGATGCATCTATTGGAGGTGCGCAACGGACTTGGTCTTCATTTTACGGTGTCGGTGGACCGGGGGGCCGATATTTCCAGGCTGTATTTTAAAGGAGATAACTTTGCTTACATTTCCCCGAGTGGCTATGTGGCGCCGACCTATTATGACGATAAAGGCACAGGCTTTTTAAAATCGTTTACGGCGGGGTTTTTAACAACGTGCGGTTTAACGGCGGTTGGGGCTCCTTGCGAGGATAACGGTCAGGAACTGCCCTTGCATGGAACGGTAAGCAACACGCCGGCCGAACATGTCTACTATACGGAAGATGAAGACAACATCGTTATTCATGCAGCTGTCAATCAGATGGGCTTGTTTTCGGAGAAGCTAATGATGTTCCGTAAGATCACGTGTTCGAAACGGGATAACAAATTGCAGATCGAAGACCGGATCGAAAATAAGGGCGATCAGTTAACCCCACTGATGATTTTGTACCATATGAACATCGGGTATCCTTTGCTGAGCGAGCATGCGGAATTGTTTATTCCTTCCAGCCACATAACGGCAAGAAACAAACATGCGGAAAAAGATATCCTGACCTGGGATCAAATGTTGGAACCCCAGTCCAATTTCGAGGAACAGTGTTATTACCATAAGTTCGAGCGTGAAAGTGGTTTTGCCGGAATCTTTAACCCAGTGATCCATAAAGGTTTGGTTATTTCATTCGATGCCCGGTTATTGGACTATTTCACCGTGTGGAAAATGTTTGGACACAGAGACTACGTGCTGGGACTGGAGCCCGGGAACTGCCATCCCGACGGCAGAAATGTCATGCGTAGAGACAATACCTTAAAGTTTATTGGCCCGGGGGAAACGGTCACGTATCAAATTGATATCGAAATGATTCAAAGTTATCAGGCCTGGAAAAGAATCAAGGAGGCAAAAATATGTTAGTTTCATTGGCGGAAGTATTGAAAATGGCGGAGGATCATAATTTCGCCGTCGGGGCCTTTAACACGCCTAATTTGGAAAGTATTCTAGCGGTGATTGAAACTGCAGAAAACATGGGCGCACCGGTGATCATCAGCCATGCCCAATTGCATGAAAGCATTATACCTATCGAGACAATCGGCCCGGTCATGCTGCATTTTGCCAAAAGCGCAACAGTTCCCGTATGTGTCCATCTGGATCATGGCGAGACCCTGGATTATGTAGAAAAAGCACTAAAACTGGGATTTACCTCCGTTATGTATGATGGCTCACTGCTGTCTTATGAGGAAAATGTGCGCAATACCGTTGAAACCGTGCGTATGGCCAAACAATATGGTGCAAGCGTAGAAGCGGAGATCGGCATTCTTGGCAGCAGGGAAGCGGGAGGGAATGAACCTGCCCCATCGATGGAAAGTGTCTATACGGATCCGGATTTGGCAGACCGATTTGTGAAAGAAACTGGCATCGACGCTTTAGCTGCGATCTTCGGAACCGCACACGGGTTTTACAAAGCAAAGCCCAAGCTGGATTTTGACAGAATTGAAAAAATAAGATCGCTGGTTAATATTCCCCTGGTGATGCATGGGGGTTCCGGAGTGAGTCCGGAAGACTATATAACCTCCATTGATAAAGGAATCCGGAAGATCAACTATTATTCTTATATGGCCAGAGCGGGTGTAGAGGGAGCAGAGAAATTGTTGCAGGAAAAAAAGGTGGACTTTTTCCATGACCTGTCCGTAGCGGCGATGGAAGCGATGAAAGCCGATATTGAAAAAGCAATGAGGGTTTTTTATTCTCGATAAAAGTCCACATATGGGATAAAGGAGGCGCCATGACACAAATAAAGCAATGTAAGCTCAAGGGAGCTTACTGGATTAAACCACCTCGGGAAGCCTATGAGCAGAAAGGTCTTGCACCAGATTTAAAAGAAAGTCGATTTGTCTATTACCGCTATGCCGTTCATCTCGATGAGCCTGATCAACTTGAAATATCGATCAGTGCAAATAGCCGTTATAGATTATGGATTAATGGGGAGCCGATTGTTTCCGGACCGTGCAAGGGTGATCGATGGAGACACTATTACGAGACTTTGAACGTGGGTTCCAGTTTGCGATCCGGGCTTAACATTTTTGCAGTACAGGTGTGGTCGCTTAACACTTACCTGGTCAACGATCCATTACGAGCAGATCAACCCTTGTATTCCATCTCATCCTTGCCGGTCGGCCCAAGACTTGCTTTAAACGGAATCTGCAGAAACGCTCATGGAGAGTCACTGGCAGACCTCACAACCGGTGTAGCCGATTGGCGTGTCTATGTCGACGACGCGATCACTTTCCATTCGGACGAGAAGTATACCATTTTCTTGGGAGCGATTGCCGAACGAGTTAACGCGGGTCGGCTTCCACACGGTTGGAAGTACGAGGAGAAGCCGGAAGGGGGATGGTTCAAGGCGGAAAAGAGCGAACCTTGCCTGGGGATTGAAGATCCTTATCCTTTTTATATTGTACCAACGCATCCTCTTGTTGAGCGTCCGATTCCGTTGTTGTACGAAAGGAAGCGGGACTTTATTCGGGAAATGCCAATTCGTAAGGACGATGTCAAGCCGTTTAGCTTCATTAATTCGGTTGTAGCAAACGAATGGGTGGAGATTCCTTCTCACAGCCATGTTGTCGTCGAGTTGGATGCAGGAGAATTGGTCACCGGGTACCCAGCCTATTGCATTGAACAAGGAGAAGGGGCTTGTGTTACCTTCCGGTATGCGGAGCGCTATTTTAAACCTGGCAATGAGAAAAGTAGTACGGTGCGGGACGACGCGCGAAATGGCGTCATCATAGGTTTTGAAGATGTTTATTACCCATCCGGCAGAACTGAGTTATATGAACCCTTTTGGCTAAGGACGTTTCGTTTTGTCAGGATCGAAGTACAGACGGAGGAGCGTCCGTTGCGTTTCTTGCGTCCATGGTACAGGGAGAGTGCGTATCCGCTTCAACCGCGGTCTTCTGTCGTTTCGCCGGTCTCCTGGGTTGAATCATTGTATAATATCAGTTTGCGAACTTTGCAGTTCTGCATGCATGAGACCTACGAAGATTGTCCCTATTACGAACAGATGCAGTTCATTATGGATACGCGGCTCCAAGCCTTGTTTACGTATAGTGCAGGAGGCGATATTGGCCTGATCCGTAAGGCGTTGGAGGACTTCCACTGTTCTTTGCTTCCGGAGGGAATTACGCAGAATCGTTTCCCCAGTACCATGGTGCAGATCATCCCCTCGTTCTCTTTGCATTATATTTTTATGCTTCATGATTACTACTGGCAAACGGGCGATATAAATCTCATCAAACGGTATCGGCCGACTATAGATGCTATCCTTGACTGGTTTGACCGCAAGGTAGGCGAATCAGGCTTGGTAGAGCGTATAGGTTATTGGGAATATATCGATTGGGTAACGGAATGGGAGGGGGGAGAGCCTTCCGCGTGTAAAGTAGGGCCATCTACCATCCATAATCTAGTTTACGCAAGTGCATTGCAAGTTGCAGCTAAATTATACTTTGCGACCGGACGCAGCCAAATCGGAGATGAATACGAGGTGCGCGCTCAGAGTATTCTATGCTCGATTGAGCGTCTTTGCTGGTCTGAGGAACGGGGAATGTACCGTGAAGGTCCGGCAGTTGAGCAATACAGCCAGCATGCCCAACTGTGGGCGGTGCTTACCGGACTTTGCGAGGGCGAAAGAGCGAAGAGTATTTTGAACCGTGCGTTAGATAAGCCGCAAGTGTTGAAATGTTCTTTTTCCATGGCGTTTTATCTGTTCCGTGCATTGGAAAAAGGCGGTCTTTATGAACGAACGGCTGAGCTGATGAAGCAATGGAGGGATTTATTGCCGCTTCAGTTGACCACTCTTCCGGAGACGCCTGTGGAGGCGCGAAGCGATTGCCACGCTTGGAGCGCGCTGCCGATCTATGAATTTACCCATTGCATACTCGGGGTGAAAAGTGTCAAGCCGGGATGGAGCGAAATTCTAATCGAACCTCAAACTTTGGATATCCCGGAAATGAAAGGCGAGATATACACTCCAGCAGGGGTTATATCTGTTGGTTGGTGTAAATCGGATACGTCCTTCTTCATTTCAGGCAAGGTGCCTGATGGAGTTCCGTTCCGTGTTCGATGGAGCGGCGGGATCGACAGTTATTACAAGAACGGCGGCTCGTTTCACGAGTCTGTGAAATGGAACGAATAGAATTCTTGAAGCTTTGGCGAGGGCGGAAGAGCTTTATATTCACATAAATTAAAAGGAGGTTTTTCCTTGAATCCAATATTACCTGTACAGTATTTTGTTCCAGATGCAGAGGCTCGACAATGGAAAGATGGGAGAATGTATATCTACGGGTCCTATGACCTCAGTGGCGATACCTTCTGGTGCAGCAACGAATACCGTGTATTTTCTTCGGCAGATTTGGTGAACTGGCAGGAGCACGGCGTCAGTTTCACATCGGAAGACGTGCCGTGGCACACGGGGATTATCCCGCTCCCACTGTACGCGCCAGATTGCATCTATAAAGACGGACGCTACTATTTGTATTTCTGCTCTGCGGATAATAGTGAAGGAGTTGCCGTCAGCGATACACCATACGGGCCCTTCCGAGATGCGGTGCCCGTAGAAGGGCCGCATGAAGATGCGATCGACCCGGCCGTTTTTGTCGATGATGATGGGCAAGCATATATCTATTGGGGACAATTCAATTGCCGCGGCGCAAGGCTGAAGCCTGATATGAAATCGATCGATCCTGCTACCTTAAATACAAACCTGATCAACGAAGAGGAGCATGGCTTTCACGAAGGAGCCTCCCTACGCAAGCGGAACGGGATCTATTATTTAGTCTATACCGATATTAGCCGGGGGAGAGCAACATGCATCGGATATGCGACCAGTATGACCCCGCTCGGTCCGTTCAAGAAAAGAGGCATTATTATCGATAACGATGGATGCGATTCAGAAACATGGAATAACCACGGGTCGCTTGCGGAATTCAACGGAAACTGGTACGTCTTCTATCATCGATCCTCTCAAGCCAGCCGCTACAACCGCCGCGTATGTGTAGAGCCGATCTTCTTCAATGATAACGGCAGCATCAATGAGGTCGAGATGACCACTCAAGGTGTGTCGGCGCCGCTCGACGCGGGAAGTCGAGTGGAAGCCTGGCGGGCGTGCCTGCTGTCGGGGACGGTTTGCACGGAGCCTGTTGACAAAGGGCCTGGAGCGGGAGAAGAACGTTATCGTGAGCATCTGGCTTTCATTGAGAACGAAAATTGGGCGGCATACAAATATATCGATTTCGGTCTCGGTAAAACCTCATTCGAAGCATTGGTGTCCAGCGCCGCCTATGGTGGTGAAATTGTAATTGTGCTCGATTCTCCAGAGGGTACTCGAATCGGTTCTTGCAAGATCGGCTGTACTGGAGGCTGGCATGTCTGGGAGAATGTATCGTGCATGATCAAACCTACTTCCGGCGTTCATGCGGTTTTTCTGATTTTTAAAGGCAGGCCGAACGGAAGGTTGTTTAATCTGGAGAGCTTTTGGTTCAGGGACTAACGGCGTACTAAGGGGACGGAGTAAATTCACAAAGGGAAGTTAAAAATCCAAATAGAGTCCCATACACGTTTTCGTCTCCTCTTTATATACTTAGTTCAAGAGATCTCATACAATGACTTGTGCAAGTCAAAACTGAAAGCGCAATCATTTACACAATAACGACTCAAGTATATAAGTTGATGGGGGGAAAGCAATGACGTTTTTCAAAAGATTAGGTTTCCGCACAGCAGCTCGTAGGTCGGGATCGAATTGGAAGTTTGTGATAGTTTTAATGTTAATCCTCGGCGAATGGCTGTTAGTTGACAGGAGTATTTCGGCCAAGGCAGCGCTTCCGGAGTGCGCATCGCAGGAAGCCGATGGCCCCCTTTGGGTCACTGCGGACTGTGTCGATCCACTGTACAACCGCCCGGTTATCGACAGCCAGATCGATCTGAGCACCCCCGTGCCTCATCGCAAGGTGTCGGGCCACTTCGAGGGTACCGACAAGCGATTTACCTTCTATTTCCCGCCAAAGAATCAGTGGGAGGGGCGCTTCTTTCAAGCGGTGTACCCCTTACAAGACGAGATTGCCAGCGATGAAGCCGTTAGCTTCGGCGCGGACAGCGGGGCATATACGGTTCAGACGAACAGCAGCGTTGGTTACCGGGTCGATGCGGCCGCGGCCAAGTTTTCCAAGACGGTCGCAGCGAATTATTACGGTTCGTCCAGACGAATATATGGCTATATTTACGGGGGAAGCGGCGGGTCTTATCAGACTATCGGTGCCATCGAGAATAGCTCCGGGGTGTGGGACGGTGCCGTACCGTTTATCCCAGGCGTACCGACCTCCATTCCCAATGACTTTTTTGTCCGGGCTTTCGCGCGTTTCGTGTTGGAGGACAAAGCGCCGCAGATTGCCGATGCGGTAAGCCCGGGCGGCAGCGGCAATCCCTATGCTGGACTCAGCGGGATGGAGCGGGAGGTTCTGCGCGAGGTGACAAAGATGGGTGTACCATTGCAGGCCTGGGAGGACTATGCGTATTTGCTCGGTCTGAACGCTTCCGATGGTCTCCTTGGCTTCGCAAGCGTGGTTCGGACTGTTGATCCCACGTATGTCGATGACTTCTGGAGCAAGCCGGGATACCTTGGGACGGATCGTTCGCCGCTTGGGAATCTGCTCCAAACAGCTAAGATAGATCACTTGACCAGCATCTCCCAGATCAGCAGGAACGATCAAAATGTGCCAACAAGCTTTATTCTCGACAGCGTACCAACGGTTCCGACAAAAATGGGTCTTGATTACACGCTCTACGCAGCCGACGGTACGACAAGAGTCGGGATACTAGCGGGTTCTCTGGATCCGGCCACAAAAATTTTCACCATCGGAGAGGGGAACTCAGACAGTGTACTAAGCGCCATCAATTCCGGTTCCAAGCTTAGGATCGACAATCGATGGTCTCTCGCACTACTCTCGTACCACAGGCACCAGGTACCTAAGCGATCAGGCTACTACGCCTGGAGTCAATATAAGGCGCTTGACGGGACAACGCTTTATCCTCAGCGCCCCATTGAGATAGGCCCCACCATGTCCCGCAACGTGAGCGATGGGGGTACGCATAACGGCAAGATTCAAGGCAAGGTTATCATGGTCGCAAATCTGCTCGATACCGATGCCTTTCCGTGGCATGCCGATTGGTACAGCGCAAGAGTGAGGGAGTCTCTTGGCAAGCGCTATGACGACAACTTCCGGCTCTGGTATAACGACAACACGGATCATATAGGTGCTCGCACCGCCCGCCTTGCGCAGTACAACGGTATTCTCCAACAGGCGCTGCGAGACGTGAGCGCTTGGGCCGAGAAGGGCGTACCGCCTGCGCGATCGACTCGTTACAATGTAGTCGATAGTCAGATCAAGGTACCGGAAATCGCTGCGGCACGCCGAGGGATTCAGCCTGTTGTCAATCTGACCGTAGACGGATCCGACCGGATTGACATCGCTGCTGGCCAGACCGTTACTTTTACTGCGAAGATTCAGGTACCGCCAGGGGCTGGCAAGATTGTGGGCGTCGATTGGGATTTCCTTGGCACGGGCGACTTCGTGGCATCGTCCTACGGAAGTCCCAGTCAGACAGTAAAGATGTCGGCAACATTCACTTACAAAACGCCTGGTACCTATTTCCCGGCGCTGCGAGCGACCTCCGACCGTGAAGGTGATAAGGCCACGCCTTTTGCGAAAGTTCAGAACCTGGGGCGTGTTCGTGTTGTAGTCCACTAAGCGCAAAATACAGCGGCAGCTCGGCATCAACCCGGGCAGGCCGCTTTTTTCATGGGGAAATAGTCGGGAAAGCGTTAGTTAAGAAGTCGGGAAAGCGTTAGTTTGGGTGGAAAGCTTTTTATAGAATGAGAGTAAGGGCGACAATGATTACAGAGGAGGATTTTAAACAATGTCTTATCATTTTCCCGAAGGTTTTCTGTGGGGAGCATCTACCGCTGCCCATCAAGTGGAAGGCAATAACGTCAACTCCGATTTTTGGGTGATGGAGAATCTGGATGGCTCCACGTTTAAAGAACCTTCCGGAGACGCTGTGGACCATTACCGGCTCTTTCGGGAAGATATTGCCCTAATGGAAAAACTAGGAATGAATGCTTATCGGTTTTCAATCGAATGGGCGAGAATTGAACCGGAAGAAGGCGTCTTTAACGAAACGGAGATCGAGCATTACCGGGATGTTCTGAAGGCCTGCCAGGAAAACAAGATTACGCCAATCGTGACACTGCACCATTTTACTTCTCCGGCTTGGCTGATTCGGTCGGGGGGATGGGAGTCGGCCGAAACCCCTTTCCGATTCGCGCGTTATTGCTCCTATGTCATGCGTAAGTTAGGCGACATGATTCCGTATGTATGTACGATCAACGAGGCGAACATTTCCATTGGGATAGCTAAAATTATAAAGCGGCATCAGATCAATGCCTCTGCTGTACAAGTCGGCATTAATACGGACAAGGGAACCCGCATGCAAGCTTATTATGCCGCGCTGAGCGATGCTTTCAACGTTCATCCACAGGAAGTGCACTCCTTCTTGGGGCCGCGGACGGAAAAGGGGCTCGAGATTATTTTTCAGGCGCATGTTGAGGCCAGAAATGCAATTCGTTGCGTTAGTCCAAGCACTCGCATCGGAATCACGATGTCCCTTTATGATATCCAGAGCATATCCGGCGGGGAAAAACAGGCAGAGCATGCGTTAAACGAAGAATTTTTGCGATTCCAAGCTTATTTGAAGGAAGACGATTTCTTCGGTTTGCAAAATTATACTCGTGCGGTCTATGGACCTGACGGCATGTTGCCGATCCCGGACGATGCCGAGAAGACCCAAATGGGCAACGAATACTATCCGCAAGCGTTGGAGGCGGTTATTCGTTATGTGGCCAAGCAACTGGATATGCCGGTTCTTGTGACGGAGAACGGTGTGGCTACGGACCAGGATGAGCGGCGAATCGCTTTCATTCAACGTGCTTTAACTGGAGTACACGCCTGCATTGCTGACGGGATTCCGGTCATAGGGTATATGCATTGGTCGCTGCTTGATAATTTCGAATGGCAGTTGGGGTTCTCCAAGACCTTCGGTCTGATTGCCGTGGACCGCACGACCCAGCAGCGTTATCCAAAACCCAGTGCCTATTATTATGGAAAGATTGCCGCAACGAATAGGTTGGCGGATGAAGACAGTCAAAGCATTGTCGAGTAGTACAACAAACCATGAAGGAGCTGACACTCTTATGTTATACCCGATCGTGACGGAAACGCGCAGCATGATCGATTTATGCGGCATTTGGAATTTTAAACTGGACTCAGGCATTGGTTTTCAGGAAGAATGGTACACGGCTAACCTTCCCGATCCGATCAGCATGTCCGTCCCGTCTTCGTTCAATGATGTCGGCGTCACAGCCGACATTCGCAACCATGTCGGCTGGGTCTGGTACGAACGGGACTTTACGATGCCAATCCTGTTATTTTCGGAACGAATCGTGCTCCGATTCGGTTCTGTTACTCATAAGGCCAAGGTTTATGTAAACGGGCAACCTGTCGTCGAACATGTGGGCGGATTCACTCCGTTCGAAGCCGAGATCAACTCGTTGGTTCGAGCTGGCAAAAACCGTCTTACGGTAGCGGTAAACAACATCGTAGATGAAACTACGCTGCCAATGGGAAGTTACAGCGAGACGGAAGTGCCGGGAAGAGGCAAAGTTGCCAAGAACAGTCCTTATTTTGATTTCTTTAACTATGCAGGAATTCACAGGCCGGTTAAGATTTACACAACCCCTAGAACGGCCTACGTTAAGGATATAAGTATTGTGACGAAATTGAATGGTTCGGCGGGGATCGTCAGTTATGAAGCGGTGATCGAAGGCCAGGCTCAGGTCAAGGTCAAGGTCGCGTGTGTGGATCAGTCGGGCGCAATTCGCGGAGAGTGTGAAGGGACGTCCGGTACCATCCATATCCACAACGCGAAATTATGGGAACCGCTGAATGCTTTCCTTTATCATCTTAAGCTTCAAATCATGCAGGACGAACAAGTCATCGATATATATGAGCAGCCATTCGGCATCAGGACGGTAGAAGTGAAGGACGGCAAATTCCTGATCAATAACAAACCGTTTTATTTCAAAGGTTTTGGCAAACATGAGGACACTCCAATGAACGGACGGGGATTGAACGAAGCTGCTAACGTAATGGATTTCCGGCTGATGAACTGGATTGGGGCTAATTCCTTCCGGACAGCGCATTATCCATATTCGGAGGAGATCATGCGTTTAGCGGATAAGGAGGGAATTGTGGTCATCGACGAAACCCCCGCCGTAGGTTTGCATCTGAGTTTTAATATTACTCCTCAGCGAGGTCCCAAACGGAATACTTGGGAGGTCTTGAAAACACAAGCGGACCATATGCACGCGGTGCGGGAACTTATCGCCCGTGACAAAAATCATCCCAGCGTGGTGATGTGGTGCGTTGCCAACGAACCTGCCTCCGAGGAAAAGGGGGCGGCGGAATATTTCCGGCCGATTGTGGAATTGACCAAGGAAATAGATCCGCAAAAAAGGCCGGTTACGATCGTAAATATGATGATGGCCACTCCGGATAAGGATAAAGTGGCGGAACTTGTCGACGTGTTGTGTCTGAACCGTTATTACGGCTGGTATGTATTCGCAGGTGACTTGGAAACGGCCAAAGCCATGTTAAAACAGGAACTGAGCGCCTGGATCCAGCGTTGTCCGGGGAAGCCGATCATGATGACCGAATACGGCGCGGATACAATCGCGGGACTCCATGACGTAGATCCCGTGCTCTTCACGGAAGAATATCAGGTCGAGTTCTTACGGGCGAATCATGAAGTATTTGATGAAATTGTTCCGTTTGTAGGTGAACACGTTTGGAACTTTGCGGATTTTCAAACCAGCCAAGGCATTGTACGGGTGCAAGGGAATAAGAAGGGTGTCTTTACGCGAGATCGCAAGCCGAAAGCAGCAGCTCATGAACTGCGTAGACGTTGGCATATTATACCAAATTTTGGTTATAAAGGAGACCGTTAATCCGAAGTAGAAAGGGAGTGCTTTGCATGATTCGAGAAAGCCTTGACCGCTCCTGGGAATTCGTAAACGGGAAGCCGTCTTCGATACCGGGCTTTGGAGCAACTTGTACAAAAAAAGTAAATCTGCCGCATGATTTTATGATAGGGACCGATACCTTTTCGGAGGCGCCGGGTGGTTCTTTAACGGGGTATTATGGGGGAGGAGTTGGCACCTATACGAAATGGATTGACATACCAGAGACACTTGTGGGGAAACGCGTATTGGTAGAGTTCGACGGATCGTACATGAATACCACCGTCGTACTGAACGGACATACCGTTGCCAAACAGCACTCGGGGTACTCGCCTTTTCATGCCGACCTGACTCCTTATATCAAGCCGGGGACGTTGAATCGTCTTGCGGTCACGGTTAACAATGGAGCGCAACCGAACGGGCGATGGTATACCGGGGGCGGTCTTTACCGACATGTAGATTTGCTTGTTTCTCCGCAGGTTCACATCGCGCCGTGGGGAATCTATGCCCGAACTTCACATATTGTAGGCGGAACCGCGTTTGTTATCGTGGAAACGAAGGTGGAAAACCATACATCCGAAAGCACGAACGTATGGGTGGAGATTAAGATCGAGAAGGAATCGGGTGGTAAGGAAGCAGGATTAGGCAGGGTCAAAGTTCATATTCCTGCAAGAGAAAGCGGGGTTGGACGGGTAATGATCGCTGTTGAAAACGCCAATCTATGGGATATTGACGCCCCAAACCTCTATCAGATCACTGCCCAATTGACGGATAAGGAGTCCGTGATCGATCAAGACAGCATCCTATTCGGTATCAGGACAATTTCCGTTGACGTCAAAAATGGATTTATGCTGAACGGGCGTACGATTAAGCTTAAGGGTGGTTGTGTGCATCACGATAATGGCATTCTTGGCGCAGCTTCGTTCTACGACAGTGAATATCGCCGAATGAAAATCCATAAGGACAACGGGTACAATGCAATCCGGAGCGCGCACAATCCGCCCTCAAGGGATATGTTGGAGGCATGCGATCGATTAGGACTGCTCGTCATTAATGAAGCCTTCGACGTGTGGGTCATGGAGAAGAACATTCATGATTATAGCCAATATTTTGAAACGGATTGGAAGAAGGATATGAAAACGTTTATCCTGCGCGATCGGAACCATCCTTGCGTCATCATGTGGTCGACCGGTAACGAAGTTCCGGAACGGGGCGGTCTTTCCGACGGCTATGTATGGGCTTCCAAGCTGGCGGATTATGCACGCGAGCTGGATCCGACGCGCCCGATTATTAGTTCCTTATGCTCCTTCTTTAATGGGTTGGAGGATGAGGATCAGGCGAAATTTTTTGAAGGTCTGCGACAAATGAAGGTAAAGCCGGTAGGTATGCAAAATTTGGATTCGGAATTCGGCCGCAGCGTTTGGCCCGACTACACTGAAGCCTTCTGCGCACCTCTGGATGTCGTGGGTTATAACTACTTAAATTATCATTTTGAAGACGCCTTGACCAAATTTCCGAATCGGGTCATTTGCAGTACCGAAAGCAAACCGAGAGAAATGGATATTTATTGGCATGATGTTGAACGCTTTTCCCACGTGATCGGCGACTTTAATTGGACGAGCCACGACTACCTCGGCGAAGCGGGTATCGGCAAGCAAATGTATGTCAACCCGGAAGCGGTGGCAGAAGCGGCCATGAAAGTCCATGTATCCCCTTATCCTTGGCGCACTGCCTGTGACGCTGATTTCGATCTCTGCGGCTTCGAACGCCCGCAGCTTGCCTATCGCAGAATCGTGTGGGGTTCCGACGAAACCTTCATTGCTTCGCACAATCCGGCCAATTACGGCAAAACGGAAATTCTGGGCCGATGGGGATGGCCGGATTGCGAGAACGCATGGAGCTGGACCAGGCATGAAGGAAAACCTGTTCAGGTTGATGTTTATTCGGCAGCTGAGGAGGTAGAGTTGATTCTTAACGGGAAGAGCCTGGGGAGAAAGCCGGCCGGTAGAGAACATCGATACACGGCCCGCTTCGAGCTAACGTTTGAGCCGGGGATCTTGGAGGCCATAAGTTATCGAGGAGGTAGGAAAATCTCGTCCGACTTGCTGAAATCCGCAGGAAAGCCTTCAGGCATTCGCATCACTCCCGATAAGAATGTCCTTCCTGCAGACGGTCAAGCGTTGGTTCATGCGATCGTGGAAATAGTCGACGGGGAAGGCCGTCTCGTTCCGACAGCCGAATTGAAGGCATCGGCTAACGTGGAAGGCTCGGCGGTGCTTGCGGCATTCGGCACCGGCAGGCCACAGACCACCGAAAATTATACTAGCGGTGAATTCACTTCTTATAAAGGGCGCCTGCTTGCGATTATCCGCGCGGGTTACGAACCGGGGGCGTCTGTATTTAAGGTCAGCATAGAAGGACTCAGTACGTCTTTCGTCAAGATTCCTGTGATCAATCGGTTGGATGAATCTTTTAAGAAGTAGTCGTGAAAACGCTATTAAAAATGTCGTCAAAGAGTTAGTGGGCATCTCAAGCAGGAGCTATACTGAAATCGTATGCTAACCAGGATCAGAGGGGAGAAGACAAATCATGAGTCGAAAGTTCAAAATGCTTGCAATTCCGATTATTGTCATGATCATCATATCGCTGATGGCCGCTTGTTCGACACAGGACAACAACGGCAGCGGTAACACCACAGTTGGTTCAAATGGTACACAGGGCGAGGGCTACGAAGGAGCGTTGGAGCCATACAAATTGACGTTGGCAATTCCAGTATATGGGGCAGTCCCTAAAGATATGGAGGAAGTTCAAGCGGAGATCAACAAAATTACGCAAGCGGAAATCAATACAACGATAACGATTTTGCCGATTAGTGTTGGTGCTTGGTCTCAGCAGCTAAACCTTATGATCTCCGGCGGAGAAAAGCTGGACCTCTTCTTCACCTTCGGGCAGAGTTACGGAACCGATGTAGCACAAGGGAGACTCGCCGCTCTCGACGAGGTGTTGGAGAAATACGGGCAGGGAGTCGTTGAGGCTGTCGGAGAGAGGAATCTTGAAGCGGCTAGAATTAATGGAAGTCTCTACGGCGTGCCCGTCACTGGCGTTTATGGCAAAAGGCCGGAGATTGCGCTAAGGAAAGATATGGTCGAGAAGTATAATATCGATGTTGCTTCAATCAACTCTTTAGATGACTTGGAAAGCGTATTCGAGAACATCAAGAAGAATGAACCCAATATTTATCCTCTGGCAAGCGGATTAGCCTCGCCACTGCAGTACTACCGCACGTATGATCGGCTCGGTGATAGCTTGGGCGTACTGATGGGGTACGATAATGGGTTGAAGGTTGAAAACTATTATGAGTCCGCAGAGTATGAAGAATTGTTGAATTTAATGAATGAATGGTATAAAAAGGGATTCATCAACAAAGATGCGGCTACGACGCAGAGTACGCCGGACGCATTGATCAAATCCGGAAAAGCCTTTTCCGCCATGATCGTCGGCGAGCCGGGATCGGATGCAGTGGCTACCCGATTGATGGGTCATGACATGGTCGTCGCCCCTCTTATGGAAGAGACACATAAGACGACCAGCGATGTTCTTACCGGGCTTTACGTAATAGCACAGCAGTCGGAAAATCCAGAACGTGCGATGATGATGCTTAATCTCATGTATACGAATAGAGAGCTTGCGAATTTGTTGGTATGGGGAATCGAGGGAAAACATTACGTTAAAGTGTCGGAAACCCAAGTCACATATCCTGAAGGGGTAGACGCATCGAACGTAGGGTATCAAATGCAGGCCTGGATCATGGGTAATCCGCTCATCACTTATGTTTCGAGTACACAGTCGCCAGACCATTGGGAACAAGTGAAGAAATGGAATGAAGAAGCCATCGAATCGAAAGCATTAGGTTTCTTCTTTGACGCAACACCGGTCAAAAACGAACTTACGGCCATTAATAACGTGATTGAGCGTTATCAAGCTATCCTGGAATCCGGAACGGTCAGTCCAACTGATAAGCTTGATGAGTTCAGAAAAGCATTGAAAGCTGCTGGTGTCGACAAATACATGGCGGAAAAACAACGGCAACTGGACGAATGGGCAGCTGCGAATAATAAGTGATTGTAATTCGTCGGATTCTGGGAGGATCCGGCTTTATGTGAGCATATAGCCAGACTTAAACAAGGAAGTGATGCTTCTATGAATCAAGGAACCACGGTTTCCCGATCGGCGGCCATCGTGCCAAAGCGGAAGAAAAAGAAGAAGTATGATTATCGGAAATATTCGCCGCTCTTGATTATGATGATCCCGGGCTTGTTGTATCTGTTTATTAACAATTTTTTGCCGATGTTAGGGATTGCCATCGCGTTTAAGGACATCAATTTTGCCAAAGGGATTTGGCAAAGCGATTGGATCGGCTTCAAAAACTTTGAGTATCTGTTTAAAACGACAGACGCTTATATCATTACTCGAAATACAATCCTGTACAACCTGTTCTTTCTCGTAGCAGGGACATTTTTGTCATTCATCTGCGCCATCTTCCTTAACGAAATCAAGAAGAAGGGGCTGCTCAGAGCGTATCAGGCGATCATTTCAATGCCGCATTTGATCTCTTGGGTTATTCTCAGTTACCTGGTGTATGCGTTCTTGAGTGTTGATAATGGATTATTGAACAAAACCATCCTCCCCCTATTGGGAATTAAGGATGGCATATCATGGTATTACGAAGCGAAATATTGGCCGGTCATCCTAAGTCTGGTCCACTTCTGGAAGGGGGTCGGTTACTCCAGCATCGTCTTCTTCGCGGCTTTGCTCGGAATCAATGAAGAATATTATGAAGCTGCGAGGATCGATGGTGCCAGCCGCTGGAAGCAGATTGCCCATATTACGCTTCCGCTCGTGGTGCCTGTCATTATCATCATGACATTGCTTCAGATGGGGCGGATATTTTATTCCGACTTCGGCCTGTTTTATCAGGTTCCGCTGAACTCCGGGGCGCTGTTCGAAACGACGGCTACGATCGATACCTATGTATTTAACGGACTGACGGGAAGCGGCGACATCGGTATGTCAGCTGCGGCAGGGGTCTATCAGTCGATTGTCGGATTTATCCTGGTGATCACGGTGAACTATCTGGTACGTCGTAAAAACAAAGACAGCGCATTGTTCTAAGGAGGAAGCTGTGGTGAAAAACGAAAGTCCGGTCTTGTCATGGATCAGCCATATCTCGTTGTTGTTATTTTCAGCAGTATGTATACTGCCTTTCATCTTGCTAATCTCGGCATCGTTCACGGATCAAGATTCAATTTTAGCTAATGGATATTCGTTTATACCTCAGGTGTTCAGTTCAGCTGCTTACGAATACTTGTTCATGAGGGGGGCGGACATCGCTCGGGCTTACGGTATTTCGGTGTCTATTACCGTTTTCGGGACACTGCTCGGCGTCATAATCACTTTGTTGATAGCTTACCCGTTAGCCAGAAAAGAAACGCCCCATCGCGGTTTGATCCTGTTTATCGTCTTCTTCTCCATCTTGTTCAACGGTGGACTGGTTCCAACTTATCTCGTCTATACGCAGTTGCTAGACTTTAAGAATACAATCTGGGCGCTGATCTTCCCGGGACTGCTTACTAACGGCTACTACATTATGATGATGAGGATATTTTTGCAAGGCTCTCTGGAACCGACTTTAATCGAATCCGCCCAATTGGATGGGGCCAATGAATACAAAGTTCTATGGCATATCGTGATCCCGACCTCCACCCCGATTTTGGCTGTGATCGGATTGTTTACGGCTATCATGTACTGGAACGACTGGCAAAACGGGATGATTTATATTACGAATCCAGAGCTATTCAGTATTCAAAATTTGTTGCAACGAATTATGGACGATATCCAGTTTATCACGGGGAATATGCCTGGGAATGCAGGCGAATTGATGCAACAGATGCCGTCGGATACGGCCAAGATGGCGATAGCGGTCATCGGATCGCTCCCAATTCTGATAGCCTACCCGTTTTTCCAAAGGTATTTTATCAAAGGGATTATGTTCGGCGCTGTGAAAGGTTGATATAAGCCGGAATTCGCTATTTTAACGCTTGTTTTTAGGAACTGGAAATTTTAGTTTTCAGAAATATAATCATGGCTACAATCGTTGCTTGTTGATATGATTTAATCGAGGAACCAACACAACGTTAAGGAGCCTTCGCAATATATGAGCCTACTTCATTCGTTAAAGCCGCATAGTTCCTTGCGCTTCAAACTGACATTAAGTGTATTCATCATGATACTGCCCCTTGTTGGTTTGCTGCTTTATAACAACTTCTACGCCATCCAAGTGGTTCGGGAACAGGTTGCGGAATCCTACAAGAAGACGTTGAACCATCATATGAGTCAGATTGACAACGACTTGAACGGTGTCGATGCTTATATTAATACTGTTGCGGGCATAGGCTCGACTGATCTGGCGTCACTTAGTTTGGTGGAATCAGAGGAAGACTATTATATGCAAAAAGTTTACTTGTTTCATAAACTTGTCCAGGATATCATGTTATATCCATTACTAGATGGGTTTTTCGTCTATGTCGAGCATCGTCAAGATTACATGAACATCCATGCAAATAGCTTGCCATACGATGAGGAAGAGTCTATTCAAAAGTATGTGACGAACTTGATCCGAAGCGATCAAATTCCTAGAGGGACGAACTCCAAAAGATGGACGCATGTGAAAATCGGCGAGGGAGATTATTTTATCAACATCGTGCAAGTGGGTGATGCTTATCTTGGTGCTTGGGTCAAATCAGACGGAATCCTCACGCCGCTCCGGTCACTGCAGTTTGGAGAGGATGGAGTCGTCGTGTTGGCCAATGATCAGTACGAGCCCATCACAGATGTGGATTTTATTCAAAAAAAAGGAATTGTTTTGCGATACGATCCGCAAGACTATTACCTATCCGGTACAGAAGAAAAGTACTTGATCATCCGGGCGGAATCTACACGTGGAGCGTTTCAACTGTATGTCCTGATTTCGGATAGTACGATCCTGGACAATCTCCCTTATCTGCAGCGATTCATTTGGGTGATTACCTTGGTGACACTAATTTTTATTCCGATTGGCTTCTACTACTTGATTCGCTCATTTTCGGTTCCTTTGGGGCGAGTCTTGCTCGCTATGAAAAAAGTTAGCACCGGAGATTGGAGTAAACGGGTGGAGCTAGGGAAAACTTCATATGAATTCAAACTTCTAGGGCATTCCTTCAACTCCATGATGGATGAGATACAGAAGCTTCGCGCGGATGTATACGAAGAACAAATCAATAAGCAACGAGAGGAACTGCAGAGGCTGCAGTTGCAGCTAAATCCGCATTTTTTCCTGAATTCATTGAACATCGTGTATAATCTGGCCAAGGTGAAAAACTACAACTTAATCATGGAAATGACCTTGGCCCTTATCCTGTATTTTCGCTATTTATTCCGCAGCAATACAATGTTCGTGAAACTGGCGGATGAGCTGGAACATACGCGGAATTATTTAAAAATTCAGATGCTGCGATTTCCGTTGAAGTTGACATGGGACATCGATGCGCCGGAATATTTGGCCGAAATCCCTGTACCGCCGCTTATCGTTCAATCTTTTGTCGAGAATTCAATAAAACATGCGTTGACTATGGAAGATACGATCCATCTTGCCGTCAAAATTGCATATGTGGACGATTCCGGCTCTAAAATCAGTATCCGAATTGAGGATTCGGGAAAGGGATTCCCGGCGGATGTACTTCGGGAACTTCAGGCGGGCAGAAGTGTCGAGAATGGATATGGAGAGCGGACGGGGATTTGGAACGTGCAGCGGCGCCTGAGACTACTGTATGATGAGAACGCTTCAATTCGCTTTGAAAACGACAGAGATACAGGCGGTGCTGCCGTTACCATCGTGATGCCAACCGATCTAACGAGCAAGGAGGGGGGATTATGAGCTATCATCTGTTGTTGGTAGATGATGAAGTACACGCGGTAGAAGGAGTGAGGGCAGATCTCGATCTGGAGAAGCTGGGAATCAGCCATTTATTCGTGGCGCACAATGCGAAGCAGGCCAAAGATTTTTTTCTTCGTGAACGGATCGACATCATGTTGTGCGATATTGAGATGCCGCAGGGCAGCGGATTGGATCTCCTAACCTGGGTTAGGGAACATCAGTTGCGCACCGTCGCGATATTTCTGACCAGCCATGCGGACTTTAAGTACGCCAAAGAAGCTATACGCCTTGGAAGTTTGGATTATCTATTGAAGCCGGTGCTTCGAGACCACCTCAAGGAGGCATTACAAAAGGCGCAGAGGCAGATTGACAAAAATAGTGAGATAGATATGGCCAACCTGTCACATCAGTTGTGGGTGAAGCACCATTCGCTGATCATTGAAAGATTTTGGCAGGATCTGATCAGTCATAATATACCGAGTAATCCGAAAGCCATTCACGCACAGATCGAACAGCATAAACTGCCGATTACGGATAATATGTTATTTCTTCCTGTTTTAATCGCAGTGCAAAGTTGGAATAAGGAAATAAACAGGCGTGACGAGAAAATTTTGGAATATGCGCTCAAAAATTCGGCGGAAGACATTATTACAAAATCCGACACCAGCGGCCTTTTTTTTACTCTGGATCGGGGCTTGTTGCTTGGCATCATAACTTTAGGGCTAAGTATGAAATGGGATCTTGAAGAAGTTGCGGCGTCTTGCCGGCATTTTATTGAATCCTGCAATCGTTATTTCTATTGCGGCGTCTCATGTTATATCGGGAAGTCGGTCAAAGCGCATCAAATGGCAGATACGGCTGCGCAATTGTTACAAAAGAACCTCAACAACGTTGCTTTTTATAACCGGGTTTTCTTTCTCGATACGGTTGAGGTCACGGATTATAATATTGCGATGCCTGAGCTTAATTTCTGGCTTTCCTTGCTAAAAACCGGCACGAAAGATTCTGTGATTTTGGAAGTGGAGAATTTTTTGCGCCAACTAGTAGATGGTTTGTTAATTAATGCAAAGTCTCTTTATCAGTTTCACCAAAACTTTATGCAGGCATTATACTCCTACTTGCATATGGAGGGGATTCAGGCTCATCAACTATTCAGCGACGAACAGTCGATGACAATTTCTGACAAAGCAAGCCGCTCGGTAAAGGATCTCGTAATATGGGTGCATCACGCCGTAGAGAAGGCTATGAATCATGCGGAAGTGGTAAAAGCGTCCGATACCGTTGTCCAAACCGTTCAACGGTACATTACGAAGTATATTGACCAGGACTTGTCCAGAGAAGCCATTGCCGAGATGGTTTTTCTGAATCCCGATTATTTATCCCGGTTATTCAAGAAAGGAACGGGATATTCGATTTCGGATTATATCTTGAAAGAACGAATCGAGCTGGCCAAGGTCATGCTCACACAAACGAATATTCCGATCAGTTCTATAGCAAATTCCGTCGGGTATTCGAATTTTTCGCATTTCACTAGAATATTCAAAAAATGTATAGGATTAGGACCTAGGGAATACAGAAGCCTTGTTCTGGCAGATAAAAGTCGTGAAACTGTTACTTAAATGGTCGGCAAAAGTATAGCTGAACCTGGTAAGGATGCTCTACCATGAAGGGAGATGTTGAATTGCATAAACAGGGGGTTAGCAAGGAGGATACGATGATTTACAAAGATTCGGTCAGACCTATTTCAGAAAGGATAGAAGATTTGCTGAGCAGGATGACCTTGCAGGAGAAAGTGGCCCAGTTAACGTGCTCTTTAATCGTAGGAGACGTTGACACCATCCAAGGCAACATGCAACATGGCATTGGCACTTTAAGTTATTTGAACAGCTCATTGAGTGGGGATAACGGGCAGGATAGGAAGAAATTAAGAAGCCTGCAACAATATCTTATAGAAGAGACGCGGTTGGGCATTCCGGCGCTTGTCCATAACGAAGGAATTGCTGGCGCGCAGATTCCCGGCGCGACGACTTTTCCACAATCGATGAATGTGGCTTCCACCTGGGATACGGAACTGGCTCGCAAGATCGGGGAAACGGTACGCAAACAGCTATTGGCATACGGCATTCGGGCAGTCCATTCGCCTCTCTTTGATTTGGCAAGAGATCCGAGATGGGGAAGAGTCGGCGAGACCTACGGGGAAGATCCTTATCTTGTTGCACAGATGGGAGTGGCATATGTCAAGGGGATTCAAGGCGAGCAGGAAATAATGGCTACGGCAAAACACTTCATCGGCTACGGCAACGCCGAGGGTGGGAGAAACGGTGGCGAGCAGCAGATCGATCAACGGAAGCTGTTCGATACGTATTGCTTCCCGTTTGAAGCGGCTATTCATGAAGCGGGTGTAACGGCGGTGATGAACAGCTACGGCATATTGAATGAACAGGCGGTGTCCACTTCCAAATGGCTCTTGACTGATGTGTTGAGAGGGAAATTAGGTTTCGAAGGGCTTGTCGTAGCGGATTACGGCAGCATTAGCCACGCACACGCTCGATACCGGGTGGCTAAGAATCAGCAGGAAACGGCGATCTTGGCCCTTAA
Source organism: Paenibacillus terreus (assembly GCF_042138595.1). NCBI lineage: Bacteria > Bacillati > Bacillota > Bacilli > Caryophanales > Paenibacillaceae > Paenibacillus > Paenibacillus terreus. Next base: position 5,798 of record NZ_JBHIRX010000026.1, on the reverse strand, counting down.
GGCCGGTATGGATGTCGAGCAGCCCAGTAATAGCATCTACCGAACGTTGGTGGAGGCGGTCGAGCTGGGAGAAATCGAGGAGGCTTATATTGACCGCTCCGTCAGAAGGGTGCTGGAGACGAAGTTTAGGCTCGGATTATTTGAGAATCCGTATGAAATCGGAGACTTTGACGAAGAGATCGAGAACCCGGAATATGCGAAGTTGTCTCTGGAAATCGCAGAGAAGTCGATCGTCATGGCAAAGAACGAGGATCAAGTGCTGCCTCTTAGAAAAGGTTTGAAAATCGCGCTGGTCGGACCTTCTGCCGATAGCAAAACGAACTTCTTTGGCGGATATTCCTCCGTCAACACGGCGAGCACGATCAGCAGCGATTTCGATCGTTCTGAGGAAGATCACTTTATCAAAACGGCTTATGCCGCGATGATTACAGAATATAAACATGTTCTGGCCCAGGACGGTATCGTGTTCGAGGAAGAACCTTCGGCTGAACAGAAAGAGCTGATTATCGCCAGGCTAAGGAGCCGGAAGGCGGGTATAAACAAAACGTATCAAACCGCCGATGAGTTCGTCGAACGGTTCTATCCGGATTGTAAATCGGTCAGAGAGGCCTTGGTGGAAAAGTTCGGGGAAGATCATATTCTCTACGCTCAGGGATGCGATCTTCGGAAGCCGATCGCTGGTGGGATTGAAGCTGCCATACAAGCTGCCGGGCAGGCGGATATTGTTATCGCGATTTTAGGCGGCAAGGAGAGCATGACCCATCCGGATGCCACCGAGGGCGAGAACAAGGATAACACCAACATAGGGCTTGAGAAAACACAGCTTGAGATGATGGAAGAACTGTTCAAGCTCGGCAAACCCGTCGTAACCGTCATCGTCTCCGGCAGGCCGTTAACAACACCGCTCGTCAGCGAGCGTAGCAAAGCGGTATTGTATGCATGGCTGCCTGCGCAGCAAGGAGCGAAAGCAATCGCCAACATCTTGGCGGGAGCGTGCAACCCAAGCGGCAAACTTCCGGTGACAATTCTGAAAGACGTAAGTCAGATCCCGATGTATCACAGCAGGCTGCCTTTTTTTGTTGAGATTGAGGATTGGGCAGAGTATGTTGACAGCGACATGAATAAGCCTTTGTATCCGTTCGGACACGGACTCAGCTACACTACGTTTGCATACAGCGATCTGAAGCATGATGCGTATGTTCACCCGGATGGGGTGCTTACAGTGTCGTTTAAGATTCGGAATACGGGTCAGCTACGAGGGGATGAAGTGGTTCAGATCTACATCAGAGACCGCGTAAGCAGCATCGTCAGACCGGTGAAACAACTGGTCGGCTTCGTCAGAATAAGCCTGGGTGCAGGCGAGACCAGAGACGTGACGGCAGAGATCGATATGAAGCAGTTAGCCTTCCACGATCTGAGCATGAATCAAGTCGTGGAGCCGGGAGAGATGGATCTGTTCATTGCTGCATCTTCACAAGATATCCGGCTTCAGGGATATTTTGAGATTATCGGGGATAAGTTGAAGATCGAGAGAAAGGTCTTCGCTTCGAAAATAATGGTTAGATAACAATAGGGCGTTCAGACTGACGTAATTCGGCGAGTTGTTATTACGGGAATTGAACACTGCCCGCTCGAATCCCGTTCCTGTACTGCTTAGGCGTTACTCCCGTGTGTTTTTTGAAGACCTTAATAAAATGCGACTGATCATAAAAGGTGAGTCGCGCTCCGATGGTTGAAATCGGCTCATTGGAATGAGCGAGCAGCTTTTTTGCCTCTTCGATTCGTTCCCATTGGATATAGTTCATTAATGTCAATCCGGTTTCCTTCTTGAATAACTGCGACAGATATTCGGGGTTAAGCCCAGAGAGTTCCGAAAGCTGTTGCAGACTAATTTCTTCGAATAGATGGCGGTAGATGTATTCCTTGCAAACATAAACCGATTTGGAGAAGCAGTTCTTGCGGCATTGGGCGACACGGTCGGCGAAATCCAACATCGCTTGGATGGCGGCGGCCTCTACCGTTTTGACCTCGTTGAGTTCTTCTATATGTTGAATTTGCATATTGCAGAGCGTAAAGGCTAATCCCGCATACAAACCTCCTTCGATGGCCGCAAGCATGCTTATGGAGACTCCGCTTATCGCGAGGTTCTTTACGCTGCGAAGATGGCTTCGCTTAGAGAGTGCTTCGGTTTCCTCGTAAGTAGTTTCGGCTAACTTCATCATCAGCTCGGTTTTATTCCCGCTGCGAATTAAAGCCAGCATTCGGTTTGCCCTTTCAATCCCCTCATAGAAGATGGAAAATTCGCGGCGGTCCGCCAGAGCAAACTCCACTTTCTCCTTCTGCCGATTCGGAAGTCCATATTGCAAGCTGGATTGAAGCACATCCGTAATATCCAATGCTTCCCGATGGATCATCCAGTTGGCCAATACGCCGATATGCAGCATGCGCAGTCGGTTCATGACCGGAAGGCGGTTCCAATACTCCATCCATCTTGTTCGTTCCGGATGAAATAAGCTGTAATCGTTTAAGAGATTGGTGGAAATCTCGTCATTCAGCTTTTGCCGGATGGCCGGGCCGATGACAATGATGGTTTGACCAGGGCCGTTTTGTTTTAATGGCAGAACGATAAATTGCTCCATGAAATTGGTTTCGCGGAGAATTGGACCATGCAAATCAGTTCCTTGACTTACCACAGAACGGAAAAGCTCAGCCGGATCCGAAAAGAAGGGATGTGGTGAGAGGTTGGAATTTAAAATCATTTCCTCTTCAAAATCTGCATTCGGTTTGCAATAAACCGGAAGCTGCAAACTTTCATGTAGCTGTTTGCACAGATAAGCCAAATCGGGAAAATCATTCGTTGTGAACATTGTAAATCCCTCGATTTTATATGATTTTTATATGTATTATACCATATTTCCAGGAGAATATCTGCCATACTAAAAAGGCGTAAGGGCTATCTCATAGTTAATGATATTAAAATAAGGGAGTGAGTGTTGAAATGGAAAAGGATGTATTTTTTAGTTTGACTTCGAAATATGTAACTGAGGCAGGCCCGATGTCCGACTTACTCGATCTGACCGGCAAAGTTGCTGTTGTAACAGGTGGTGCAGGCAGCCTGGGGTTTCTGGTGGCTAACCGTCTTTCAGAAGCAGGTGCTGCAATCGTATTGACAGATATCGACGAGGAGTGTGGTGTTTTTGCATTAGAAGCATTCACTACCATAGGAAGGAAAAATATTAAATTCATAAAGGCCGATATCAGAAGTTCCGAAGAAATGGATACCGTTATGAATTTTGCTGTTGAACAGTTTGGAAGACTTGATATATGTGTTAATAGTGCAGCATACTGGAGTTATTTCCCCTCCCTTGAGCTAACTGATGAAGAGTGGAGATACACCATTGATACAGTTTTGACAGGCACGTTTAATACTTGTCGCAGTGCCGCAAAAGTCATGAAGCAACTTGGCAATGGAGGTAAAATTGTCCCCATTGGATCTGATGCTGCCGTAAACTGTGAACCTCCGCTTGGCATTCTCAATCATTATGCCGCCGCAAAAGCCGGCGCGATGGGTTTTTCCAGGTCCTTTGCCCGTGAGGTTAAGCAGTATGGTATCAATGTAAACATGGTACTGCCTGGAGCAATGAATACCATTGGTGCAAATTTCTTGAATAATAAGGGCATGGATAACAAAGAAACTCGCGCTAAAATGGCGTATATTAAAATGCCGATGAGTACAACTCCGGACGATGTAGCTCGCGTTATCTTCATGCTGTGCACAAAGATAGCGGATTTCATGTATGGGGCAAGTATACTTGTAGACGGCGGAGCCCATATAAATTTAAGTGAATAAATTTGGAAATCTCATGTGAAAACCCGATCTCTGTGCTTGGTGGAATGGGTGTGCTGATGATAGAATTGCATGTGCTTTAAGCCATGGTGCTTACTTTGTGGAAAGCCTTCGCGGATCACAATTTTTTCCGGCAAAGCGTCCCCCGTCATTCCAATAGCATTTTTGGTGCGTTGTTTCAACGCTGTTAAACGTTGAACCGGTCCAAGCGGACGAAGAAGCCGGGTTAACGGTGTATATGAATGAGCGATTCCATTATGAGATTGCTTTAACGTATAACTTGGAGGACGGCCGTAAGGTGCCTATTTTGACTGGTTTCAATACACTCCAATCAGTTGATTTTAAGAGCAATATTATGATGTGGAAAGTCATCAAAGTGTTAGCCGGCGCTTTCGTCCCGAATGTACGATGCAGATGTAATATCTGAACCAAACTTACTGGGAGCAACAGTGTGAATCGAAAAATGAAACCCTTCGCTTTTTGGCACTGGTGACGTTTCTGACAATTATGATGAGCATCGCATAAACCCCGATTTCTTACCATCTTCCAGGGAGTGTCTGCCATACTTAAAACGTGCAAGGGCTTTCTAAGCTCCAATAGATCAAAAAGGAAAGTGAGGTAACGATTATGACCAAAAGATTAGAGGGTAAGGTAGCTGTTGTGACAGGATCCGGACAGGGCGTCGGGAGAGGGATTGCGCTTGTCCTGGCTCGTGAAGGGGCCAAAGTCGTTACCAACAACCGCAAACCAGGATCGACCGGTGCAGCTTCCTTCAAGAAGGAACTTGACGAACAGTTCAGCGCGGACGAGCGGGCAAAACTTCTAGCATTAAAAGGCGATGCCGAAAGTACAGCGAACGAAATTATCCGGGAAGGCGGGGAGGCTGTACCTTTTTACGGTGATGTGTCCGACTATGCTACAGCCGGAAAATTGATTCAAACGGCCGTTGATGCATTTGGTAGAGTCGACATTCTGGTTAACAACGCCGCGGGTCTAGGATTCGGAATGTTGGCAACAACGACGGAAGCGGATTGGGATTACCAAACGGTGCCTAAGCTCAAGGGCGCGTTTAACTGCATGAGCCATGGGATTCCTTTCATGATGAAGCAGAAGTTCGGACGTATCCTGAACGTCGCTTCCGACGCATGGGTGGGAATAGCCGGGCTCGGTGCGTACAGTGCAGCGAATGCGGGGATTATCGGTCTGACGAAGGCGGCAGCCAAGGAATTGTGGCCGTTCGGGATAACTTGCAACGCTTTTTGTCCCCAAGCCGCGTCACGCGGCCACGTCAATTTTCGCGCTACGTTGCGAGAGTTGATGAAGGCGCAAGGGATCACTATGGAGGTTGACGAGGCGAAAATGAAGGAGGTTGAAGAGGCGCATGGACCGGCGGAAAATATGGCACCTTTCGTCGCTTATTTGGCTACGGGGGAAGCTTCCTTCATCAGCGGAGCGGTGTTTTCGATCACGGCCAACGGACGACTGAGTCTATACTCGGATCCTGAACCGGCATGCGAGATCAATAAAAACGATGATCCTTGGACGGTGGAGGAATTGATTAAAACCGTTCCCGAAAATTTATTGAAAGATTATGTGTCCATCGCCACTCGTAATGAGTGGGCCTAGTTTAGCAGCGCTTCCAAAGCGAGTTTTGTACGAAGCGATGTTGGGGAAGCGCTGCTTACAAAACTTTCGGGAGGTAGAATATGGGAGGTTATGACGGAACTCAAGCCTCCCAGTTTCAGCAGCCTTATATGGATATCGATGAATGGCGGGAACAGCTGGTTCGCCACCGGAATATCCATGGAGGCTTCGAGGGGACCAGTAACAGATTTTCGTTTTATTTTCCGTCAGAGGCGCAATAGAGTCCAATAGTTCGGCTACAAGCTCCATCTTACCGATGACATCGCAAGCGAGATACCCAAGGCGCCCTCGGTGATACCGGCTCATG
>NZ_JBHIRX010000025.1:0-92472 GCF_042138595.1 Paenibacillus terreus | reverse complement strand
TGCACATTTAATCTATAGAAGAGGAGTGTACAAGTATGAGAATGGAAGAATTTATAAAGCAAAGTATGGATAATTTTAAGGAAGTTTTCGGTGAGGATAGGCTGCACGATCATGAGTATACGTATATAGCTCAAACCTTGGAAGCGGCGTGGTCGTATGGTAATGCTGAAGGGACGAATCAAGCCTATGAAAAATTAGTGAGAAAATTCAATGAACAGGAGCGTGTGGGGGAATGAAGGAATCCGAGACGTTGCAAATTAGAAAGCCGAAATATCAGGAACATAGTGCTATTCAAGGGGTTGCAAAGCGAAAGGAAATGGGGAAACGGAGCATTTTGTCTTCATATAGTGATTTCGAGATTGATGCGAATCTGCTGCTCGAAATTTCCCGTGGAAATGAAAAACTAGTAAATGAAGTGCAGGAATTTATAGACGAACATCAGAAAGAAGATGCAACAGTTGGTGGTTTCTTAGCGATCGGAGTATTTCGGATAAGTAAAGATGACGTAACATCGAATGAAAAGTCCGAGTGGATTCATGTGGTGTTTAATCATGGTCATGGGGTCACTCTTATAGCAGGTCGAATTGGTCGTTCCGACTGGACCCATAAGCAATACATGGATAAATCACTTTTGTACTCCATGGCGGCCATGATGAGATAGGCTTCGTTATATAAAATGAATAGGGTGGTGTACTCCCATGTTACTCACCGATGTACAGAAAAAAACAATAGAGCAAATGACAGAGGGTGAAGACGTCACCATTGGGGGCGTTGCAGTTGGGGAAAGCATAAGATACGAGATTAGTAGATTTGCTGACGAATATAAGGTTTGCCTATTTGATCGTTTGATTCGCTTGGAGGAAGAATCTTTTCAAACAGCCAGTCAGGTAATACATTTTATTGAATATGATGGGGTTATTAAATGACAACCGTTTCGAGGGATTACTACCGTGTCTCGAAAAAATACTATGATAATGGTGAATTAGGAGGATAAATTAAATTGAACTCTAAGAAATATCTAAAATTCGACGCACCCACATCAAACGATCCTGATAAATTCAGTGCTATGTTGTCTGAATATATATATGCAGCTCAAGAAGAGGGATTTCAGGTAGATATACAATATTCTATTGCTTACGTTACTGAGAATGTTGATATCAAAAATAAAATTATTCATAGTGCTCTTTTGCTTTACTACAAATGATCCTTCCTACTTTTATCAGTTCATAAACTGGTGGCGTCCGTGCCAACATCGATTGATATACATAACCACCAGATCCGAAAATGACCAAGCCTTTTTTCAGTGCAGCCTGTTGTAACAGGCTTGAGGGCTCAACCCATTTGGGTAAACAGAAGATTGGTATGAATATAGGGCGTTCTCGTTGAGAGAGCGTCCTTTTTTGTTTTAAGGGGCTTTTAGGGGGCTGATGCTACCGGCTCTAAGGCGGCAAGAGTGCCCGTCTAAGAGCCGGTACGCACCGCTGGGGGCTACTCAGGGCGATAACGAGAGCGCCTAAGCCTATGGGGCAATGATGCGGTTGTCATCCCGTACCACCATCTCGGTGCATCTGCCCTAAATTCTGATCTTTTGGGTTTGTTTGTCAGGTTTTGACGTTTATACGTTATTGACCGCTGTTTAATTGGGCGTATACTGTTAATTATAAAATGGTGCTAAAATTTGGTTTTTTTGTTTGTATGTTAGGGGGTGAGTCTGGTTGTCAGACAATACAATTCGTGAAACACTCAGTACATACATACGTAAACATAATCTAACTTTCACTCAATTTTCACGTATGTCTGATGTGAATGCCGGTTCGTTGAGTCGGATTCTACAAGGCAATAAGCCTATTTCGATCCGGCAACTAGAGTCAATTACATCAGCTATGAATTTACCTGGAGATTTTTTTTATGAATCCTATGTTGAAGAATGCTTTGCTTTTTCCACGAGCATGCGGCGGATTCGTCCTTTTATTTTTCGGTGTGCAGAGCTGAACCGCCTTGATTTGATTGAACGGATCGTGCATCGATTATTGGATGATCTGTCGTACACTTCAGATTTGTTTGATGTGGCAGAAACCTTATACGCTTCTGATCATGGACAGGCTGCGCAGATTATTTATGCTCAGGTGAGTGAAGCGGAAAGATTCCAGCATTCGGAACGGTTGACCATTTGTCGTTACCGGCTGTTTGAGCTTTCGCTGGGGAATGATATCGAAGAGAATTTAAGGTCAGCTATTTTCTTTGAGCCGTATGTGAGCCGTTTAGATGAAGCGGATCAGCTCGATGCATTGCAACAGCTGATGCTTATTATGGGAACCGCTTATAAGTGGAAAAAAGTAGATGAACTTGCAGTGGAGCTGCTGCGGGTCGCTACGATCCAGTATGAACATCCATCAACTGAGCGCAAGCCCAAACGGCCGTTCTATTACTATATTTTGTATGGTTGGCTCGCTCGGTCCGTTGTCTGTGAAGAATTCCAGGATTTTGACGGGGCTTTAAGTTATGTTTCGAAGTATGCAGACGGAGAATCGTGGATACGTGAGGATGACGAAGAGGCGCGGGGGTACATTCACCAATTTGCTGAATGGGCAACCGCCAATAGATATTTGTATCGAGTTTTGTCCGGACAAGCTGACGCGTTAGAGGAATACGCCGATTTTGTTGCTTCCCGGCCAGAAGAAATCATGTATGCATTGGGCTATATGGTCAAAGCGGCTAACCTCTTTGATTTTGACATTGATCACATTTTGGAGCGCTTTTCGGCATATATTCCTTCTAACGAGATGGAGGAAATATACAGCCAATATAACAGTGCTGTAGTGAAGGAAAAACTCGCCCAACTTTTTAGCGATTTAGGTGTATATCGTTTCAAAAGGGGCCATGGTAATGCAATAAGTTTCATACTCAAAGGTTTGCGATTAGCTATTAGAATCAACAGTATCAAGAACATTCTTAACGGTTTGACACGATTTGAAATGTACCGGGAATGGGCGAGCGAGGAAGAAAAGAAGGATTTCAAATTGCTGTCAGGTGAGGTGAATCGAATCAATGAGAAAAATAAGCATTTGGTTATCCTTGGTTACGAGTAGTTTTGTTGTTGGAGTTGTTGCGACGGTTATAACTACAATGGGTCATGGATGGGGCTGATTTTTCCGAATTATAGAGTTTTAAAAAAGACTTTCCTTGCGGGAAGTCTTTTTTGCTTTTTCGGATCTTATATCGGAAGAGTAGATTTTTTCGGGAAGGGTCGCAACCTGGGCTTGGTTTCAACCACCTGTTCAGCATGGAAGGCCAGGGTAATTGGTGAATGAGCTGCAGGAGGGTTCAGCTGTAGCTCATCAGGTACAATCAGGGAAGTAAGGGCATGAGAGCGATCGGGCTGATGCTATTGGGGTTCCAGTTACTGGGGATTTACTATTTCTGCTTTATGCAATTATTTGACATAAAAACCTAAAATACCACACAAGGAGGGTTGAAGCCAATGATAAGCAACTCCAAAGTAACACTTCGGGTCCGCATTGAGCGGGAAAGGCAAAGATTACATCTGTTGGTGGAGGAGTATGGAGAACTGAGTCATCCGAGAGTGGTTAAGCAATCCATACAACTGGACGAGCTGATCAATCAGTACAATCGAATGGAGAAAGAGAAAGTAAAAAAGCCGATTGCTTGAACAATCGACTTTGGGCGAGAAACTTTTGCCAGGTTCCCTCGCCCTTTTATTTTAGCAGACAATTGAAAGAGTAAGTGAAACAATTTTAAGACATCAATTGTTTAATATTTAGTTGTTTTTTGAGTTGAGAGATACGGCTTGGTGATAAACCCATCATGGCTGCAATTTCGTACTGGCTCTTCTCGGGGTATTGTTCCAGGAGTGCGGATAGTTCCTGCAGGGTGACTTCCAAACCCCTTCTTTTAAACTTGGCAGGTAATTCACCAGGTGGTACATCCGGTTTGGATACAACCTCTGAAGCTTTTAGTAGCTGGATGCAATCAGAGCAAATGATACAGCCCTTAAAATAGGCAAGTTGATTCACAATACCGCAAAAACGGCATGCCCCGGCATAATATTTTTTTATCATCAATCCATCTTCGGTGACGAAAAATTCAACAAGATCACTGTCTTCGATGCCAAGCATGCCTCGCAGCTCTTTAGGGAGTACAATGCGTCCAAGATTATCGAGCGGGCGAACGATCATATAATCCCTCCATTTTTTTCATTTTCTTTATTATACCACCTCACACAATAACAAAAGCGATGGTAGCGCGTTTACCGAAGCCAGACTTTTGAAGAATAAGAAGAGGTTCCTTCGATATGAATTGATCTAAATTAGGAAAAAAGTTCTATTTTTATAGTAAATAAGTATAGAAGTCATTTGAAAATATTGAGTTTTAAAATAAATTCAACCATAATTTAGTAGAAGTTGGATGAAGGGAGGGGTTCAAAAGGAACTTTCCAAAAGCGACTTGTTCTAACAAGGAGCTATAAATACTTGTTTAAAAGGAGTTTGCACTATTGACACATGTAACAGGGACAACAAAGGGAATATTCAGGTTTCACTAGTCTTCAAAAAAATTCTTGAATCGGAGGAGTTATCTGTGAAAAAGAATAGACTGGTTGCTACTGCTTTATCTTTTAGTTTGTTGGGGTCTGTTGTCGCGCCGAGTGCAATTTTTGCAAGTTCAAATGTAAATGACTCTTTTCAAGAACAAAGCCAATCTAATATTGTAACCTTACAACATCTCGATACGGCAACACTGCAAAAGAATCTCGAAGCTGCCCAAGGCCTGGAAGAATATATTAAACCAGGTGTGGATGGCCTACTCTACATAGACGAAGCTGGCAAGGATGTTGTCTCTAAAGAAGCTTATGATTATATTGCTAGTGGTGTTGAGATCATCAACGAAGCTCTCAAAAGTGGCCTAATCGAATTAGACGTTGAGAACCAAACGATCGTTCCGTCCGGACAAAACGTAATCAGACCTAATGCTTACTCGAACACGTATTGGTGGGGAGTAGCAATAACGATGTCTCAAAGCGAAACCAAACAACTGTCTTATTTGTTAAAACAACAGTCTAAAGGATATTTGACTGCCTCAGGTCTTGCTGCTGGAATAGGTGCTCTTTTCCCTAACCCTGTACCTTTTGCTGCCAGTGCTGCAGCCGCGTTGATTTCATTAGGTACAGATTTAGTCGCTTCAAGCTTGGATAACTATAACGGTTCACGTGGTACCACACTCAATTTGCATTGGTTACCAGCCCCTTATTACACGGTTAATTCCAACTAAAAATTGAACTAAACACCTTACTTTTACTATAATATTGTATATAATGTAAAAGAAGGGGAGTGTGATTATGAGCCCAATTTTTATTGTCACTGCTTTTTTGATGTTTTATGCTCTTTTAGGATTTGTTGCTATGCTGTTCATATTTAAGCGTTCAAAGCAACCAACACGAAGAAGTGCTCAGTTTGCTGTCGGTCTCATTGGATTTGTGGCATTGTATGCGATTGTCAAAGCTTTTAACAATGCTGGTAGTTCTGATTCATATCATTATTTTGCCATAGTGGCATTTATGATTGTTGTAGCAGCAGCATCTAAGCATCTCAGAAGAAAAAATAATTAGCGTTATACATGCTCTTGGGGAAGTTCAATTTCCCAGGAGCGTTTTATTTTTTCAGCGACCATCTCTGCCGATTCTTTTTTATCTCTAGCTTCTACGGGGATCTTAGGGTTAAGGGTACAGATCACCTGGAGGATGACCAGCAAGAATGGCCGTTTGGTAATCTTGGCCAGGCTGCCTATAACTCCTGACAGTTCCAACTCCGAACGATCGCACCTGCTCGTATTTTTAGTCCGGAAGTGTACTCCGCTACTGAAATTGCGGATCATCACCGCCAGCTCGCTCCCCGTCCGCATATTGGGCGGCGGCCAGGATATAGCGTTATGAGCGGAAGATCCATTTCTCCCATACGGTGGCTCAACCGTCCGGTGGGCCAGGGAATTGTTGGAGGAGCTCGTTGGCCAGCACATCCAGCTACCCGCGAACCTCAACGAGACATCGCTGCCTCGATCAAGGCACTTTGGTCACTGCCGGGAGATTGCTGTGGCGTGGAAAATTCCTCAACAGTTGGCCCAGCCATCCCGCCGATTGCATGCAGTCCGTCGCAGCGCACGCTTCCGGAGTTCGCGAAGGAACTTATATGTCTGCAGATCGGCGCCTGCAGCTCAGCGTCAGCCATTCGGTGATTCGTATCGGCATGACCTGTCCCGGTGACGACAGATGCAAGCCCTGCAGCCCATGGCCAACACAGAGCGACAGCTGCGGCCGTGCCAGCTCCGCAGCATGGATCCGGGTCTGTTCGACGCTCGATGCACTGCGTTGGAGCTCATCAGCATGCTAAAGACCTGGGTCCGCCAGGAGTCGGTTACACATCGCCAGGCAAGTGCGCTGAGATTCGAAACCGTGATCGATCCTGCAGCTTTACGGCTGCCATCCCGAGAGACGCGTTGACGGATGGCTACCAGCATCTCTATGGCAAGATATTTGTAGCCCCCGCAGCTGCAAGATCTGGAGTCGCGGATATCCTGGTGGCTGCTTTACACCGATCATCCGCCGACTGCCTTCCATGTTCAGCTGGATACCCGTCTGTGAAATCCGTTGCGCTCCAACATTTTTGCATTGAGTTCAAATTGAACCAAGATGGGCTTGGCCGCTTCACATCATGTTCAGTTAATCTATCAATAAGATTCCACATCTCATCCAGGATTTCCACCGCTGTTAGAGAGGATATATTATTGCACCGCTCCATGGCCGGCGCCGCATACGCTATAGCTTCATTTTTGGTCATTTGCCCGCCTCCTTTTACCAGTATCATCTACTTCTATCTTCCCCAAATGTAATGTGCGACAGACCCCATTTTAAAAAAATCTAGTAAAAATTTGTTTCATCAGATATTCTCGTAAAGGAGCAACAGCAGCTGCTGAAGATGATTGGGAAGATGGCCAGGTAGCCAAAGTATATTTGAGACATGGCCGCAGGAGAGTTACTATAATAATCAGATCACTATAGGCCAAGCCGGATGTTTGTAAAAGATGAGTAGGGTGCCTGGTGGATATTTATTTTGGTTATATTGTTCGGTGCTCAAATTTTCTTAATCTACACAGCATATCAATTTTTTGTTGATCCAGTTGAATTTTTATTTGGGTAGGAGTGTATACATGTCTGATTTAAAACTACTGTTTATTTATATGGACGGAGGGGTGAAACAGCCGGTTTACTTGTCTGAAAAGGATTTGGAGCTCTGGAAAAGGTGCTGGAAGGGCAACATTGCCTTCACGAGTGAAGATGGCAGGGTCGGTTTAAACCCGAACAGAATTCCTCATTGGCATGTTGGGGATGGCTATACGGAATTCTTTACAAAGCCTTTTCCGGAAACAAATCATGCTGCAGAGGCATATGCTTCGGTAGGGGTATGGACAGACAAAAGAGCAATCAAACCAGAGGCTATTCCTGCATCAAGGGCTAAGAATGAAAAAACTAGACAAACAGAAAAAGCAACCAAAGAAGATAAGACAAAGCCTAATAAAAGTGAAACCACTAAATACTCTGCAGACTCCCATTTAATCAAGAGTGATCAAATACCCCTTCCGTTAACTTCCCAGAAATTCGTAAATGGTGTGCGGAATGATTTTCCGGATGAATTACAAATAGAAGGCGACACATTGCACCACGTGGAATGCAAATGCGGGGCAGAGTATTATTTCCGCCGCGACAGATTTGTGAAAATAACAGGCTGTAAACATTGTAATAGTCCTGTTTTTTTGGATGTGGCAAAAGGTACTCATATGTCTCCAATGGGTTTGGCCTACACGGTCACGAACAAGTATTATGTGGATCGAAAACAGTGGTTGAATAGAAATTAAAGGCTACAGTGGTCGGAGGTACATATATCACAAGCTCGTACGACAAATATATTCGAGGACGGCAAAGTCGCCCTTTTTTTGTGCATTCTCCGGATCGCTGTGCTGCAGAGAGCTGCGGTGATCTGGGTATGGGCAGGTATTCAATAATAATGATCGTTTAAGAGCCCGTTCCTGGGGGATGTACAGTTAAAAGCGTTCTGGTGGAGAGATCCATCAGGGCGTTTTTTTATGGCCAGATAGCAACCTGAGCTAAGTTTCAACCAAACCCGGGCAATGGGGCTGGCTGATGGACTGGATGGTTCGGCTGCAGGAGGACGGATCTGCTGCGGCCGGCCGGACTGATCGGGGAAGCATGGGCGGAAAACCAGGAGAGCGATCGGGCTGATGCTACCGGCTCTACGGCGGGAAGAGAGCCCGCCCAAGTGCCGGTACGCACCGCTGCGGGGTTACTTGGCCCGATAACCAGAGCGCCTAAGCCGGGCGAGCGCTCCCGGCCAAGGCGCTCTAGGTTCCTGTGCCGCGCTACACACCCCGCACGGAGCCTGAGAGCGGGCAGAATCGGGGAAGGCATGGCCGCATCATGTCCGCTCCGCGCTACGCTGCTGCGCTCCCATCAAGCGGCCACGCAGGAAGAGAAGCACCATGATTCCGCTCGCGCTCCACCATCGTGCTTCGTGGGAGAAGAATCGAAGAAGGGTATGGTGGCCCGGCTGAAGCCAGCCTTGAATTGGGGAAGAGGAAGCCTTCCGGCTACCGCCAGAAGGGCGGCCTATTTGGGCACTTGCCGCCGCGGCTCAGCTTATCGGGGTGCTTGAGACCGTCAAGGATTTGCCGCTGGCGCGTTCCTCCTTGACGGTCAAGTTCAACTACTCCGGCAGCGGCTGACGCCGCTTGGCGGAGCCTCCAGTTGAACTACGCACGAAGTATTCCAGGAAGCATGCCCGGCCCGATTATCTTGTGCCAAGCGGCAAGCACACCGGCCGCAGATTCTATTCAAACAATGGAGGGATTCGAATGATCTACACCTATAAATCGAAGCACAACCTGGAGGAGCTGAAGAAAAAACTTCAGGACTACCTGTACAACCTGATGAAGGATGTAACGCCAGTGCGTCCGCAGTCAGCAGGTTATCCTCTTGAACATCTCTTTACGGGAATCAACCTGCAGACTGGTGAGAGGCACACGTTCCGAATTAAGTACGACTGCACAGAGAAATGGAGCTCCCGGCCGTTTCACGTTTTTACCGTCGAGATGCTGTCTGTTCGATGCAACCAATGGATCGAGTTTTAAGCCTTATCTTGCGGCAAGGCCGGGTGCTCGGCCCTGTCGCTGGCTCTTACTCTATGTCGGATCAAAATTAATTCGGACCGGCTGGCGCCGGGGATGGAGGGCACTGGAATATGAATTTTAGACAGCATGCATACCAAGAAGAAATAAAGCAAATGGAAATGGTGACGGTTAAGGATCGTAAAGGTACATGGTCGGCCAGTCATCTGGGCAGATACATTTATACGCTGCAGGGGCGGGTACAATTTAGCCTGACAATATACTTCAAAGTCAATTTAGAGCGGTTTCCCCGAGCGAACCCGCATAATGATATGGCCACAGTGTATCTCTTCGTAGGGGACACTTCCACACAGCTGAAAAGAAGAATTAAGGCAATATTAGGGTATACTCCGGAGCCTGGTACGGTAAGTGAGCTTTGGGATCATTTCAACCGGCTGCGCCGGGCATATGAAGAGGAGGATGCCTTCTACGCCTCTCAGGACAAGGAACAGGCAGAAGCGGTTTTGGATGAATTATATGAGACGGCGAAACAGCGGATCGAGCGTGGGGAGATGGTTATGGTTGGTTATCGAAGGGACCGGACGCTCCCATATGAGAGATACTTGACCCCTGAAGAGATCCGGCGTGCTGCCGAGGCGCAATGTGTGCTCAATGCTAGCAGCTTCCAGGAGCCGATGACCATCATTGCCCGGACCGGTCATCTGGCCGAGTTCAATCGGCGCATTGATGACGCTCTGGAGAGCTGGAAGGCAAGGAATACTGCTGAAGAGCAGCATAAGCAAACCGAGGATTTCCTCCATCTTTTGGAGGTGGACGTCCAATTCCGGAAGCTTGCGGCCAATCTTTTGGATGCATCCAAGGAGATCCGCACGGCAGATTACAGAGTAGAGCTGGCGCATCGCTATTTTGGTTTTACCGATTCGCTGGATGATTACCGTATCAAGGCATTGAAGCCGTTGGATGAACTCCTGTTACCCTATGGGTTGGACAGTTTTACGCTGTACAAGCTAATTCCCATCATCGAGCAGTACCTGGAAGCTGGAGGGATTCTACCGCCGCCGTCTGCTTTGCATGAACGTCTACCGGATCGATTTTATTATGACGACCGTGTACATAACGGTGCATCGACCTTTCGTGTGACGGGTGTTGGCCACATTTATGTGTACTTGGATCGGGGGAAGCGGGAAATGAAGAAACGGCTTTCTCATTATGCCAAGGCCCCTTATGTCGAGGATCCGGCTTCAGTTGAGGATTTTGTATCCAATGAGCTGGCCGTGCTGAATAACCAACTGAAGGTGCCAAATGCTCACCTGAAGGAGTTTGAGTATGTGATAAGGCAACTTGGAGAGGGGAGACAAGCAGCTACGAAATTCCGGAAGCTGTACAACATGAGGATGATGAGAGCGGTCGCTCCGGAAGAGAGGGGAGCGATGGAGCTGTTCCGGGATGGTTTTCGATGCTTGGAACTTGGTGAGCAGGTGGAGAACCTGCGGCAGCTCTCCGGGATCAGTCACCAGGCAGCGCTCGTGCCGGCAGTAGAAGAATTAGAGTCTCTGAAGGAAAAACACGGATTCCGCTTTCTTGGACGCTCTGAGTCCGTTACTTGCTGAAGATGAAGTCCATCTGTCCGCCTGAAGGCTAGAGCTCTTGCATCCGGTGCCGAAACCCTACGCTGCCACGAAAATCCTAATAGTCCTTGGGCAGAGCGCCGCTGCCCCATTGGGATTTAGAAGTTCTGAATTGTCTTGAATCAGGCGCACTGCGGGTCCGGGATGGTAGGAAAGGGCCCGGCTCCAGCCGGCTTTTTCTTTCATGAATAGATCCTTGCAGATTCAATTGTAGGCAAAGGCAGAGGGAACCGGCTTGCCGGTTCCCTCTGGATTGAAATCAAAAATGGGGAGGACTCTAAGATGACCAAAAGACAAATTGCCGCTGCCCGGCGGGCTTTAAACAAGAAAGTAGAAGAGCTGATCCCTGCAGCTGACCTGGAAGGGGTAGGTTTCGGGATCGATAAAGAAACGGAGACCACCTATCACTGGTTTTTCACATGGAATGATAAGGACTATAAGTTAATCTATCGCCTCAGCACGAAGAAAGTGGAGGTTATCCATAAGCCTGCAAGAAAGGAGTTGTATCGCCGTGTATTTCATCGTTGAGAAAGATTGGGATCAGCTGCGCGAGGAAGCATGGCAGCGGCAGTATGAAGAGGAGCTGGCGCGGCTGCAGGCTGCCTATCAAAAGGCAGCTGCAGCGGGGGACAAGGAACGCATGGACAAGCTGGCCAAGGCGATGGATGACTTATAAAATGCCGGCCAGGGGCGGGGACTCACTAGAAAATTGAAAGATTTAGATCGAAACCCAGCCCAAAAAATGGTATAATGATAGAGACAGAGTAACCGGTGGGGGAGACGCGGCGAAGCCAACCCGAGAGGGGGTGACGACGCCGTGTCACTTCTTGATGTAGTGCAGAATTTCCTTGAGATCAGCGATAAGCTGGTGAGTATTGCCGTGGGTGTAATTACCTTGTGCAGTGCATGGAAAGCAGCGCGAGACAAGAAAAACCACCGGGAATAGGTTGGCCGCCTGGATCCGGTGGTTTTTCGAGGGATAGTCTTTGAAATTCTCGCCGTGGTTGCCCACCGGCCTTTGTCTGAAATAGCTGCGATGTTAGCGCATCGCGGCTATTTTTATTTTACCCACTTATTGTTTCTCTGATGACTATTATAGCATAATTTCTGGATTTATTCATGAAACTGAATACTTTATGTAATACTTTTTTGATCAGTTATTTTCATCCCCAAACATGAAGCCACCGATGCCTGGCGTAATCGCCAATTGCACCGGTGGCTTTTTTGACTGCTCCCCATATCATTATATGCTTGTCGCATCTTGGCCATCTGGGGATTCGTGTAATTAGAAGGCATTAACTGCTCTGCTCTACCAGGTGGATCGCCGGCGCATGTTCTGATGGTTCAGATTGGTTATTTTCTTCCATCAACCGGAGCATTTTCTTCTTCAGATGGTGATCCAGGAACAATCTCACAAATTCCGATTGCTGCCGGGCGATGAGATCCGTCAAAGGAAGATCCGGACGTTCCTCCGAAATTTCAATCAGCGTATCCATTTCCATCGCGATTTCTTTCTCCAGCGCATCGATCTCCACCTGCAGCTGATCTTTCAAGGTTTTTAACATGTTTTTTTCTCCTTTCACTCTTAGGGAATGTGTCTGGACAATGCATCGCATCCTTTTGCCTGCCGCATGGAATGCGGTCCCGGAAGGGCGAATTTTCGCCTTTTGACGCGAAGCTTGGAAACTGAACCATAGCACGGAGGTCAAGGGTCTCAGCCGCGAAAATTCAAAGGCTTCCTGGATTTGCATCGACAGGAATTTTCGTGCCCCTTGACCTCTGGGCTGGGCGTCTTGGCTTCCGGGCGGTGGAGGGGCGCAGCCGGAGGCTCGGCCGGCCGGAAGCCTAGTCGCCCTGGTTTCAGTTACCATGCGGAAGGCAAAAGGCGGAAATTCGCCGAAGTATGATCTGTGAGAACCGGTGAAGCCGGTTCTTTCCATGCTTTGCCTCTCGAAAAACCTTCAGGAATCTTTTTCTTTTGGTTTGGTTTTAAAGTCATGACGGTCATTCATATAGCCGCGGCGCGGCCGGAAAAGGTAACCCGGCTCACGCCAGGCTTGTATTGGAAAAAAGGACACCTTCCGGCTTCCGCCAGAAGGTTGCCGTTAGACATCTCGCCTGGAAGGAAGCAAAATGAACAGGCGCGATGCAATTCTTGAAGCTATTGTGGTCACTTATTTTCAATAAATAGGTGGAGAACTTATGTTCGAGACATACAGTTGTCACAAGGCTATGATATTTTTGTATTGTTAAAACAAGCATATGAAAGGGCGTGGCCAACATTGATTAAAGTCGTAGAAATCTTGCCAGGGAAAGATCCAGTGGTAAAGGACATACCATCTTTGCATGGTCAGTATGGGGAGGAAGTGTTCGGGGAGCCCCGCAGGGATCATGCCAGGATTGGACAGGATTTATATCTTGCTGTAGGGGATTCGTCAGCTCTTACGGGCAAGGAGATTAATTTTACTCTCGTTTATCGCTCAGCACAGATAAATGTTTACGGACCGGCTGTGTTCGTTAACCGGGTGTGGGAAACTGGTGAAGAGACATTTGACGAATATAAGACTTTGTCGGCTGGTGAAGCAGCGGCCATCGTAGAGCTATTTCAGCGTAACCGGAATGTTTTCGAACCTATGGCCTTACATAGACTATTAGGATGGGAGCTGTAGGGGATCCTTTGTAATGGCCGGGGGACGAGCTGAAGAATATTTTGCATTGAACAGGGAATACTATTAAGTTAGGTTAATTGGTAAATTATGGTTTCACGTGGAACAGATACAGGTTATTTTAGGACGGCGCCGTCGTCCTTTTTTCTGCTCAGCTACCGGAAGCAGCGGTTGCCGTAAGTCAGAAGAAGACCGACTACATTGGAGGCAGCTTCGGGGATGGCCTGGCGGCATCATGTTCGCTCCGCGTTGCTCCGCTCGCATCATGCCGCCAGGCGAAAGGAAGCACCATGACTCCGCTGTCGCTACATCATCGTGCTAACGGCGTAATCGAAGATGAATGAAGAAAAAGGAAAGGAGCTGCGCTGCAGCTCCTCTTGAATTTAAACCATGGTTCTGAGCCTCACGCGCCTACCTTATCACTCCGCGCCTCGAGCAATGCAAGACCATGCCCCCTGCGGGGGTGGGCGATGTCATTCCAGGAAGCCGGGCCGCGGCCGGACTAAACCGCCCGGCCGAATCCCTTGATTCAATTGCCCAGTCTTGCATTGACGGCGCTTCGTGATGCGTTCAACGCGTGAGGAAAATTCAAAACCATGGGAGCGATTCGAAGATGAAAATTACATACGATCAATTTCAGCAGTTTTGCCAAGCTTTTGAAGCATTGAGTGGGTATCAGTTTGATGAACGGCGCGTCCGCTCCGGATCCGGGACGGCTGGTTGGGCGTATGAGGCGAGATATAGGGACGAGACCAATTACAAAGTGCTGGTGAACATTCTGTTGCAAACGGACGGGAAGCTCCGCTGGGAAACGGGATGGGATCAAGCGGCTATGGATTTATATGAGATGTGGGAGGAATGGTTCGCTCCGAATGATGAGAGGCAGGAAGAAGTGTTCCAAACCAGCAAGATGGCCAGTTAGGGATTATATCCGCAAGGAAGGCCCGTTTACCGGCGCGGGCCTTCCCCCATTGCTATGGCGGCGAGAAAATAATGAGAAGTATAAATTTTTCCAGCTTTTGATCCGACAATAAATTTGTTAATTACTTTTGGTTTAGAAGAATGGGGGAGCTCCACATGCTCAAAGAGATGCAAAGGATTATGAATGAGGACACCATAGAGAATGGATCACAGCCTGGGTGGGTTAAATTTAAAAACATGTATCGGGATTATTTTTCGGTAGTTCTTTCGCGTAATAACGTAGTAACGAATAAGGCTCTCATCCTGGGTGCCGGCAACGGGAATGATATCGACATCAGCTTCTTCGAAGAACATTTTCAAGAAATTGTCCTGGTTGATATCGATGAAGAGGCGCTGGATCGGTTTATAAGCAAAGCCACACAGCCCGAGAAATTTAGGAAAGTAGTGATCGATTTAAGTGGGCTTGCAGGAAAGTTAACGCCAGCCATCTTTGAAAAATCTCAAAAGAAGCTGATTGAGTATGTTGAACGCTTAAAGCCCACACATGATTTTAGTCAACTCAAGGATGAGAAATTTGATTTTATTTTCAGCAGCAATTTCATTACTCAATTGTTGTATCCATATTTCACGAACATGCTCCTCATCAAAGGAAGAGTTCCTGGTCCTAATATTCTTGCGCCACTGAGTAAATTAAGCCATCGAGTTATAAAAGGCTTGTTATCTCATATCCATTCGTTGCTCGATCCCCATGGCGTATTTATACATTCATCGGATATGGTGGAGCTCACGGTTGATAAAACAACAGGGATAAAAACTCCAGGTTATGATTTAGTCATGGGAGCTTTAGGGCCAGATTGGAGCAATATTACACCAAAAGTACAAGGAATTATGCCTACGCTTGCCAAACATAACCTGTTTATTGGAGGGAGTTCACTTCCGGATTACAACATTTTTAAGTTTGACGGCTTGTTGTTTATACCGTGGGAGTTTGCTCGTAACGATAAACTGGAAAAAACTTATATCTGTATGGTGGTTTCATTTCTCAAGTAATTTAGTAAGGTATTTGTTCAGGAGCTCCTTCATCGCAGGGAGCTCTTTTTAATGGTTTGTTATTGTTCAAGTCGCCAGAAAACTGCCCAAAATCTCCATCGTCGATGATCGAAAATTTTTTGAATTTGATCGTTGCCAAACACTTTCCTTTGCGGAATCCTTCGTTTGAGTGCTATAATGTACGTTTTTTTCATCTGGAGAGCGTATCTCACTCGTGGTACAATTCAATATGGAAGGAGGTGGTTACTATGTGGGACCTGATTCAATTAGCAAGTGAACACCGATGGCTGGTAGACAAGCTGTTCGATTTTGCTGATACTACCGCGGCGAACTTTGTATTTCCGCTATTATTTGAATTAGTTCGGGAAAAAAGAAAAACCACTGCTAAAAGGGGCAGAGGTTCAAAAAAGAAACAGATGAAAAAATAAAACACGACGTTGCGGTTGCAGCCGCTCGTCACAAACCGTAGCAGGTGGCACTGCTGCGGTTTTTTAATGCGATTACGGTAAAAGAATTACCATAAAAAAATTGTCTTACAGACTGTCTTACAATCAAAGTATATCATGAATTAAAATGGACATCTACGAATATCTACGAGCATCTGCGGCCATCTACGGCCATCAGCGTATCAGTGCTAATTTGTTGTAATCTATGTACAATCTTTTAGGATCAGGGATTCTCCAATCATTGGAGGGTCCTTTTTTTGTTTGTTTTTAAGGGACGTGGGCTCATGCTACCGGCAATAAGGCGGCCAAAAACGCCGCCTAAATGCCGGTACGCACCGCTGCCAGGTTACTCCGCCCGATAACAAGAGCGCCTAAGCCGGCTGAAATCTTGCCGGCTAAAGCGCTCTATGTTCCTGTGCGTCGCTTCACACCTGGCACGGAGCGCTTGGATGTATTTCAGGAAGGAATGGAGAGAACCGGCTCGCCGGTTCTTTGGATTGAAGAATTTTTTTCCCTTTTGCCTTCCGCATGGTATCAGCTCCCAGCCCGACTAGGCCCCCGGCGTGCCGAGCCTCCGGCTTCGCCCCTCCACACCCCGGGGGCCAAGACGGGCAGCCAGTCGGTCAAGGGGCAACAAAACTTTTCCCTCCCATTTTAATAGAAAGAGCGGAAGGAAAACTTTTGTGTGCTGGTCCCTTGACCGCCTGTCTATGGGACTGATCCCAAGCTTCGCGTCAAAAGGGAAAAAAATTCCCCTTTGGGGACCCCAGCCCATGCGGCAGGCAACGTCCAAAAAATTTCTTTAAACCCAAAATCAAAAGAGCTGCAGGGCTCCTGCAGCTCCGCAAGGGAAAGGGGTGGAGTTATGGTCAACCAGATCGGTCCGGAGATACGGATCAAGGAACTGGAGCAAGAAATTGAGCAGCTGCGCCAACAACTAAACGAAAAGGGGGAAAGCATGGGGGTACTGAGTCGGGAGGTTCTGCAGATATCCCAGCAGCTTGATGTAAAAATTGTGGAGTATATGGCACTACGGAAGTCATGGGAAAAGTAAGAGCCGATTACATAGGGGAATGTAACCGGCTTGAGGGCGAAAACTATCGGAATCTTCGCCCTCTCATCATACCACTTATGGGAGTGAGAGAACAATGTTTAACGATGTGTGGATGTTTCAAGTTTACGGTGTGGTGCTCTTGTTGATGTCTTTGGGAGGAGCTGTGTACTGCTTCCGGCATACGGCTGGCAGGCAGAAGGCGGCAGGAGAACAGGGACCGGCTGCAGCTGGCCAGCGAGTGCAGGCCAGAGCTTCCAACCTTATCTATTCGGCCCAGTCACCAGTGAAAACGGGCCGGAAGTCAATATAAAAAGGGGTGTTGTTCATGGTACAAGATAACAAAATTGTAGTTTTAGTTCAAATGTTTGGTGATGTGATATCCGATGTGTTGACATTTTCCGGGGAAGGGGCGGTTGATCTGGCGGCGTCTCACTTCAAAGCTTGGACCGGGATTTCATATGAGGATTACCAGGAGCGCCGGAACAACGGGGAAGACAGTGACGATGTGCTGGGGAAGGATTATGTGGGGACGGAGATTTACATATCGAACCCGAACATTCCGATCGATGAAGCGAGTGAGCTTGGAGCAAGTGCGGTTTGGCTGTTTGAAAGGAACTAGCGATCTGCACCGCTGGCTTTAGGAATGCTATAAGCTAAATACCCAAATAGAGAGGATAGATTTAAAATGAAAGCATGGGCTCGTGAAGGTTATCAAGTCGTGGAAATTCCATTTGATCATGATCTACATCAGTTTATGGTGGTGCAAGACGGCGAAGCTGTTCATGCCATTACACCTTGGGACTTTGATACCCAGGACCGTATCATTGCCGATCTGAACGCCGGTGCTGACGTTAACGGCTGGGAGGACGGAATGGGAAATACGATTAGCATTTAACCGCCCGCCTGAAGATGGCCCGCAGCGGAGCGGGCCGAAACCTAGCCCTTACGGGCAATGGTCGCGGATATCCGCATTGCGTCAGCCCTGACCGCACGGCAGGCAGCAGGAAGGAGAATTTTATGAAAATCAGAGAAATAAAGGGTCCGTTCACTGAGGTTTACCCAGCGGCGGCATCGGTATTCGAATCGTTGCCATCGAGAGAAATTGTTGAGGAGGCGCTGATTCTTGGCCAATTTGGTCGCTTACAAGCCTGGTATGAGGAAGCTTTAGCTGATGAATATCATCCGGGTTCAATCAACGAAGAAACGGTCAGAATGGACATTGATTATGATCAGAGAGTCATTACAATGATCACTCCAACATCGGGCCGCATTATTATTATCACTTTTTTAGATGGGATATTGGAGACGCTTGTTAACTTCGGGGAAGAGGGTTCAGAGGTTGCTGCAGGATATGTTATCCGACACATTAAGCATTTCCATTCTTATCCCGCTGCCATCTATACCCTAGTACACAGTGGCACTTTCCAAGTGGCATTTATAACCCCACACGCAGCGGATGTTATCTTTTTTCGTCGGATCATCGGTCCCGACGAAAATATGATGTGGAAAGAAATGGAGGATCTGCCTGAGAAGTGGCCAAGAATTACAAAACATCGAACAATGGAAGAGTATAATGCTAATCTGGTTTGGTCATGTCTCAGAAATCCGGATCACGAGGAGAATATTAGAAGAATAATGAAAAAGAACGAGGCATAAGCCCCGTTCTTCTTTACATTTGAAACCGTTACGTTTCAATCCAAACTACCGCACGGATAGTTACAATCAAAAAATATCACATGGACTTATATATGTCAATTATCATTCTGTAAAAAAATTCTTGTACCCCGAGAATAAAAATGTTAATTTGTTATTATAAGGTCCGTTATCGGACATTTACTGTGGAGTGTGAAAATATGAATCGTGACGAGAAGTTTGGCCGGGCTGTGGCCGTAGCAAATGTTTTACATGAAAGGGTAAAAGACGTTGGAGAACCTGGAATAGCAAGCATGCACTTGACCGATATGGGCAGCAAGCCGGCCCGCACGTTGGAGAGGTTGCACCATGATTTAATTAAGCATGCACACAAATTTGGTGCAGACGAAATGATCCTATTTGATATGATGTCCGAGATCATTGCGGATATTTCCCTGGATGATTTCACAAATAACCCTTTGAGCAACAACTACCTTGTCTCGTACTATTCTCAGCAGCATGTGCTGAATAATATCATGGGTACAGAGGAAGCTGCGGAAAAATGGGGGCTGGCACAGGACTATATAAAGCGCCTTTGCCGGGAGGGGAAGGTTAGCGCTACTTTAATCGGTAAAACATGGGTGCTTGATAAAAACCAACCCAACCCCAAAAAGGCAGGAACTAAAGAGGAATGAAGCCGTCCATTTGTCCGATCTGCAGAGTAAAACCTTTGGGGCGAAACAAAAATTGCTGCTCTCACGCATGTTATAGCATCTTTCGCTCTCACTATAAAACATGTGTTATATGCGGAGCTGCATTCCAGGCTCCTCCCAGCTCAGATACGATCACTTGCACTCCTGAATGTTCGGCGGAAAACCGGCGACGCAAGGAAAGCAACTATGAAGCATTACAGAAAGCACATATAGCCGCTGCCTCCAGTCCGCTCACCGGGCGTTTTGAAACCCACATGCGTGCTAAAGATTGGGTGATCCAATCCCCGGATGGACAAGTGTTCCGATGCCGCAATCTCAAAAAATGGTTGCGAGATCATAAAGAAATGCTTGATGGTACCGTCAGGCAGGCTTGGGATGGAATCGTGAAGATTAAAGCTTCTATGCTAGGGAAGAGAAAGTATAAGAGCTACCAGTGGAAAGGCTGGAGGCTTCTTGAGTGGGGAGATTAACCCCATTTTTCCAAAACGGGCCGGCGCATAATCGCGCCGGCTTTTTTGGCTTCTACCGTTCTGGCCCTCTTGGCCGTTCCCGCCCGGCAGCTGCTTGGTCCATTCCACGTTCAAATTCCTGCAGCTGCTCTTTAAGCTTGTGAGAGATCAGTGCGTGTACGGTCTGCTCTAATCCCACAGTTCGAATCATCTGCAGATCCACTTCAAGCATTTTATCCGGATGAATCTTGCCGACGGGAACCTCGCCCAACCAATGCCGGCTTAATGGAATGGGTTGATGAGTACTTATGTATGAGTCATGATCCAGGAAGGGGTGCCGAGCCTTGTCCAAATCGACGTAAGAGGGAATGACGCGGTTCCTCAAACTATCCAGGGATGTTATCGGAAGTGCTACAACGGACTTCCCAGGCAGATCCCGATCGCTGCTGTCGTGCATCATCACAAATTTGTGATAGCCCTCCAGGATGTAAGAGGGACGTGGGGATTCCACAGAGTCTTTGAGCGGTGGTACATAGGCGCTAAAAACATCGCCCCGTTCAAATTCAGGCATGTACGGTATCAGCTCCTGTATAAAAATTAAGGGCCACAACTCATTGAGCTGTGGCCCTGTAAAAACGGGTGTTATTCTCCGTAGATTAAGCGGGTCCGTACTCTCAAGGTTTCCAATGCCATGTTGCGCTCTACAATGTCACTTGTTTTCTCCGGATCACCGGTAAAATGAAGGTAATCCGAAACAGATACGCCAAGACGTTTTTCCATGGCTGCCATTGCGCGCTCGAGAGAACCGGTCTCTTTCACTTCAGGGTTATTCGACTTCGCTGGGAAAGGAATTACGTTTCTTGACATATCAAATCGCCCCTTTGATGTTCATAGTTCTATTATACAGGAATTCCCTAATTCGCACAATCCAAATTGGAACTATTGTAGGATTGCGCATCAGAAAATGCCGATTTGACGCAGGTTTCGGCTGCTTTTGGCGTAAATAGATATTCAGTCTCTACCATTTTTCTTTTCTTTAAAAAACAAATATGATATAGTATTCTGCAACAAGGAAATATTTTGTCATAGACAAACTTAAACTGAATATAAGAAAAGCCATCAAGTTCAGGCGGTTTTAAGAAGCTACCAACTTCTTAAACTGCTCATCCGATTGGGAGATCGGGAACAGGCCATAAACTCAATGACTAATCTTAGTTAATTCCTTTAGTTATATATCTTTATTGTACCAAAATTCCTTGATTGAATCAAGGAAAAGTACAGGTGTATCTAAGGGAAAACTAGTATAATTTGGTCTATATTTTGAGATACATAATGCCCTGATTCCTCCCGTCTTCCGATCGGAGAATCAGGGCTTTTATATTTCCTGCAGCATATGTTCCCTTACCAAGAACATGTGCAAATAAAAAAGCCTAGCTCACCAAGCCAGGCGTTAATTTCAGATCAGACTTAATTTTGACCAGAGGACTACCAATCCTCATCATATCCACCAACAAATGAGTTACCAGCTCAATGGTGGAAGCGACCTTACCAGTCGCTGAAGGAAAAAATATAACATCATAATGAGCTAATAAGCTCCGATAAGCTCCGATTTGCATTTTTTTAAAAATGTACGATCGTGGGCCTAGCCTTTTGTTGTCAAAATTAAGTTGAGGTTATTATATCAATTTTTATGAGCCCATACAACACGATTTCGGCTTCTAGAACAAAATGGGCATTAAAGCCTATATACCTTAGACCTACTTAATTCCTGGGATTCATAGCTCTGGTAAATGCCGGACTATTGATTCATATATTTCAATTCTATTATGTCCAAATAAACTCCATATTAAGCGCTCGGTTCCAATTTTTGAAAAAATGGATGTCGAGGGCCTGCTTTCCTATTGCCTTTTTTTCTGAAACGGATAGGATCTGCAGCCTGATTGAGCCCGCGCAAGCTTGGTGGAACAGGAGACCACGATAAAAGACCTGCCCGGTCCATGCGGCGGCCATGCTAGTGGATCGGTGTCCCGAGGGTTGCCACGTTTCGGCCGTGGCCACTTGCTTCCTAACCAGGAGCAAAGTGAAGCTTCACTCCCGAGTCATGGCCAAAAAACGAAGTGCGGGCCGAGACGATGTGACTCCATCGTGGCCCGCGACCGTTCCGAACGCGCCTTTGGGCGCGTGGGGAGTACGTGGTGAAGTGCCGGCAGAACCTTGCTGGAAACCGTTCAAGGGAGGCAAGACCACGGTTTGAGAAGTAATTGTGAAAGTGTGGTGCGGGTCGTCACATAGGAACCGTAAACGGCCCGGAGCTGAGAGCTCCATAAGCAGTTAGCGCAGCGCAAGCCTGCGCGTGGGTAGAAACAATTCCGGCAGCCAGCCGCCGATAGTGCTGGCCCCGTTTTTTTCTGCGCACCTTATCCCGCCAGGCGGCCACCGATGCCGCCGAAAGTCCAGTAGTGATGCACTGGCCGGGATAAGGTGAATTGTGTCCACATACCCCAAAACCATTCATGAAAGGAAATGAACGTCCTACAGCGTCCTCCAATTCACCGTTAATGTAGGGGCGGGCGAGGGGAGGATGATATTAATCCCGAAAGCTCGCGTAGCGAGGTAACCTTTTACTGCGAGGGTGTGGATAATGATGACCAGTGCGGGAAGTTATCCACATTTTCTTTGGTACTGAAAAAAGCTCTGAAGTGGCTTGCGGGGGAGTTGGGATCGGAGTATGCGTACGGAAGAAGAGGCCGGAGAAATGCACTTCTGTTGTGAATTATTCACTACCTGATAAATTCATAATAGAAAGTTGATTTGGCTGACTATGTGCTGCATACCTCACTTTTTAAGAGCTGGATTAAGGGATAAGCGATAGATCAACGTACATGGGTATTTTGCTGCTGGTACAGTCTCAGAGTGATTTTTATTGGTATTCCAGGAAGCCAGGAAGAATTGTGTAATCGCTCTGTATCTGGCGGAGGGTTTTGGGGGGACGATCGAGGGCGTGAATGGTGTAGGACTGTGGGAATGTTGGCGCGGGAGATTCAATGTAAACCATGAACTTGCTTCCTTTGTGAGGATAAAACGGTATACATTCTTTGGTGTAAATACGCCAAAGCGAAAAAACATCTTGTCTGTCAATCTACCATACCTTATAATCCGTTTAGGAGGTGGGATATAGTGCCAAATGCCCGTTTGTTGAACAATAAAGGGCCCGAAGACTCAGACAATAGTTTGAAAAAAGTCACGACTTACATACCAATGGAGGATCTAAGAACTATCAGAGAGTTTACAAGTGATGGGTCCAAACAAGCGGAGCACTTTCGGATTGCTATCCGGGAGTATTGTCGTCGTGAAAAAATGAAACGGAAAAAATCTTGATGGAGGTTGTTGGAGCGATGAAAATTTATCGCAAAATGATGTATTCGCTTGGCTTATTAACGATGGCATTGACTACTGTACCGAAGCATGCCCATGCATCGGGTGGTGGTGGATCTCTCCCTTCAGGGTTAGGCGGTTTTCAGTCAATTTCAGATGATGCCTATAATTTTGCTATGTGGGTGATTTGGGTATTAGGGCCAATTTTATTCTTGATTGCTCTAACCCAATATATGAAATCCAATGATCCGGGAGACAAAAAACAGGCAAAACAATGGATGTATGCTATAGCTATTGCGACAATCGCAGCTCAAATTGTTGTTTGGTTCCTTCATGAATACCTGGCACCAAAATTTTAATTCCTATGAAAAAAAATCGAATATATAAGGTGCTCGCAGTCTTTCCGTTGCTTCTATGTGGTCTATTTTTATTGTTTCCGGACAAAACATATGCCCTTGGTTTGGGTGACATTCTCGTAGAGATGTTTGTGACACCGCTAAGGGAAGGAACGCAGGATTTGATCACAAACGGCTTGGCGGGGATTGCGAATTTTATCTCGACCCCGACGGATCTAGGAAATCTGGCTTTTGTTAGAAACTCGATTTCAACTGCGAAGTATATTGCTCTGTCACTATTGACTCTCAATGTTTTGAAAGAAATCATCAAATCTATGATAGACGAAGGATATGGCCAAGGCGGCAAGCCGATGGATCTACTTGCTGGACAAGCAATTAAGGCCGTGGCCATGATATATCTTTCCCAGTGGGTCCTGCAGGATGTCCTGCTTGCAGCAAATAATGCCTTGCTTCCTGTAGTGGCTAAAATTGATAATACAACCTTGGCGTATACAGAAGGTGCGAGTTCCAGGATGGCTGGTGACTTGGTACATGGGATTTTAGCCGGTATTGACAGCGTAGGCATTCTAATCATGAGGCTTTTCTTCCTCATCATTCTTGGTTTTGGCTTTATTATTTTGACCGTCACTGGTGGCATTCGTCTGGCACAGCTTGCAATTCTGGCTGTGATTGGTCCATTTCTGGCCGTTTCGCTGGTAGACAAGGGTGAATCGTTCAATACCTGGATCCGGGAAGCGGTTGCTGTGGTTTTTACTCAACTCTTGCAGGTTTGGCTGCTTGGATATCTAATAGCAACCATACAGAGAGCGCATTTTTGGGACTTGATGACGGCGATGGGAATCCTTGCTGTTATGATCGCGGGCCCAACTGTCATCAAACAGTATATTCACAGCACGGGTACCGGCGGAGCTGTAGTCGGAGCCGGTCGAACTGTTGCCTACCGCTTAATGATTAAGGGGGCTATGAGCCGATGAGCGAGAATGGCCAACAATTTGAGTATAAGATTCCCCGTAATGTGAAGGCACGTTTTGAGCTATTTGGGTTGACTGGTCCGAAGTTCTTAATCTGGCTGCCGTTTTTAGCGGTCGCTTTTGTTGTCTTCAAGCTTCTTTCTGGTCCGCCATCCATCGTTATTCCCATTGTATTTGGCGGTCTAAGCTACTGGTGTATTACTTATGAAATTGAGGGGGAAACCGTGCTTGAAACCATTCAGAATCGGATAAAGGATTCCTTTACACCGAGGATACATCTGTGGGAGGAAAACAATCATGTTCGGTTTTACGAAGAAGAAAACTAAGGAGAATGCATCCAAAGAATCTGTCCAGTCCGTCATGCCATATAAAAAAGTTGAGGAGTTCACGAAGCTGAAAGATGGCTTCTACCGGGCTTGCCTGAAGATCACCCCGATCAACCAGGATAATCTTATGGATGATGAGCTGCGCGACATTGTAGAACAGCTGCAGGAAATTATGAACTCTGACCCAGGGGCTCTGCAGATTAAAGTCTCGTCAGAACCGATGAATATGGATAAATACCAGGAGTACATCGATGAGACTGCAGAGGCTTCCAATAACGCATATTTCCTGGAGCGTATTCAGAACTATAAAGAGTATACTCAACAGCGAAAGAACAACAGTAAAAACCAAAAACGGTTTTATATTATTCTGAAAAGCAACTACAACGATGCTGAACTGGCCAAAGAAGAGCTGAAGAATAAAATTTCAATCATCCAAGAGAAGCTCTCTGCAAAGGATATGAAAGCAGTACAGCTCAATGAAAGTGCTTATAAGGACTTGCTGTATCGGAAAATGAATCCGAACACATCGCAGGAACAACCATTTGAAGAATCAATGCAAGATCATGATATTCTGCCTGCCTACATCCATTACAAGCCCGATCAGAATTATACTGAAGTGGACGGCATGTATTACCGGTATTTTGTCATCACGTACTACCCTGCCGGCATGAAAAAAGCAGGCTGGTTCAAAAATATCATCAATTCCAAAGGAAATGTGGAGCTGGACATTTTTGCGGTTCCCGGGGACCCCTCGGATATTGAAAAAGGAATCTCCAACTCCATCGGCAACCTGGAAGCTCGCTTGGAGGAGGCATTGCCGGCGTATCGCCGTTCGAAATACAATCGGGAGAAACGGAGCCAGGAAGAGCTCCTTGAAGAAATTCAGGATAACGCCTCTTTTGAAGTGACCGTTATGGTCACCATTTATGAGAAAAGTTTGGAGGAATTAGAGCGGGCCACTAAGCGAATTATCTCGCAAATTCGTTCAAATCGTATGCGCTCGAAAACCTTGAATCACCGTTATCTGGATCCGTATTTCTTGGCACTGCCGGTATGTTACAATAGCGCGCTTCTGAAAAAATTCTACTGGCTGCTGCATAGTCGCATTATTGCTTCCATAATGCCCTTTGACGCAAGCGAGATCACCTCTCAGACCGGCGTCGTCTGGGGCTACAACCCCGATAATGAGTCATTTATCATCATTGACCGTTATGATCGGCAGAAGAATAACAACGGCAACGGTGTCACTTTCGGAGGCTCGGGTTCTGGTAAAACCTACATGATTTCAACAGAGCTTGACCGAAATATTGTGATGAACAATGTGGACCGCGCAGTGGTTATTGATCCGGAGCGGGAATATCGATTCCCATATGGCCGTCGAATTAATTTTGAGGTTGGGGGTAAAGATTGCACCAATCCGTTTCATTTCAGATCCACGATTCTGGACGAGGATGATGAGAATAAGGATGGCGTATCCCATGCCGGTCGATACATGCTCCGGAAAACATCTGACCTGGTATCATGGACACGTTGGATCTATCCGGATATGAGTCCGGAAGAAGCTTCCCTTGTCAGCCGAGTAGTTCGTGAATCATTCAGGCATCATGGACTCGTGGAAACCGTAGAAGATCTGCCAAGTGGGTATGAGCCTCCTACACTTTCGACATTCGAACGTTTCGCATTGAAAGAGCCCAAATTGGAGACGGTCTTGAACATTATGGACCCGCATATACACGGCGAATATAAGAGTCTATTCAATGGCCAAACCACCTGGGATTTGAATAATAAACTTACAGTCCTGGATATATACAACTTGCAAGAGGAAGTGCAGCGTCCTATCTATGACCTGCTATTCAAAGACGTTTGGTCTGATTTTAAGCGCGACCGAAATGAACGAACAGGCCTCTATGCCGATGAAGCTCACCGCTTAGTGAACAAACGGGAAATACAGACACTCGTCAATATTGTGAACTTTTATAAACGGTTCCGAAAATACAATGCCTATATTGAAATCATCACTCAGAATATTGATGATATCCTGGCTGTAGGACAAGAATATGCCGCACAGATTCTGGCCAACAGCAGCTTTAAGAGATATCTGCACATGAAGAAGAGTGACATCGAGGCGCTTCAGAA
The DNA here is from genome assembly GCF_042138595.1 of Paenibacillus terreus. NCBI lineage: Bacteria > Bacillati > Bacillota > Bacilli > Caryophanales > Paenibacillaceae > Paenibacillus > Paenibacillus terreus. Next base: position 65,539 of record NZ_JBHIRX010000025.1, on the reverse strand, counting down.
GATTGAAAACCTCAGCGAGAAGGAACTGTCTGTTATCAGAAAGCGGAGTAGCCGCGGCCGGGGCGTCATTATTGCTGAGGATCAAAGAGCATTCATCCAGTCCGAGGCCAGTCTGGATCAACTGGCATTCATTGATCCTAAAACATATAAAGAGATCATGGCCATTGACAAGGATGACGACGATTTTGAAGGTGAAATCGCGTGAAGCTTTGGCTCATAAAAAAGGGCGTAGCGTTCCTGGCCAAGCATTGGAAGAAAATTCTCCTTATCTGCGCAGGGTTGATCCTCCTCTTGATTGCTGGAATCGGCCTTCTATTCACATCTGTGGTTGGTGGCGTAATTACGCCTTTAACCTTCGGAGGAGCTGAAGATCGTCAACTTTACGAAGGTTATGTCAATGTCGAGCAAATGGAAGGTGTAGATTGGCCCGATATGGCTGCGTATGATGCCCTTATGACCCAGGGTACTTTTGAAGGTGTAACCGAAGAGAAAACCCTGACTATCACTGCGAAGAAATTCATTTATTATGTTGTTGTTTGTCAAAAGGGTGGCGGGTGCCGTAAGGAGAAAAGATATTACACTCTTGAAGAGGTTCTTCAAAAAGAAGGCATTGAAGAAAAAGATATAGAATACGCTGAGTGGATAAAACAGAACATCACCGAGTTTCTGCCCGATGCCCCTCGGGTTCCTGGTACTCCATCTGATGGATCCGGATCTCCGGGTTCACCAGGAACAGGTACGGGAGATGACGATGAAGAGTATGTACCAATTGATCCTGAGATTATTGAGGACAACGTGTTCATCTGGCCAGTCCCGAGTACCGGAAGGATTACCTCTCCTTATGGTTATCGTGTTCACCCGGTAACTGGTGAGAGAAAACTGCATGCAGGACTGGATATATCGAACCGCAAATCAGGAAGCACTGTAGTAGCTTCGTCAAAGGGCGTCGTCTATCAGGTGCGCAGCGCCTCGGACGGTAATGCCTGCGGCAATTGGATAAAGCTGAAGCATGATGATGGATACACTACTCGCTATTGTCATTTAAGTCGTGTGGATGTGAATCCTGGAGAGAAAGTCAAAGCGGGTGAAAAGATTGGCGCGATTGGAGCAACCGGTCGGGTGACCGGCCCACACTTGCATTTTGAGGTTGGTTTTAACGGAGCAACGGTCGATCCAATGCCATATATTGAAAAGACACGGCCTGGAGGGCGGTAGTATGAAGTTTATTAAACCCATAGCGTACTTGGCCGCCTTTGCCTTGGCCATCTGTTTGGGGGAAATTCTTACCTCTTTGCACATCGGGGATCGAATCACATCATTGACCAAGGAACAGCCGAGTGAACCACGTCCGGAAACCTATATCAATACGGATAACTTTAATCTAAATCGTTCAGCTGAAGAAACTGACGCGGTGATAGATTCCCGTGAGGTTGTTCTGGACCCGCAGGAGACAATATGGAACTTCCTCGGCTTTGCGAAATCCAATCAATATGACCTGCTTGTCAGTTTCTTTGATCCAGATGTTATGACAGACTATTTCTACAAGGATTACAACACGATTTCTGATTATAACAAAAAATTGGGTACGTTCGGAGATACGCTCACACGTTACGGCAAGCTCTCCTCCTTCCACCTGCAGAATGAAACTGCAAACGGGAACGAAATCAAGCTATATATCCTGCTTATCTATATGGACTCAGTTGAAATTCCGGTTTCAGTTACAATGCGGTCGAATGAGGATGAGCATGGCCATAAAGAGTATATGATTGTAACACCCGTGGAAGATCTCCTGAAACAGCTTCATGAGTAATTAAAAGGCAGCGATCCCCCCATGGAGACGCTGCCTTTTAATTATCAAGCTCGTAGGCTTTTCGTAATCGATCATCAAAATGTTCTAATTCATACTGAGCTATAAATTTTTCTCGTTTAACGCTGTCCTCCTCTTTACGGAACAGACCAGTCTTAATAATTCTTTCGGATGCCGGCAGTTTCCCCCACTCTTCCAGTGCTTCAATTCTGAGCGTGGTCCGGATCCGATTCAGAGTAATTCTGTCAGTGATATCTTTTTGGCGGGATTCTAGGGCACGTACGGCATTGGCCTCAGTAATTTCTTTTACCTTCTGGGTAAACTTGTCCTCTTGCAGCTGCAGCACATATTCGAGTTCTTGACGCATCATGGTGGCCACTTGATTAACCAACTCTGTAGACAATTCTGCGCCTTCCTTAAAGTCATCAGGGAATGGTCGGAGTTCGATGTCAGGCTCTTTCGGCAGCTGCGAGAATATTGCATCTAGGGACCATTTGTCATTCCGTTTAGCCTTGATGTACACACCGATCTTTAAGTCCAGCTTGTCATATACCCTTTTTCCATCTAGTGCTCTGGAGACGTAGTGAATTCTATTTTTCTCAAGAACATTGAACCAATGGTTTACGGTCGTAAAGTGGCTTTCTAGCATACGAGCAAATTCTGTGATCTGCCAAAAACTATTTTCTTCCAAAAGGCTCACTCCTTTCAAGAATAGTTGATGGCTAATAACAAACCTAGACCTAACTTATGAATTGTAGTCAATGAATAGCCACTTGTGTAGAAGTAATTAATTATTCCTTGCTTAGTTATATACCAAAAGTTTATGAATAGTCTACCTACTTGGGGGCTATTTCTATTAATTGTCATGGCACTAGTTGTTCGAAAGCCGATAATCTATGAGTAGATTAGCAAGGGTAATTTATTGCTAATCCAAAATTATGGACATATTGATATTTCATTAATTGATAGATTAGCATATAGGTTATTGATAACTAATGGTTTCGTTGAAAAATCCCTTGTTATCAATGGGTTTATAGTCAATGAATAATAGCTAATGTATGACTAATTGATGATTTATTAATGAATACTCATGTTGTTATGTTGATGAGTAGTCTCTATTGATAAATCGAGGTAAAAAGTGGTATACTGTTTTTAGTATCACTATGATACTAAAAGTTACATAATGATGCGAAATGATACACAATTCTACACGATAATGTACTCAAATGTAGAAAAAGAGGAAGGAGGCCAACATGTCGGACAATTCTGGATTCATCAGTATTGATGAGATCTGCAGAAAGATCATGAAAGGCACAGTCCTGGATATCTTTTATATTATTCAGGAACATGAATACGTGTTTAAAAGCGAGATTATGCGCCGATTTGTAGAGTTTGACGAGGATCCTGAAGCAAAGGAGAATAAGTATCGCTTTGTGGTTCAAGAAGGCATTGCGATGCTAGAAGGTGCTCTTTTTATTGACTCTCATAGATCTGGCAAGAAGGATTGCTACTATTTAACACCATATGGGCTGCAGGCACGGGATATCGTCGCTGAGCTCATAGAGGGAACGCCAGCAATACTATTTGATAGCAAAATTACAAAAACCATTATGGAACAGGGGGCAGCAATTAATGGAACTGGTGAAAATTGACGGTGTATGGCCTTTAGAAGGGTTTGTTACCCAGAAAAACGCTGGGGTCGGTTTGAAGATGGGGGTTATTGGTTTGGGGCAGGGGGGCTCCAAGATTGCTGATGCCTTTGCTGGAATAAAAAATCCTCGAAATAACCAGCAAGTCTATCCTTGTATCGCGGTTAACTCCAACCTGGGCGATATGAGTAGCCTACGAAATATACCGAATCGCTTGCGCTTTCCACTAAAGGGATATGAACAGGGCGTGGGTAAAAACCCTGACATCGGTAGACAAGCATTTGAGGAAAATGGGGCAGAGATCTTCGAGGCCATCGGGGAATTGATGAGTGGATGTGAACTCATTTTTGTAATTAATTCTATGGGTGGAGGTACCGGTACTGGCTCAGTAAATGTTCTGGTCGATGCTATCGCAGATTTCCTTGGTATTCCTGCTGGGAGCATTACAACACTTCCATTGCCGAATGAGGTAGAAAGCATAAACGCATACAACGCCATGGCGGAGCTGGTTCCTAAGCTCTCAGAAATACGGAGAGACGGGGAGAACAGGGAGTATCGAGTACTAGAATCCCTTATTGTGTTGGATAATGAAAAAATCGTAAAAGAGCATATCGAGGATCCAGAGGTCAAGGGCCTAACGTGGGATTTTTATTCCAATTATAAGGTTGCGAGCATCTTGCACGAATGGAGTGTCCTTACCACGTTGGAGAGCCAATTAACAGTAGATGCTGCGGATCTCATGAATCACATTCTTCGCGCCGGGGGAGTGATCACGTTTGCAAAGAAAAAGATTAACCTGGAGCAAGTCACCAATGACGATGATCTGTTGGCCGAAATCATCAGCACATATAAAGGTAAGAACGTTTTGGCGAATGGATTTGACTATGCTAATGATATGCGAAGCATGGCTCTGGTCGTCGTTATGCCTAAAAAGTGGACTCATCGACTGAATCAAGATACCTTGGAGCGGATCCGGACTAAGATGAAGGACGAGCTGCCAGATATCAACTTCTACCCTGGGTCAGTAACACATAACAGTGATAAACACGCGATCGTTTATACGATGGCCAATATGGCTGGTCTTCCTGAACGGGCTAAGAACCTGCGGGAGGAGGCTGAGCAGCTGAAGCAATTACGGGAAGAGAGAGAACGTAAAGCTTCTGGATTTAACATGGGTGCGAAGCTTGAGACATCATCCCGCCCAGCAACAAGACGAGGGCCAGCGGGTGCTAATCCTTTTGCTAAGCAGGCTGCTGCAGCATCGGAGAGCCAAGCCCCTGCGCAGTCTTCCACAAAACCATTCAATCCTTTTAGAAAATAGATATTTCAATGGACGGCTAAGCCGTCCATTTTTTTTATCTTCGGCAGGTATGACGTCCGGTGGCAGGCGAGCCAACGCATGTTGCCCGTCTGGCCGGTCGCCAGTGCTTCGTGGGTGGAACCGAAACGCTGGCACTGTGCAGCCGGCGCGAAGCGTTCACTTGGATGTACCGGTGCTCGGTAGTCTCATCACAAACAGCGACGGACAGTATGGCCTGGCCGTGCTGACGATGGTGAGGGTATAGTCCGGACTCGGCGACTATTATGGAGAATTGAACATATGAGGAGGCGTTGGAGGTCAGGAGTGTTCCGAGGTTGCCGTAGACGAAGGGCAGGGGGCTGAACACCATGCCTGGAGGCGTTGCCCTGCCATATCGGTCTGGTTCTGCTAGGATGTCACATAGTCGTCGTCCAGCAGGAGGCTAAGTGGACAGATAGTCAGGAATGGGGTTCTGGGGCGTATATTGGCGTACTGCTGATACGGTGCGAGAATGGCTTTCCCGATCGTCGTTGCTTTTCGAGACGCTGTTGTCGTGTACGTCATCAGCTGTCCGTTCGACCGCCGCGACCACACGGGTCTGGACAACGTGCTTTATCCTACCGTGGCTGCAGTCCAGGTAAGCAGCGCTGACAATGCCCGCCCGATCCGGCCACCTTGCGTCCAATGGGAGGCAGTGCCGATTCTATACATGGAGTTCTCGGGTCGTTGTCCAACCACCGTACGCGGGCGTCCGGAGGCTTCTTGGAGACAAGGTAGTGGGTGAGTGGAGTAGCATATACAAATACCCTGAGCAGGATGATCGGCAGGATGATTACCGTCCTGCCTTGCGGGGAAGATCGGGGGAGTACGGACCGTCAGGGGTCAACCACGTGTCATGGAATGTGTGTGTCGGGGTGAACTCTCCTGGTATGTCGGCGTTCGTGTACGCGCCACGACCGAAGGCGATAAATTGTCGGCGTGTCGCCGGTGGCCCTGTACCACATCCGACGAGAAGAGTCCGTCGTTCTCCAACATGTTCCGAACGTCTCGCGAGAGACCGGGGGGATCGGCCAGGCGTGTTGGCCTGAGTGCCGAACTAGGGGGCGCAGTAACTCGTGGCAGGAGCCGCGTGGATGAGCGCATCTTGTCTAGATAACCTCAAAGTTTTTATTTAAAGTATCACTATGTATCTATGTGTTACTTTTAGATACATAGTGATACTTTTTTTTAGATTCCTTAAATGAAGGTAAATTGAGGAATATGAACACAAATAGGCTCCATAAGGCAGTTTCTTCATTGGTATCTATATGTATCTTATCGATACTAAATGTTACATAATGATACATTCTTTCTGCTAATCGTTTGATCTTGTTGTAGTGATGAAGATGAGGAACCTTTTCTTTCGTGAATAGAACTAAGAGGCTTTAATGCTTACATGCTCAAACTAAAGTGAGTCAGTGCCATGGGTTCCAAACCGAAATACGATATTGAGCAAATATATTTCTAACTCCCCATCCCCTCTGTATCCATCTTCAGCTTTAGCTTCTTAGCCAATGCCTCGGCCTCGTCAAATGTTTGAGTTTCGAAATACTTTTCAAACATGGCACCAACTTGAATTAATCGTCTTGTCCTTGCCTTGCGCTCTTGTTGAGATACTTGAGATTTTATTTTTTGTTGACGTGCTTTTAGCTGCTTCACTTTTTCTTCTATCTCAATCAGCTTTTGCTCCGGCGTTTTCCGCTTCTGTGTACCCACTTATTTTCCTCCTTTCGTCATCACGTAGTATATCATACCTAGAACTAATGTAGGAAAATAGTACTTCTCACAATTGGGGTATTGTGGTATTATGGTCCCACGGACATGAGCGAAGCGATATGTCCGAAGGGCGCACTTATACATTGCTCTGCAATGTGTGCGGCAAAGGTTTCACCTTTGCAATCCGAAAAGCATTCGATTTGAGAAAATCAAAATGCGCTTGCGCTGTTTTGCTTTCTCTCAAATCGACGAATCAAAGTTTCACTATGATTCGAAACCCAGAAGGCATTTCAGTGCATTCGATTTTGCAACATATTGAAACTAGCTTGACGCATTTTCAATTTTGCAAATCGACGATTCGCATATCAATCATTTGGCGAATCGAAAACCATTTTTAGTTCAAACTGCATAGAGGAAAGGAGGAATTGCGCTGGCGATTTATCACTTATCGGCGCAAGTTATTTCACGTTCCGATGGACGTTCTGCCGTAGCTGCAGCTGCCTATCGGGCTGGCGAGAAGCTATTCGACGAGCGTTTGGGACAAGTACATAACTTTGAAAAGAAGCGGGTAGCTGCTCGTCATATCATGGCTCCTGCTGATGCGCCAGAGTGGGTGTATAATCGCCAAGAACTATGGAATGCCGTGGAAACGGCTGAGAAGCGAAAGGATGCCCAAGTATGTCGCGAGATTGAGGTATCTCTTCCGGTCGAGCTTAGTTATGAGCAACAAGAGCAGCTGATCAAAGGGTTTTGCCAAGAGCAGTTTGTAGATCGTGGGATGATTGCTGATCTAGGTATCCATTTGAATGACCCTGGTAACCCGCATGTACATATCATGCTTACTACACGGGAAATTACTCCAGAGGGATTCGGCAAGAAAAACCGGGAATGGAACGATCGGGCTCTTCTGCAAACATGGCGAGAACAATGGTCCGTTCACGCAAACCGGGCTCTTGAACGTGCTGGGATTGATGAACGTATAGATCATCGGAGCTTTATTGACCAGGGCGTCACCGATCGGCTGCCTACCATTCATGAGGGGCCGATTTCGCGGGCTATAGAGCAAAGAGGCGTCGATACCGATCGCGGGGAAATTAATCGGCGGATTCGGGAGCATAATGCCCAAATCCTTTATCTGGAGAAATATCGCCGTGAAAAGGAAAGCCTTCAGCAAAAAATGCTGCTTCACCCAGAAGAACGCCGTTCGGTCTCTGATGCTGAACATGTTATTCAACAGCCTGTCGATTTACAGACAGTGCAGAAGAGTCTCGAACAGCTGAAGCAAAAGCTTGGTCAACTGGAGACCCAAGAAGGGCAGCTGCGCGCTAACCTGAAACCTTTTGAGCTGGGCGAGCTGTATTTTAAAAACCTCGAACAATGGGAGCGGAATCTTCAGGAAGCCAGCTCTTTTAAAAGCTTATTTAATAAGCAGGAGCGCGAAAGTCAAAGCTTCTTACAACGGAGAATAGCAGATACGAGAAATAAGCTCTATGAGCTAGGGTTTAAAGACCCTGACAAGTTTGAAGCACGTAAATCTAAAGTTCTGTCTTACACTCAGTCGCAACTTCAAGAGATTGCTAGTGCCAAAGAAAAACTGCTTGCAGAACGAGATGTGCTAGTTGAGGCTCAAAATGTGCTGAAACGTGCTGACATTGATAAAGTCAGGTCCATATATCCTGAATGGCCAGGTTCGAATCACCTCAGCTCCGATGAGGCTAGGGCTATATTAGACATCAATGAGAGATTCGGTAGGGTCATGCAGCCGGCTGAGATCGATGAGGCATATCAGCAAGCTAGAACCAGAGCAAATAATCAAATCGAATCGCCTGTATTCCAGGACCAAGGGAATAGCCTAAGTCCTTCTGAAATGGCAGGCGTTCATAAAGACCGTAATTTGGACCCTGCATTTGGCATCTTGAAGGAAGCCTTCCATGCAGTAGAACGTGCTAATAAAGCGGCTCAAAGACACGATGCTGAAAAGGAATGGCAAAACAAGAAGCGGAATCGCGATCGAGGAAGGTATGGAAGGTAATTCCCTCTCGTCCATTTAAAACGGGAGGATGAAATGCTTCTAAAATTGTATAAGGGATTCGGTACGTTACTCGGCCTTTTTCTGCTTTTCATAATCTATCCATTGATTAGCGGATTTGTATTCTCCTTGTTAAATAAAGAATTACCATTGAAGGATTTGTTTAACGATCCGTGGGTAACCGTTTTAGGATCTTATAACCTGCCAGGTTATTTCGTCGTTAACCCTATCAATGGGGGACTATGGTGTTTGTCAGCCTATACGGTTTATCGGATTATAAAATTACTAATTTCGGGCCGGATAAGCAAAAAAGATGAATTTGAACAAAAAGCAGAATACGGGTCTCATGGTACAAGCCGATGGCAAACAGCTGAAGAAATGCAGGAAGGGTACTACCAGACCAAAGAAGGCGTTATCGTCGGGGATGTGAAAGAGCGGGTGTACTTGCCGGGCAATCCGTATGCGGTTATACCAAACAACGGTCAGCAAAACTTAAACATAATCGCGTTTGGTCCGCCTGGCTCTGAAAAAACTACAGGTATCGTCTTGCCGAATATGCTTCATACCGGACTGAACCTTGGATACTCCATGGTGATAACGGATCCAAAAGGTGAGCTGTATTCATTGACTTCTCCTTTACTGAGAGAAAACGGGTACGAGATATATGTTCTCGATTTTCTTCATCTTAAACGTGGAAATCGAATCAATTTTGGCGACTACGTTTACGAAGATACGGACCTGATGAAAATTGCTGAGAGCTACGTCACTGGTGGTAACGTTGCAAAAGGGAGTAAAGGGAGCTCTGATCCGATTTGGGACGATGGAGAAAAGTCTTTGCTTGCAGCGCTTATCGGTTTTGTAAAACAAGTTTACAAAGACATGCCTCAAAAGCAGTCGTTTGAGCAAATTGCTAGAATTGTCAATACTGAATTTCAAGATGAAGAGAGCTATCAGTATTTATTTAAACGCAACGGAGTAACCGGTACCGCCGAGTTTTTATTCAACAATTTCTTGATGGCCAAAGACAAAGTACGGGACGGCATCCTGTTCGGATTGGCTACAAAACTTACATTGTTTGGTATTCCAGGTGTGCAACAATTAACTAGTCACAGTGATTTCAACATTGAAGATCTAGGCAGAAAAAAAATTGCACTCTATCTTTTGGTCAGTGACTCAGACAAGACATTCGCTCCGCTTGTCACGGTGCTCTGGAGTATCTTGTTCAACGCGATCTACAAGGTACGCCTAACAGAGCCAAATTCCAAGGTACCGGTGCTGTGCCTTATGGACGAGCTGGCCAATATAGGTCGGATCGGTGGTCTTCAGGAGAAATTGGGTACGATGCGCAGCCGGCACATTTACCCGGTCATGATCTGGCAGTCGCTGCCTCAGCTCAAGGATCGTTACCCACAAGATGCATGGGAAGACGTTATCTCTATGTGCGATACTCGACTCCTCTTGGCAGCGAATGATCAGGTTACAAAAAAGTACTTCTCAGAAGAACTTGGAAAAACCACGATCAAGACCGAGAGTGGGAGTACCAGTATCAAGAGGGAAGAGGTTATACAAAACGGAGAAAGCCAAAGTACATCTTACTCTGGCCGTCCGCTTCTATTTCCGGATGAAGTGGGGCGGATGCCTAAAGACAGCATCCTTGTGGTTGAAAAAGGGAAGTACCCGGCTATGCTTAAAAAATTGCAGTATCGTTACTGGGAAGAAAAATATCAGATATGTGTTCCTACCACATATAATGATATTCCACTACTAGGAGCGGATATCACACAACCGAATGTTTCAAGTGAGGAGAATTCTGAAGAGATGGTCTACGAGAAAGACGAGGATGAAAAGACTCAATTAGGGATTAATACAGATCCAGCGTCATAATTGATGAAGACATCTCTGGACGACAATTAATCTTTAATTATTAAGTTGACATAATCTCTCACTAACTCTTCAACGGAAATATTGCGGATCTTAGCTTGATATTCTAAATCCTTGATGCGATCTTTCAATCCTAAGCCTATTTGGAGTACGTAGAACATGTATTCGTAGTCTTTTAAGTCAAGGTCGATTGCGGTTTTCTTACTTTCTTTGTACAGATAGTCAGAACTATAAACTGACCATTTTCGTTCATTGCTAGGTCCCTTACTAGGAAATGAAGTCATGTACAGGCACTCCTTACCGATATAGTAACCTTAATTGTAACATTCGTTTACAAGGGCTTACTATAAATATATAGGCGTAAATACTCCATTCATAATATGGTGTAAAAACGCCTAAATTTTTTAAGAGTAAAAGACTATTAAGCGCTACGGGCTTTTTACTCTATTATCAATGGGGGAATTAACTTGAATGAGAATCCTGTTTTTAGTACAGAGTGACTTCACTCATCAGCACCTGCGCAGCCGGTTTGCTCAATTTGAAGTAGCTCCGTTCGCAGCAAATGAACGTGCTATTCGTATCGTACTCGGTAGTTTTGAGGCAGATGTTGCAGTGATTGACCCGGGGGCTCCTTGGGCATCCAGGATCGAGCAAACTCTGCATAACCTTGCGGTGAAGGTGGTTTATTTCGATGGAGATTTTCAAACCATCGACGAGGAAATCAGTAGGATAGCTGCTGATTTCGATGATGATGAATTTGAAGATGATCCTGAACCGGCAGACGAACCACCTGAAAAATTCACACCTACGATCAACACTGATAAATACGAGCTTGAGGTCATTGAACCGAAGGAAGAAGAGGGTAATCCTGTACCACCTTATATCCAGCAGCGCATGCTCCAGAAAGAGGGAGTAAGTCAATCCGAGATTACCCAAAGTGAGGAAGCACATCTTTTAAAAGAAAGTGACCAGCAGCTGGCACCGGTATCTGAAGCAGCACCAGAACCAATCAAACCACCACAGGAGCCTAAAGTTAAATCTAAAGATAAGGTTCATTTGCCTAAAATACCTTCGATACCAAAGATTTCACCGCCAAAGCTGCCAAAACTTAAAATTCCCAGCTTGCCGCAAATTAAGCTTCCTACGCCATCCATGACGGAGGTCGATCCAACGCAAGAGATTGATATGAGTCTGGTTGATGCGACGAGCCGGATTGTATATCAGGACAAAGTGGTCGGTACAGCCGTCATTGCCGTAATGGGCATATCACCTGGAGTCGGTACTACCCACACGGCCACACTCATTGCTAACTATCTGGCAAGGCATAAGGAGCGTGTGGCTTTGGTTGAAGCCTGTGACTCATATGCTTTTGCTAGAATAGAACGTCTTTATCATGCGGTTCCGGATGGGGCCATTCTTCAGACAGATCATTTTGAAGCGTTTGGCGTTCACTATTTTAAGTCTGGGGAGCAATTGGATCTTATCCAACTTTTTTCGGCGGGCTTTACCTTTATTGTTCTTGACCTTGGTAGTCACGATACATCGGAACATTTCAAAGAGTTTCTGAGAGCTGGAATACCGGTCCTTGTCGGAGCAGGCTCCGAGTGGAAGCATCAAGACATATACCGCTTCTGCCGGCAAAACAGAAAACGAAACCAACAGAACTGGAACATCGCCATCCCCTTAGTAGAAGACGAATCGATTAAAGACATAAAAAAGGGGATGGAGACCACTGTTAAGCAAATCGTAGCCATACCATATCATCCGGATCCGTTCAGCAAACAGTCGGATACAGATGAAAGTATGAAGAGGCTGCTACAGCTTCATGGTAAACGTAGAGGATTGTTCTTTGGCAAGAGATAACGTTGAAAAGGAGAGAAGATATGTCCAGAGTTCGATTGCGGCAAAAACAGATCGTGTTATCAGGTGCTGTAGGTGCCGTCACGATGCTGATTATATGCCTGACTATCGGTGTGCTTCTGTTTAAGAATTTTCAGACTGATTATTCGCAAGAAATAGCAGAGCTGGAGCAAGAGCTGGCCGATACACAGCAAATTCTAAACCAGGAAATGAAACAGGTGCCTGTGGTTGTTAAAGACCATAAAGCAGGGGATGCATTAGCGGAAACGGATATTCAACTCGTAAATATGCCAGTCGCTTCTGTACCTAAAAATGTATTGAATAAGGAAGATGTTGTCGGGAAGTATACCAAAATTGATCTTCCTAAAAACACCCCGATTACGGGCTCCATGCTGTTTGAAAATGGGGTCACCCCGAATGATTTGAGGAATCAGGAGTTTAAGTTGATCCAACTGCCGACAAAACTGGACCCTAACCAATTCGTTGATGTCCGGATCAAATTCCCGACTGGTGAAGATTACATTGTCCTTTCCAAGAAGAAAGTGAAGGACCTGGCCAATGGATTGGTTTCTTATGAAATGGACGAGCAAGAGATTCTGATGATGTCCAGTGCGATTGTGGATGCGTACATTAACGATGCAACGATTTACGCGCTCAGCTACGTCGATCCTTATATGCAGGATAAAGCGATTGTAACCTACCCGCCGAAGGATGAAGTTAAGCAGCTGATCAAATCGGATCCTAATATTGTGAAGGTGGCGACCGAGCAGCTGGAATCCAAAAAGAGAACAGTACTTGAGATGAATTTGTCAGAAATGTCTGAACAAGATCGCCTAAAATATAATGCCGGCATGGGTATTAACAATGGCGGGACGACGAGCTCCCCGTCCTCTGAAGGCACCGGGACAAGCTATACATCTGATCTTCCACCGGTAAAGGATGGAATGGTTACCGATCCAAATGCCTATGTAGAAGCTCAGGAGAGCAGCTCATCACCCCAAGTAGTTAACCCACCGTCTGAAGCAGCAGCGGATCAGGTTCCTCCACCAGAAGAACCAGAATCCGCAAAGGAGCCGGTAACCCCAGAAAAGGGTGGCGACAGTAATATCTATGGGGAACTGCCAAAGGATAGCGTTAACCCTTAATCGACCGTAGGAGGCGAAAAGTTGAAAACCCTACTTTTCATAGGGGCATGTGAAAAGACGGAGCTGCTTCTCTGGCTCGGGAAAATCCTTGCCTCAGCAGATCATAAAGTCCTGATTATAGATGCAACGGTTTTGCAGAAATATCGGTACTCTATACCCGATATAGGCGGCGACAACCTGGTGACTGAATACGACGATATGGATGTGGCCAGTGGGTTTGAGCATTCTTTTACCACTGGTACGACTATTCAGGACTCACTGGTGAAATTTTTTCTGAGAAAGAATGAGAACTTTTCAAGATATGACTTTGTTCTGATTGATGTGGATCATACAGAAACACTACAGCCGACTCTTCTACAGGCATGGGGGGAGGTTACAAAATATGTGCTTGTGACAAACAGCGAGAGATATACAATCCAAAGAAATGCCTTGCTGCTGGAAAAGCTGCTTCAGGAACGGAAAAAAACCGCGGGTAATAAAGGGACAGGCACCCAGCAGAAGACGGATGGCGCTGTAAAAATTATCGGAGAATCAGATCTGCAGATGGTCCGTATTCACTACCCGGCAATTGATCAGCAGGTTAGCGAAGAGTATGTGGAATCAACCATTGCTCATTTGTCCGTGGAGTTTGAGCAACAAGAGTTTGAGTTCTACTATGACGAACTGGACTATACCGTCAGTGTAAACATGCAGTATGAAAGTCGGCTTAAACTGAAGGGCCTGTCACGTAGCACCAGAAAGTCGCTTGCTTCCCTTTTGGAAGCTGTAACCGATCTGGATAGAGGCACCATCAAATCAGCAATTAGAAGCGCAGAGAAGGGAAGATAACGATTATGGCCATCATTTCTTTTTGGAGCCCGGATCATGGACGGGGCAATACATCAAATAGTGTAGCCATCGCCTCTATGATTGGGCTTGATTATGACATTCGGACACTCGTATCCCAAACACAGTTTTCAAGATCGACATTAGAAGACGCATTCCTAAAATCTAAGGAATTGCAGATGCGAAACTTCGTAAACTCTTCGACAACAGGCTTGGATGCGCTGGAACGACTATTAAAAACGAAACGTCTGGAGGCAAATAGCATCAATAATCATGCCATTTCACTTGAGCCCGGACGTTTAGACCTATTAACCGGCACAAGTAAATCTCCGGTTGAAGGCATCGAGCACATTTTTCCTGCCATTTTTGATGAAGCCAATCGTTATTATCAGTGCATTATTCTGGATATTCACAGTGGCAGCCAAAATACTGTATCCAATCAGCTTATTAAGAGCTCAGATCTTGTTGTAGTTAATCTCAGCCAGGACCTGAACTCTCTGGAACGATACGCCAGTCAGGAGCAATGGCCGTCCGGGCTGCAGGACAAGAGTAAGGTGGTTTTGCTGGGGCAGTACGATCCTCATTCGAAATATAATGCGACCAACATCAGGCGGAAATTCGGGATCAAGGAGCCGGTATTTACGATTCCATACAGCTCCGATTACCGAGATGCTTTCAATGATAAGGACGTGCTTGGCTGGTTCCGGCGTGCTCGCAACAGCGGCCGGCGCCATGGAAGCTACCTTTTCTTCCAGGAAGTCAGGAAGGCTACGAAGGAGATGCTATCACAGATCGGAGTTAACACCGACATCAAGCGTATTGAGAGGGGCGTTTCCTGATGCTTTTAATTTGGAATGGCATCGGGATCGGAATTCTTTTAATCGCTCTACTTGTATACCTGATCTATAAAATGAGAAATCCGATCGCTGTCCCGAGAGAGAAAAAAATATCTGAGGATCTGGAGCGGTACAGCATTAAGCAGATGACTCTGTATATAAAGAACAAATTTAATGATATGACCGGTTCCAACTTGTATGACCTGGCGCTGGATCTGGAGGATTTTAATCGGCAGAAGCATATGCGTACTGAGCTGAAAGCTGCGCTCAAAGGCTGCAACAGCGGCGACTTGTACGACAAGATGTATGTAAAGGATCTAATTTATGATCTGCTGGTTCGGGAATATGGCATGAATGAGCGTAATGTAAACTTTGTCCTTCCTTTTGAGGAGCCAGACACGCTCACCGTCCAGGATAAGTTCGAGATCCTGATGCAGTTATATAAGAAGAAACACGGATACAAGGCATTACCTAAAATGATTGAAGAGTATCGGCTGGACGAGCTGAAGTCGGTAATCGAAGATGGCCAAACAGAATCCTATATCATCACCGAGGCCGAGATTCAGAAAATCTACCGGGAAAAATCGAAGGGCGAACTGTCTTTCGAGGACAAAATGCAGGTCATTGTGCAGCGGATTTACCAGGGATTCAAAGGGTTTGGCGTTATAGACGAGATCCGTTACATGGAAATTGATGGTGTGTCGGGCGGCGTTTCCGGTGTTCCTGCTGCGATGCAGGACATCGAAGATGAGGAGCAGATGCTGAAGGCAATGCGTTTGCATTCCAAGCAGGACAATACCCACTCCGTATGGATTATGTACCGTGGTAAAACAATGCACATGTCCTTCTTGTCCTTCGGCAGCGAGCTGGAGCTGAAGCGGATCTGCCAATCCATCTACAAATGGAACAACCCTGGACAGTTAACCGAGCAGAACGGGTTTATAGTCAACGATATGAAGGATAATTCGCGGATCGTCGTCATGCGCCCGCCGTTTTCAGAATCGTGGGTGTTTTTCAACCGGAAATTCAATCTCACCTACACGGACCTGGAGAATTTCTTGAATCCCAAGGATCGGGGCTATTCCTTTAAAAATACGGAGTTGCCGATTCGCCTGGTTCCGCTGCTGATGAAGGGTGCCAGGGTAACCACGGTGACCGGTGACCAAGGTACCGGTAAATCCACCTTAATGATGGGTATGGCACGTTATATTGCCGGGTATTTGACGCTCAGGGTACAGGAAATGGCATTTGAGCTGCATTTGCGGAATCTGTTCCCGCAGCGAAACATTGTATCTATTCGGGAAACTGCGGATATTACAGGCCAAAAAGGGATGGATATTCAGAAGAAGACGGATGGTGCAGTTAATATCATTGGTGAGGCTGCTACCGCGGAACAAGTCACCTGGTTCCTTCAGGCCGGTACAGTCGCCAGCTTGTTCACCATCTTGTCGCACCATGCGAAGACATTTCAGGATCTTGTATTTTCCTTGCGAAATTCAACGCTGCAGACGGGGCTATTCCGGAATGAGTCAATTGCAGAGCAGCAGGTTGTCAGCGTATTGGATTTTGATATCCATCTGTTCAAGGATGCCGAAGGACGCAGATACATTGAACGGATTACAGAATGTGTGCCGCTGCTGGATAACGACATGTACCCGGAGGACCCTGAGAAAGCAGCCATTGAGTTTTACCGACGAATGACAGACCGTAAAACCTTCGAGGGCAGAGATATTGTGGTATTCCAGGATGGTGAATACATTGCCAAGCATCCGATCTCTGAGCAGCAGAAGGCCGAAATGATACGGCACATGAATGCGAAGGACCGGGCAGAATTTGAGGATCTGATCGCTACGTATTGGAAGGTGACGGCATGAACAGTTGGATGATTACCAGTATTTTCTTCGGACTGTTCCTTCTATTATTAATAGCTTTTGCCTTCACTATCTTCGTGAAGAACGCGGAAGGCAAAAAGAAAAATGATATTTTTGAAAAGCACTTTGGCAAACGGGCTAATCAGCATAGGTTAAACCTGGTTTACCAGAAATCATATGTTCTGTTCCAGCGGCTACCCTTACTTCGAAAATACATCTGGAATATCCGCAAACGGCTAGAAGTACTGGATTCATTCGATGAATACGCGATTCGCCGGCAGACGATGAGGATTGCTTTTATCACTTTGAGCTCCACCACTATTCTGGTTTTGCTGTTTTGCTTGATCAGCCGCGATTTATTCACGATTTTTTTCATACTCTTCGGTGCCGTAGTGCTCAATGGGGTGATGATCACCACTTTCGTAAACCGTGTCGAGGACCGGCTGCTGAAACAGTCTATCAAGCTGTACGAGGATACAAGGCATCAATTTCAACGCACCAAGAATGTAGAGGAGGCCATTTATGAAGCGAGTCTCACAGCGCCGCACGAGTCCGCACAGCATGGGGAGAGAATCTATGAAATCCTGACTGCAGATGATCAGCAAAAGGCATTGGATGTCTATTATGAGGTGGCTCCCAACAAGTATTATAAAATGTTCACCGGGTTCTCTTTTCTGGTATCTGAGTTCGGGGACCGGGTTGTCAGAAATTCGTCCATGTACCTCAGTGCGATCGCTAAGCTGATCCAAGACGTGAACTATGAGATTTTACGAAGAGAACGCTTGAATTATCTGCTCAAGGGTTTATCGACGATTGCGGTCCTTTCGGTACTCTTCATTAAACCGATCGAGCTTTGGGCAGAAGCCTATTTTCCAATCATGAGCGATTTTTATACCAGTAAGTTTGGATTCTTCATCAAGGTCTTCTTTTTTATTGTCGTATTGTTATGTTATGCGCTGATCAAGAAGCTGCTGGCCAATGACGAAGCCAGGTATGTAGCCAAATCCGAACGAGTTTTGTGGGAGAAGTTTCTGTATGCCAAGGTAACGCCGCTGCGCTTTGTTGTAGATCGGTTCGTACCAGCTGCGCACAAGAAATTTCACTTCCAACTGACGATCTTAATAAAGGATGCAAATTCTTATCTCACTATCGAGTGGTTGTATGTTCAGCGCATTTTACTCAGTCTGGTCATTTTTATAGGCTCAGTATCCATGTTCTTTTATATGCACTCGGTATCCGTTGATAACGTACTCCATGATCCATTACGGGGCACGGGGGTATTCGGAAAACTTGGACCTGATGAACTGGCAATCGCACAGCAAAACACTGATTTTGACCGCTCGGTCCTGACAAATTTGGATAATTCAACGGATGTTTCGCCGGAATCTCTGCTTGGGCTGGTCAGTACGTTGACCCAGACAAGTAAAAATGATCCGGCAACGATCTATACAGCAAACCGAATCTATCAAAAATATGTCGAGATTCAGAATGAATTTTTCAAATGGTGGGAGCTGCTGCTTTGCATGCTGCTGGCGATCACGGCGTACTATACGCCACTCTGGCTACTATATTTTCAGAAAAAAATTCGATATATGGAAATGCAGGATGAAGTGGACCAGTTCCATACGATTATTTCTATTCTGGCCCAGTTTGAACGGATGGATGTCGAAACCGTTCTGGAGTGGATGGAAAGATACAGCGTCATCTTCAAAGACCCAATTAAGAACTGCCTGAATAATTACAGCAGTGGCCAGGAAGAAGCCCTTGAGATTTTGGGTGAGGATGTATCATTCGAACCATTTGGCAGGATTGTTGAAAAACTGAGGCTGGCGGTCGAGAAGATCCCCCTGCTGCAGGCGTTTGACGATCTGGAATTAACCAAGGAATATTACGCAGAGAGACGCAAGGAATACTTTAGCCGGCTGATTGAACTCAAAGCATTTTGGGGGAGAATCTTCGGCTTGGCGCCGTCCATGTATTTGATCTTCCTATATCTGGTTGTTCCGATGCTCTATCTCAGTATCACCCAGGCTGGGGCATCGTTTGAGCAAATACAGAGCGTTTCCGGGAGGTGATACCAAGTGTCCTACTTGCGCGGGCCTTAAAACGACCGGTATGCACCTCAATCATTAACGAATTCAAATTCAAAGGAGAGTAATCGAAACATGAGTACTGCAGCAAAAGCATTATTAGGAGCATCGGGCCTTTTCCTGGCTATTGCTCTGATTACGTTGAGTGTCACTTTGTTCGGCACGGCCCAAGAGGGGGCAAAGCAGGCCCAGACTGAGTTTTCTAGCATTCAAACGGAATTGTCTGGCCAATCGTATGCAGGCTATGACAACACTATTGTAACCGGTAGCCAGGTTGTGAACGCGATCCGCAAGTTCGGTAATAAGGAAACTTTCACCATTAAAGTAACTACGAAGAAGAATACAGGCGGGACAACGTATACAAAGGGCAGCGTTGGCGGAACGACTGATGTTACATCAAATGAATATGTTAACCCGTCAGGACAATTTAAGAGTGTTATTGTTCGTGACGTGAACAACGTAGTTACCGGCATAGAGTTCTCACAAACCTGACGGATTGGACAGAGTGAAATGAACATAGCCACTAAAATGATGATCGCTTCGATAGGCATTCTGTTGTTTGTCAGTGCGGCTGCGGTAGGAGTGCAGCTGTTTCGAGGAAATCATGATGCTCTCAACGAGGTGGATGCTGCAATCAGCAGCCGTGATCGGAATATGGCAGTGATCCCTGCAGTTGAAGGAGAAGAGAGTGTCAGCGGGGCTACTGTGGTCCAAACCATATTTCAAATCGCTGCGATCGGGGCGGATATCCAAGTTGAAGGATACCTTTTTCCCAAAGACATCAATATCGATGACACCGATGTTTCCATGATACCGCTTAAGGCAACATATACCACGGAATATCAAAGGGACAGCCAAGGCAACCTGGCGCGAGTCATCTTTAGAAAAAAATGAGGATGGAGATAGTGAATGGCTAAGTACGTGCTTTATCCATTTGCCATCATACTTGCTTGTCTGCTGCTCTATTTCTATCCTATGTTAGCGGCGTATCAGCAACAGGATCAAATTGCTTATAACCTGGCCTATCAGGCGACCACCAATTTTGTGGATTCTGTTCGGAATAAAGGCTACATCACGCCAACGATGTATAACGATTTTATGAGAGAGCTGGGCAGTTCAAACTTATATGACGTACAAATGGAACACAAGGCAAAGCAATATAACCCAATTTACGAAGACCCGGAAGATGCTGCGACCTTTACGGGGCAGACGGACGTCTACTATGACGCCAGGTATACTGACAGCATTTTAAAAACGCTGTCCTCCGGATCCAGGTATTACATGAGAGAAGGAGATTTCTTTTCCGTTATCGTGAGAAACACGAATACGACAAAGGCTACTCTCATGCAGGATTTTCTGAGTAATGGGTATACCAGTGATCCTACTCGGATCTATATCCCTTACGGAGGGATCATACTCAATGAAGACTATTAGTTGGGTTCTGGTATTTGTGATTATCGTATTCCCGCTCTTTTTCAAGAATGATCTTAGGGCTGTTGAGCAAGAGCGGGCCCAGGAGAAAATGGTCATGTATGATGGTGCCCTTCGGGCAGCTGTCCAGGACGCAGCATTTGCTCTGCAGCTCAATGAGAATAAAAATCTCGAAGGCAGCTATGATTCCACAAAACGGATAAGAGCGAATAAAGAGCGGGCTGTGAAAGCTTTCTATGAGACTCTTTTTAATAACGTCGGAATTCGGGATGACGTGATTGCACAGGGCGTCCTGAAGACTTACATCCCAGTTATTGCCGTAATTGATTATGACGGCCTCTGGATTTACACCAATGAAACTTTCAGAAACGCCAAAGGGGAATATGAGAACAGGCAGGTTTGGAAGGTCAAAAAGCCGTTTGCGTATTCAGATGAACAAGGAAACAGTCTTACATTTACCCTGGACGATTATGTGTATGCGTATGATGCTGCTACACAAGAATGGTTCGAAGGCAGAAGGGAAGAGGTATCGATCCTAACGGATCATCGCATTCCTCTGCTGGAGGACCCCGACACGTTTGATCAAGTCCGAAGGTCAACGATAATCTCTGTAGTACAGGGCAGCTTAGAGCATTCTATTAACTCTTACAATGAATATGCGCGGAGGTTGGGCATCACGTATATATTTACCTTGCCGCGCGTCGAGCAAGAGGAATGGAACAATACTATTAATGACGTAGGCGTCCTTTCATTCATCCAAGGTGTGCCGGTCGGTCTTCACACGTACAACAACTACGCCTTGGGGGGGAGCCGATTGGTCAAAAGTGCTGTCATTTACGGATATTTACGCCAAGGAGTTAAAGTGTATTTCAGGGATTCGTATCATTATGGCGGGGAGATTATCGAAAAATTCAGCAGTGAGCGTGAAGCTGCTGAAGCAGGGTATTTCCCTGGAGAGAGAGAACCGAAATAATAAGGGAAATAAAAAAATCATGGATGCCTTCCGGCTACGCCAGAAGCCACGGCCTATTATGTCACTTGCCGCAGCCGGCTCAGCGTATCAGGGCGCTTGAGATTGTCAAGGATTTGCCGCTGCGCGTTCCTCCTTGACAATCAAGTTCAACTACTCCGGCAGCGGCTGGCGCCGCTTGGCGGAGCCTCCAGTTGAACTACGCGCGAAGTTGTGCTCTGTAGATTACTCGACCTGATAAACATGTGCCAAGCGGCAAGCATACCGGCCGTTTCATCCCAATAAAACATTGATCTGAAGGGAGTTGAAAGCTATGAAAAAACAATATGAAGTGGAATTGTCGATCACAAAGATATCGCGTAAAGGTGCAAGTCGTAGGTGAATTCAGCGGCAAGCATGATCCGGAAGTTGAAAAAGCTGCAGTGAAAGTTGCTGATAATATGGATCATGCCACATGGGATTATACTGATACGGAATTTGATGTTATTAATGTATCTTAATGAACTTTAGGCGTAATTACTCCAAAAGGTATCTGATTCACCATATTAACGTTAAAGAAAAGGAGATGTAATTCATGAAGAAACTACTTTTATCCGTGACGGCAGCCGCCCTGCTGTTTGGGATTGCCGCGCCAACTCATGCTGCAAGCAACAAACAAGATATTGAGGTACTGTGGAACGCCAAGAAAATTTCCTTTCCGGATGCCAAACCATTTCAGGATGGCAGTGACCGGGTGATGGTCCCGATCCGTTTTGTTTCTGAAGCCTTGGGAGCGAAAGTAGGTTGGAACAAATCAGGCGGCAAGCTATCCGTTTCCATCCAGAACGATAAGCATACAGTGAATATGACCGTAGGGCAGAAAACGGCCACCATTGATGGCCAGACCAAGACGTATGACACGCAGATCCTCCTGAAGCAGAATCGGACGTTCGTCCCGCTGCGCCTGGTCAGCGAAGGGCTTGGCCAGCCAGTAGAATGGGACAAGCTTAGCCGGTGGGTTTGGATCGGCTCGAAGGACGTTACGACGCTGGATAAGTCCGGGTTGAAGCCGGTGAGCCTTGATCCGTACCGGAAATGGTTTACGGACAAACCATATTTACTTGAAAATATGGAAGAGAAGCCTTATGAAAAGGCCATTATTTTCAAGAAAAGTGACCTACCAGCTACATTCGTCCGTGATATTTACAGCGTTGAACTGTATACAGACCCGAAAACAACGAATATGTACCTCAAAGTTAGAGCAAAGACTACTTCGGGGGCAGGAAATTTGTATTACTTGACCAAGAAAAAGGACATTCGTTACCGGAATCCAATGGATTCTATGACCGTGAATAATGGTGATGGTACGAAGTACTGCTTTTATCCAATCTGGTCTAGTGCAGATAAAATGCTTCATGGAATTGTGGATCATAAGAATCTGACTATACAAGATATTGAGTATATTGGATTCGATGAAGCATCTGAAGATTACATTCCTCTCATGATTAACCCGTGGAAAGGAAACTAAGCCCATGGGAATGAGACGCAAGCTGAAACGCATTTTTACGGCGTTATTGATGGGGCTGCTGCTCATTCTGCCTTTGTCCTTTTTCCCTTTCCAGAATAATGCAGTCCAGGCGGACACGGCGGACACAGAGGTCACCCCTCTAAAGTATTATAAAGACAAAAACTACCGTTATTTTGTCGGTATGATGTATTACGATATGTGGGGGAATTCGGAGACTGGAAACTGGACGGACGGAGGGCGGCAGCCGAACAAAGGAATGCGCGGTGATGCCAAATTCACCTATAAGTTTCAATTCCCGAACCGGACAATTAAAAACGTAGAGGCACGGATTTATAACTATCCTGGAGATCCGGTAGAGTATTTTGAAGAATCCCGTTCTGATACGTATAAAGAATACAGAAGGCATGTTAGCAGCGGGACAACTGATGCCGATATAAGGCCTTTTCAAAAACAAGGCATTGGCACGGATACCACGACCATTCCGATCACGGTCAATATGCTTTTAGATGCTCCCGAACCTAAGAATATAAAACAGGAAAAATGCCCTAGCTGTGCTGATAGTATTGTGGCGTACAGGATATACATTCCGATCCTGTTCAAAATCGAATTGGATACCAGCCTGACCGTGAAATACTTCACAACAGATGGCAAATCCCTGGCCAGCATTTTCCCACCACGGCAGGAGGCAATGGTGGTTGGCCAATCCTATAATTTCACTCCGCCTACGCATAACGACTACGTTTACAAGGGCTATAAAAAGAATACCACCGGTGAAACACCATCAGGTGCGATCCTGGATGGTACGCCGCCAGGCTTCACCTACGACGGCTCCTTTGAAAGCTATACCGCTTATATGTACTACCAAGGGGAAGTTCCGGAAGAACCTCCGGTAGCAGTGGGCTGTACAAAGCCGGTCGTGGCCGATACGAAGACAGGAGAAGCGATGGATCAGGAAGCTGTCGGCGTGATTAAAGCCGATGCGCGCGGCCAGGAGCGGTTTGATGTCTTAAAAGGGATACCGACTTCCGAGAGCCTGTACGGGAACGTAAAGGCTAAAGAATACCAGTTCCAGAATAAATTCAACAAAATGACCGGTACGTGTACCTTTAATGTCCCGGTGACCAAAGAATACTACGTCATGTGGAGAGAAGTTCAAAACGGGGTCATCCGGCAGATGGGAGACAACGAATATATTACAAGAGTCGTTCCTGTCACGAGGGAGTATTCCTACTGGACGGTCGATACGTTCCAAGCCTATAAACTCAGTAAGGCGATTTTGAACAATTATGCGTTTACAGGCAACAGCATTACGATTCTTCCTGCAGGCTATGAGCCGCCTGAGTTCGAGCTTGAAACGTTTACGGAGCATATCAAGCAGCCGGAAATTAAACGGATCGAGCTAGATATGGGCGAATATGATTGTGATTGTACTCAGAGTAAAAAGCCAGGTGTTCCGGAAGACGTGCTAAAGGATGAAATGGATAAGCCAGCTCAAGCACGTACTCCGCAGTTGGATGTTCGGAATGACAAGCTTTCGTTTGAGGGCGATCCGATCATGGAGGATGCCTGGAAGAAAAGACAAACCAGCGACCCTAGTAAAATTCCCGAGCCTGGCGTGATCGGCGACAATGTTCTATATAGCCCGAATCATGTGGTTCCGACCAGCAAGGCCAATAAGCAGTCGGCGGCCAGCTCCGGCACCATTTATTATTCCGTCATTCCTGGAGGTATGGGCGCGGAGGATACGGATTCCGTCACCGGACCGATCAACGATATCAATTCCGTGACGGTTCATACGCCGGTGGTGATGTATCCAAGTGTGAGTAATGACAAGGAGCATAACCAGAAGGTATACCCGACTGCAAACACGGCTGCCCTGGTTCTGGACCGGCCATTCACCGTTACCATGCCGACGAGTGGTCCGCACCGGGATATTAAAGGGTACGGGAACCGGGATTATGCCAAGTACACGGCGTACAAGCAAGTGCTGTTCGAGTTCGATGTTTTCAACGAAGACAAGGGAAAGTACATCCCGGCTAAAACTTGGATTGATATTCCGGTGACGCAGCTGCAGACCACGTTCCGGATGCCGGTATGGGTCAATGAAGGGAAATATACGGTTCACTTCCGTTCCATAGCCGAGAATGCACCTGAAAATTTCACTTGGGAGAAGATGGCCAACTTCGACTTGGCCAACCATGTGGCCATCAACACGGTGCCGGTGGAAGTGATCGGGCGTCTGTATGATTTTAAAGTCACGGACATTATGGACTATGATTGGGAGACGGTATTCCGGACGAAGAAGGGCAGCTCTGAGCCGACCGGCGCAGCGTATTGGGTCGGGCCGAACTCCATTGACGGTGAGCCTCGCGGCAATAAGTTCCCGTATCTCCTGCCGATCCGGCCAGGAAGCCACCCGAACAGCGGGTATAAGAATGTGACTGTGAAGACGGGCTACTCTTTTAAATTTGACTTTAAAACGAAGGGGAATATGTTCGGCCCGAAAGATCATGTGAAGATTGTGCCGACATTCTATTTCGTGAATAAAGACGGGACCGGACGACAGAAAGTCGATCTGTACTATCACAATTATACGACAGGCCAAAATTTCGTGAAGATTGGTTCCAGCCAGGACACGTTGACCAGTAGCATCGTTCTGAATACCCCGTTGCGAAACGTTTCTGCAGCGGAGTTGAACAACACGGCTAAATACGTGGCCACCTACGGTTTCACCGACTTCCTGAAGCAATCCCGCAATAAAAGTACCATTGGCGGGTACAACCTGCTTGATTTAACGCAGCGGGTACGGACACTGATCGGACCGACGTCTAATATTCCGAAAACGGTGGATCCTGGTCGGGCTGTGGCCTCCATTCAAAAATGGTATGGTGAATACAGTTTGCCGGCAGCTCCGTATGTCGTTCCGAGCGGGTTTAATATTGCGGAATACGGCAGAACCAATAAGTTGACAGATCATTCACCGATTTTCCTGAAGGACGGCTTCATTGTGGTGAACTTCAACATTGAAACCTATCAGGACGGATCAGATACGCCACATCTGCGGTATTACAGACTGCCAGGAAACAGCACTCCGTTGGATAACCAATGGCAGCTCGAAGGGTACAGCAATGTGATCGGCGATCGATATGGGCATCAGTTCGCCGCTCCGGATGGAGATGTTGTTTATTATCATGCGAACTTGTCCAGTTATGACGACTTCAAGTCTTCTGTAACCCATTAACATGTAGAGGGGGGAAACCATTTGCGAAGATGCGTTAGCATTCTTCTCCTGATCATATTGGTATCCGGGATCTTTAATCCGTATTTCGGCTCAACCGTTTACGGATCGATCGATATGCCGGAGGCAGCCAATCAATCGAAGAATGCGGAATTACCTATACGAAATTACTCCGATTCTCTTTCGGATCCAGATAAACAAGCTGCAGATCCAGAGCGAGAAGAAGCTGTTCAAAATAATGAATATTCGGATAACAACGAAATAAACACATTTAATAATGATGCTATAGTTCCCGATATGCCGAACATTTTGGTAAATAACGTGAGCTGGGACAGCGATGAGAAGCAGCTTGCAATCCAGGATGGGGTAGATGCTGGTGGCAGTGGTGTATTGAAAAGCCAGTACAAGATTGGCGACGGTGAATGGCAGGATTACCGTTTACCTGTTCGCATTCAGGATCAAGATACGGTCATCTATGCTCGCACGCTGGATCGTGCCGGGAACATCAGTGCAATAGCTCAGTCCTCGACAAGGATTTCCAAGACACGGCCGGCTACGCCGAGTATTCAGTTGAGCAGTTCTGAGTACACAGAGCATCCTGTTACCGTCACTATTACCGGTAGTCGTGCAGAAACAATGAAGACCCAGTACAAATTGGGAGAGTTTGGTTCTTGGATTGACTACACAGAGCCATTTACCATCACCAAGGAAGGCAGAACCACGGTTTATGCTCGTACCGTAGGTATCTCAATGATCGTGAGTAATATTGCTTCCGCGGATGCTAAGATTCAAACGACTCCTTCTGCCGGACCAGTTATGCATACTGCTGCGGAATGGGAAGCAATAGCGAATGCCAATCAAACAAAATCGGGTATTTCATTCATGCAGCGCATGAGAGGGTTTGTTTTATCTGCAGTTCATAAACTTGCGAACCACGATGGACAGTTACTCCTCATAGATGTAATAGCTGTTTTGCCATCCAAAGAGCGCCGTGTAAGTAGAAAGGTCCTGCTTGCAAAGTCGGCTCAACAGAGAAAACAAGGCAGCAGGGCGAGTGACCGCGGGTTTAAAAATAGAACATATCGGTTCTCATTGTGGAAAAGAGGAGCCGCACTACTTTTGTGTATCGCGTTGCAGTTCTCGGTGTTTTCTAATTATGCTCCCAAAGCGGACGCTGCTGCACATCTGTATAACTACTCCAAATATGAGGCTGTTGCCACACCATACGGACCATGGACTGATCACTTCGATGGTGTTGTTGGAGGAGATAGATATAACAACTGGACATACCCCGGAACTGGAGTTAGAGGATGGACTACTAGCTTGCATGTACGGGTTGTTATGTACCAATCAGCTCGATTTGATAGTGCTACTGGAGAGTATACTCTCTACGGAAGTAGAAATACGATGACCATCGAAACAGCTAATACCAACGCTTATGATAAAGACATTCGTGACTATCCGTATGTCTACTCTATAAGTTATGAATCCAAATATAATCCAGGGGTATGGGTTCCTGTCACAATGCCGAAGAATACACTTCGGATAGCGTGGTCGGCGTCTTTCGACCAAAGTGAATCCGAGGCCGGATTTGGATATTACGATCATGTTGCAACTCCTTCTGGATACAATTACACACCGGGCGAACTCGTTGGTGGAGAGCAAGCACCAGACGGTACTTATCCAGACAACGGCAGGGCAGCAGACGGATATTTCTACGTTAAGGGTAGTGTTGTAAATGCTGCGCCATCTGTAGCTATATCTACTGCCGGCACACGGTATGTTTCTTTAGCCAGCGGGTATAATGCGATCACCATATCTGGCACAGCTACGGATATGGATGGCGATACGCTTACCATCACTGGGAATCTTGGTGGGGTGACGAAGTCCACAACGGTTCCTCCTGGAGCCTGGTCTTTAACTTGGTCAGGAGCTGAGCTCACAGAAGGGCCAAAGTCCATGAGCGTCAGCGTGAATGATGGATATGGAGGAACTGCTTCAGCAGGGTACTCGGGCAGTATCATCGTGGATAAGACAGCGCCGGGCGCACCAACATTATTGATTAACAACCCGGCTTACTCCAACGTAGATAAGGTCGTGACCATACAGCATGGGGCAGACAGCGGTGGAAGTGGTGTGTTAAAGAGCCAGTACCGTATCGGGGCAAACGGTGCCTGGACGGATTATGTTTCGGCCATAAATGTCACCCAAGAGGGCGTCAATATTTATGCCAGAACCGTGGACAATGCA
The DNA here is from genome assembly GCF_042138595.1 of Paenibacillus terreus. Lineage (NCBI taxonomy): Bacteria > Bacillati > Bacillota > Bacilli > Caryophanales > Paenibacillaceae > Paenibacillus > Paenibacillus terreus. Next base: position 37,095 of record NZ_JBHIRX010000025.1, on the reverse strand, counting down.
GGCAATATAGGTCCTATTTCAGAACTGGATACTAAAATTGACAAAACGGTACCGACAGCTCCGACGATTACAACGGACAAGGCGGGGAAGTCCAATACAAATGTTACGGTCACCATTACGCCTGGTACGGATGCAAAATCCGGAGTGGCCAGAACGGAATATGCTCTTTCCGGAGCCACCGTTTCCGACTGGAAGACCTACTCGGCTTCCTTCCAGGTGACCAATGAAGGGAAAACGACAATCAGCGCGAGAACCGTGGATAACGCAGGCAATTTCAGCAGCACGAAAACAACCGTTGTCCACATTGACAAAACAGGGCCCGCAAGGCCTACGATCGTACCGTCAAAAACACTCTCGAACGCGGAAGTACCTGTAGAGATTGTGCCGGCTGCAGATAGCGATTTAAGCGGTACGGAGTATAAGCTGGATGGCGCGGTGACACAAAATTGGCAAAGTTACAGTGGGCGGTTTTCTATTCCCGCCGTTGAAGGAGAAACGACCATCACTGCCCGCTCTTTTGACGACGTAGGTAATCAGAGCGCCATAAGTACTTCGGCCGTTCAAATCGATACAACCAAGCCGACCAGCCCGGTTATTGCACTTGATCCAATCGGTAAAGCGGCAAGTGACGTTACTGTCAGTATCACACCTGGAACGGATGCATTTTCCGGGGTTGAGAAAACAGAATACGCATTAAGCGGCGCAGAGAATGCCGATTGGAAAGAAGTAAAGAATCCGTTTACGATCGTTACTGAAGGTGAGACGGTTGTCAGGGCGCGAACCATTGATAAAGCAGGGAATATCAGTGAAGTGAGCGAAGAAACGGTCCGGATCGACCGGACAAGCCCTGGTGTGCCGGAGATTCGCCCTTCCAAAGCTGTATCCAATCGCGATATCCGGGTAACTATTGAGCCGTCCGCCGATCAGGATGTCAGCCTGACCGAATACAAGTTGGAAGGGGCAATAAATCAAGGCTGGCAGCCGTACGGCTCCGAGTTTGTTATACCCGCTGTTGTGGAAGGGGAGACGGTGATTACCGCGCGTTCCACAGATGATGTAGGCAACGTGGGTGAAGAAACCAACGTTACAGTTCTCATTGATACGACCAGCCCAACGGTGCCGGTGATTGAGGTGAGCAAAGCGTCACCGAGTAAAGAAGATGTGAGCGTGCATATCCGTCCAGGAACGGATACGGGATCGGGCATACATCGGACGGAGTACATTCTATCCGGAGCAACACAGTTCAAGTGGCCGGTGGACGCGGAGGATGATTTTATTGTGTCCGCTGAAGGGACGACCGTGATCACGGCCCGCTCATATGATCAGGCCGGCAATGTCAGCGAGGAAGCCATCTATGAGCTGATGATCGATAAGTCGAAACCACTTGTTACGGTTACTGCAGATGCCGAATATGCTCAAGATGCCATTCATGCCGTTTTCAAGTTTGAAGATGCTATTTCCGGCATCGAAAAACGATATATTCAAGTTTCCGATTCACCTGATGCTCCGCAGACCTGGATACCGGCCGATAGTGATACAGAGACCACGATCACAGATGAGGGTATCTGGTACGTACATGCCAAAGCCATCGATAAGGCCGGTAATGTGGCGGATGCGGATCCGCTGCGCATAGTGGTAGATCGAACGGCACCGAGCGCACCGGTGATTACTACGACTGAAGACGACTACACCGCTGGGAATGTGGATTTCATGGTGGATGGCAGCACTGACCTGCTCAGCCCGTTCTATTATGAATACCAAATTGGAAATGGAGCATTCGAGAAGGGCAGCAGCGGCAGCATTTCGGAGAATGGTACGACGGTGATCTCTGCACGCGCCATTGACGCTGCAGGGAACGTGAGTGCTATTACCAGCAAGACAGTATATATCGATAAGCAGGGACCTGCTATTGACATCGATCCGGATGGCCGCGGCTGGTCGGATGATGACATTCACGCTTCCGTTTCCTTTTCAGATGAAGGATCGGGCGTTAAAGAGCGGTATTACAAAATTACGAATTCATCGGATGCACCAGCCACCTGGGATATTGCGGCTGATAACCGGGTGGAATTAACAATCAAGGATGAGGGCATTTGGTACATCCATGCCAAAGCTGTGGACCAGGTGGGGAACGACGAGATAATCGTGTCAAAGCCTTTCCACCTGCAGGAGGAGCCGGAGGCACCAAGCCTATCTGTACAGTCGGTAAAACAGGATGAGGCGGTCCTGGAATGGTCTTTACCGAATGGAGCTGCCTATACGGATGGTTACAAATACACCTTGTACAACCGGTCTACTGGCCAGCATTTCACGGCCGATTTTCCGGAGAATGTACTTACCGTTACTGGCCTGCAGCCGGGTACGCGGTATCCATTTGAATTAGAAGTCAGCAATCACGTTGGAAAAGCAACCAGCAGCACGGTGGAGGTACTGACGCTTCCCGCAGCTCCGCAGCACATGATTGTGTCACCGGTTGAATATGATTCCAGCCAGGTACTGGTCACCGCGGATCCTGTGCAGTCGGCAACTGCCTACCGCTTGAGAGCAGTTCAAGTTGATACGATGCAGGAAGTGTTCAATGAGACGGTTACGACCAGCGTGTATGCGCCGGTGCTGAACCTGCAGCCGGCTACGTTCTATGACATTTCCATATCTGCTATCAATGAGAGCGGGGAGGGACCGGCTACGCACCAGTCGATCATGTCGCTCCCTGCGAGTCCCGGGTTCACATATGTTCGGGTCGGAGAACGAGACATCGATCTGCAGTGGGATAGCGTAACCAGCGCCACTTACTATGAATTGGAACGGGATGGCATAACGGTTTACGACGATGTATACAACGCCTTCCATGACGTAGGACTGAATTCTGGTACCGAGTACAGCTATCGCTTGACCGCAACGAACGAGTCCGGCAGTGGGGATGAAGCGAGGCTTGATCTCATTACCCTCCCGGCCAAAGCCGAAAACTTCCGCAGCCTGGACGCAGGCGTGGATTGGATTCGTCTCGGCTGGCGCCCTGTACGAGGGGCAGCAGGGTACTGGTTCTCCATTGATGGCGGTCCGCCAATGCAGCTGGGAGCTGATCAGAAAGAAATTACAATTCGGGATCTCCCATCCGGTCAATCCGCTCAATTTACGATTCAGCCGTATAACCGCAGCGGGTTGGGTGTTATGGATGCGACGTATGCATTGACGGTTCCTCAGCAGGTGGACGGAATCCGTTTCACCGATATTGGGGAGAAAAGCGTCAAAGTGAACTGGAATACCGTGCCTGGTGCAACCAAGTATCAGGTAAGCATGAATGGCCAGAGGATGACCGTTTCTGATAATTTTGCTGTGTTCACAGGGCTTGAAGGCGGAACGTCCTACGAGGCAAGTGTTGCTAGCGGAAATGCCAGCGGCTTTGGGGAAAAGCTGAGCGCAAGCGTACTCACGCTACCGGCAGCTCCCCAGGGATTAAACGGTATTCATACGAAGGACACGTCATTCACTTTGACTTGGACACCTTCGAAGAGTGCTACTTTGTACCGGGTCGAGCAAGAAGGCAGCGGAGAACTTGGAATCGCAACGAGCCCTGCCATGAACATTAGTGGCTTGTTGCCAGGTGTTCTCTATCACTTCCGTGTCTTCGCTGTGAATGAAAACGGGGAAGGGAATTACAGTCGCTTCACTTGGCGGACATTGCCGAGTGATATGAAGGAAGGCTTCATTCAGGTTTCTGATATAACACCATCCTCCGCCCAGGCTACTTGGAAGGAAGTCACCGGCGCCGACTTCTATCGGGTTTATCTGGATGGTCAAATCATTGGGGAGACTGCTAGTCTTGCATACAGTTTAAGCGCCTTAAACAGCTCTCAGACTTATGTGATTGGAGTCGAACCGGTGAACACTAGCGGAGGCGGGATGGAGCTTACTGCGGCATTTGAGACGCTGCCAGCGGGGGATTTCACATTAAGCAGTGAACATACTACGGATTCCGTCACGTTGTTTATAGAAGGTGTGCAGCCGAATGATATCGTGATTATATCCTTGGCAGGCAAAGAAGTATATCGCGGCAAAGCGAATCAATTCACCAAAAATGAATTGGCTCCTGGAACAAGTTACACCTTTACCGTTTGGACAGAAAATACCGGGGGAAGGAAGTCTGCGCCGAAAGAGCTCACGGTGCGGACGGATACGAAGCCTTCCGTCGGAACTGGCGGAGGAGGCGGTGGCGGCGGTGGCCAAACAACGGTGATCGAAAGCCCAGCTGCTCCGATCGAAGAACCGGTGAAGCCAGAGATCCCTCGGGAAGAAGCGAACTCAGGAGAGAACAATGAAGGTAAAGGATTTGTCGATATCGATAAGACTTTCAGCCGGGAAAAAATTACCTATCTGGCCGGGAAAGGCATTGTAGAAGGTACGACAGAAACAACATTTGAGCCTAACCGGGCGGTTACACGGGCTGAATATATGGCCATGATGGTTCGTGCCTTGGGTCTTCCGGAAGAATCCGATACAGCTCTGACCTTTAAGGACATTGATTCAGCAGCGTGGTATATTCCCGAGCTGCAGACGGCAATTGAGCACGTTGTTGCCCGCGGTTTCAGTAAGGATGTATTTGCTCCTAACGCTGTGATTAATAGGGAGCAAGCAAGTAAAATGATCGGTAATGCCTTACGGGAGTTACCAAAAGGCATGATCGGAAACGTATATAAGGATGAAAATGGCATTTCAATATGGGCAAGGGGCGAAGTTATAGGGCTAACCAAGGAATCCCTGCTCCAAGGTTACCCAGACGGTACCTTCCGTCCGAAACGCAATGTCACCCGCGCTGAAGCAGCCGAGATGATCTATAACATGCTGCAGAAGCTGTAATGCTTGAAAAGAGGAATCGGCCTGGAAATAAATGTCCGGGCCTTATCCCCTCTTGCTATAGGAGGAGCATATGTCCTACGAAACAATGATGGCTTTAACACCAGTGATATTTTTAATTGTCATGATAGTGCTGCTTTCTGCAGCGAGGATTAATTCTTACCTTACTCCGTTTAAAATTTATCGTGCTGGCGTAGTCATCTATTTAATCGCTTTAGTTTGTGATCCACCCGGTACTGCGGCCGGTTTCTCCCTAGAAGGTTTTATATTTACCGTAGTATTAATTTTGATTGTTTTCCCTTTATATGTAGTAGGGAGTATAGTATGGATATTTTCCTTCTTTCAAAGAAGGAAGAGTGTCAGAAAAAATGGTGAGTGAAAGGTAAGGTGGGACAGTTGCAATATGCTCTTATGGAATTGAATGGTACGAAAATCATAATAGATGCAGTGGAAGTAAACAGCCTCCATAAATTCGGTAATGGTGCAAGGCTGCAGGATATTGAGCCTGAAGATCATACGCTATCATTAAAGGTTGTTTATGGGCAGTTCATCCCTCAGCCAGAAATGGCTTTAGATAAGGTTAAAGAAGATATAATCGATTCGAAGGGAATGGCGCTTGGATATATTTATCAGGATGCATGTCGCATTCTGGTGCTGGAGGATATTAGCCTGGAAACACCACTCGCCAATGGCTACATCCCGTTCGCTGCATTACTCTCTACTGATCTAGAGGTCGAGCCGACTAGTGATCAAGCAATATCTGCTTTTTTACGTTACGGTGACATGATTCCTGAAGACAACATTCTCAATCGGTTCGGCATTTTTTCTATTACCAGAGTAGAGCTTAATACAAAGGATCTCACAGTAGAGAATTGGAAGGTGTTTGTTGATCTAAGTAAAATTCCTTCCGAAGTACAAACGTGCCATCACGAGCAAACTCCTAGCAGAACAGATCTGCTGGTAGAAGAACTGAAGCATGCTGAAACGATTAAGGATAAAGAGCAACATACATTCGTCTTGACACACACATATGATCAGGAGACAAGGCTTTTCTTTTTCCGCGGACCATATGCAGAAGAGACCATGAATGCACTGATCGCTTATATCCAGCACAAAGGTTCTGAAATTGATATGGCTTACGGTATGGACCAAACAGAAGTCATTACAGTATTAAAGAAATTTTACGATTGCTCGGATACAGATTTATCGATGGGAGCAACTGAAATTGATTTGTATATAAATTGGGAACAGTGGGCCGGAGCAGACTTGCTGAACGTTGCTCCTTTTGAGCGGGAAGGGCTTGATGAGTTTTTAAAGACGTTGATCGAAAACTGAAATATTGCATTAACCAGGAAAGCGGATCAGAACATCGGAGTTGAATCCGTAAGAACGAGACGTTTCATCTTATATGCTGCATAAAAGAAGGGGAGAGTGGCCCGATGAAATGCTCTGGGCCCCATCTTCTTTCATGAATGTGCGCTTATATGATCTAAAAATTGAATTGAATTTCAATTCAACTTTTATTAAAATGAACGCATAGGAAAGGGGACATACGTTTGGTCCCGAAGGACGACATCAAGTAAGCACATCGCCTATGCGAGGGAATTTTAGAGCATTGGAACTTTTTAAATCGAAATGGAGGACGTGCAGTATGAACGATGTTGAACGTAAAATCGCAAAGGCCCTCAAACTATCCAAGGGTGCCGGGACTGCTGAGGAAGCGCAGAGTGCGTTTCTCAATGCCCAGCGACTTGCTATCCAACACGGCATTGACCTTGAGGCGCTGGGGGAATTGCCTCCAGCTGCTCAACGTGAGATTGTTTATCGGGAAGTCAAATCGGAGGGTCTTTCCAGCTGGTGGCGTGAGGATCTAACGCGGATCATTGCGAAAAACTTCAAATGTAACTGGTATCGGAGCTTCAGGGGAGAGCGCGGCGGTAAGAAATTTTATGCTCACATGTTGGTAGGGTTTGCTGAAGATATTGAGATAGCTGACGCCGTTCACCACCACGCAGAGAAGGCTATCATGCATCACGCACGGGAGTACATAAAGAAGCAGGGAAAACGCATCAAACCCGAGAATAGGCCGAAATATCGCGATGAATACATTCGGGGATTTCTGGACGGTTTGCGTTGGAAATTTGACCAACAAGTTAAAGCCAACGGCTGGGAACTAGCCATTATCGTTGATCCCATCCTCATTGAGGAAGTGAATAAGATTCCGGGCATGAGCAAATTCACAATTCAGATGCCTGATTTTGTGAGTCAGACACGGGCAGCGTACAATACGGGACACAAGCAAGGTTCGGATTATATTTATCCTGCAGGATCGTTAAAAGTTGGCGGATAAATTGGGAAAGCATGTGTTTAACATTGTAGATATTAAATGAGATAAGGAGCGAGCGCTATTATGGCATTGAGTGTAGGCGAATTAAATAAGCTTTTTGAATTACAGCGGCAAGAGAGTGAAGTCTTCCTGGAGGATGGCACACCTATTATGGAGGTGGAAGAAGGAATTCTGTCTGTAAATGGTGAAAACAAGCTTGTTACTTATCTTTTGACAGATGATTCTTTACCGGATCATATTACTTTCCATGTCGACATTGACAGTTATATTAGCAGCCATTCTAATCCGGATGACCCAAATGTAGATCATGATATGAAACAATGGGCCAAAGAGTATTTTTTGAAGTTGAAGCAAAACGAAGATCCGTACCGGAAAGGATTTTACCTGATTATGGGGATCATGAAGACAGGTGATTCTATCGAAGTCAAGGCCGAAAGGATTCAAGCGATCTTAGAAGGCTTCAAAGAATCTAACGTACGGGAAAGAACGTTGTCCTACTATAAATAATCAAAATGAGGCACCAACCTTAGTTGAATGGAGGACCAGCCCCCTATGTTAGACTATTTTAGGAACAAAAAGATTAAACAAATTTTCAGCCGGTTTCCTAGTATTGATCACACTGAACAAGAGTGGCTTGTTAATGATTTAAAAGCCAGGGGAGAGCGATTACGCTCTGATATACATTTACATGGAGCAATAGAAATAAATTTAATCAAGGATCGTATAGACCTGATTGATGAGGCCATATATGTAATGACAACTAATAATTATAGGGATAATTTAGAGAAATGTATGATAGTTAAAAAGGTTTATGCAACAATTTTGAAATAAATATCATCGGGATGCCGGGCAGTTCCAATGATGCGGCTAATGATGTGGCCAGCACATTCGGACCTCTGCAGGCGCAGTCACGAGCCGAAAGTGAGCGCCCGGCAACACCCCGCTGCCTCCAATCCGGAGGAGATTCGCTCAGATCTCGGCACATCTATACGGCGCAGCTACGCGGTTGTAAGAAAGGATGGTATGCATGCAGAGAATGAAAGAAGTTCAATGTAAAACCTGTTTTAAGAAAATAGCAACGATCAATACTGCACTTAATGTCATAGAAGAGGAGGGCGGCGTCTCCCGATCTAATAGTTCTTATCCAGTCGGTCCTAATGATGTTGAGGAAGTCAAATTAACATGTAAATGCGGCCATGTAACAACTTTTTATGGTGGTTGATGAATCCTATTGAATAGGAGGTTGTAAATGAAATGAACGCTTTCTCACTTTTTGTAAATAACAATGTAATTCATTGAATATGGAGGCTGTATGAAAAATAAGAGCCAATTTGAATGGTGTGTTGTAATATCATTCCTAGTAATCATACCGTGCCTCGTTATTTTCTGGCCTGAATACTATGCTTCAGGAACGCTGATATTGATTCTTTTTTGGTTGGGAGTATACCTTGTCTTCTTCGGATCGAGGCGTAAGGACACTTAATGAATATTAAGTTGTATTAAAAGGTGGTACGATATGAGATTTGGTGAATACATCAAGAATCTACGAAAATCGATCGGGTTTAATCAGGCGGATGTGGCAATGAAAGTTGGTATAACGACATCCTATTTGAGCAAGATTGAAAAGGGAAGTGTTTCTCCACCATCTGAAGAAAAATTACTGCAGTTAGCAGCAGTGCTTCAGGACGATCCCAATAATATTATTTTTAAAGCTGGTAAGATTCCGCCAGACATCCGTGAGCTTATCTTTCAGGAGCCCGGTGTTTATGAATATCTGCATCAAAAGTTAAAGGATAAGCGTAAGGAAGAAAGCAGGGAATAGTCATGGCCATACATTTTTCGGAGAAATTCATAGACCAGCTCTTGGAACAAGTGGACATGATGCAACTTATGGAAAAGCATGGTGTACGGGTTAAAGCAGGCTCGGGCGAAAACCATTATTATATTGCAGACTTCTGTTGTGGTAAGAAGGATTTTGATAATGGCCGCATTAAGAAAGCCACACAGACCTACAAATGCGGATCCTGCCAAACAGGTGGAAACGCCATTCATTTCCTCCGGAATGTTGTAGGCAAAACTTTCCATGAAGCTGTTTTGGAATTAGTTGATATGGCAGGCATGCCGCTGCCGGATGACCAAGTGAATAGTAAGCAGCGGAGAAAAGAGGAAGCCTTGGCGCTGGCTGCGGAGTTTTATCATAACCAAGGCAACTTTGATTATTTTCTGTCACGGGGGATTTCCATTGAAGTCCTCAAAAAATATAAAGCCGGCTATGCGCCTGGAGGGCGTGAGCTCCGGAATCATTTAGTAAGGCAAGGGTTCACGAAGGAAGAACTCCAGGAATTCAAGTTATTAAACAATAGGGGATTGGACCGCTTTTTTTACCGGGCTGTCCTGCCGATATATATGTTTGGGAAGGTTGTAGATCTCTACGGCCGTGCGGTAGATGATTCTCGTGCAGGCATCAAACACCAGTATCTTTATGGAGATATTCCCTTCCTGGGCGGGTATGACTTTATAAAAAGTGACCAACTCGTTACAATCTATGAGTCGTTTATTGATCAACTGGTTGCCGAGAGCCATGGAATCCTTAACGGAACCAATCCAGGAGGTTCAGGTAAATTTACCAGTAAGCACGCACGCTTGATACATAGAAAGACAGATAAAGCTGTGCTATTGTTCGATGGGGACCAAGCTGGCCGTGAAGGTGCTTTAGCTGCAGGGCGTATGTTGATCGATACCGGCGTTCAAACATGGGTCGGTGAGCTTCCTGAAGGAGAAGATCCTGCTCAAATGATCTCCGAGAAAGGGATTGATCATTTTAAAAGTTACCTGACCGGAAAAAGTTACGAGCAGTTTGAAATGTACTGCATGCTGCAGAAGTATGCTCTTGAGGATATTGAACGGTATGTCAATGAAATGAAGAGGAGAAATTAGTGGGGGGGATGTCTATGTCCACACATAACACTTTGACGAAATCCATTATTTCCAGTAAATGAGCAGGAGAGTGTATTAAATTGGATGAAAGCACAAAAGTTAAATACTGTTTGGTGCAACTTGGAATGCTTTATTATGCTGGTGGACTGGCACGTAAAAGTCCAATAAAAGATACATTTAGTTATGAGTTTGTAAGTGATGAATCGCTAGCATTTCCTTTCATTGATGAGTCCTTTGCTAATATTGTAGCTACAAAATGTGGAGCAACAGTAATTCTAAGAAACTCAACTTTTAAGCAATACGCAGATTTATATGAAAGACATAAAAAATATATAGATAGTGAAAAGGAGTGGCATAAAGAACAAGAACGTGCGTTAATCGAAGAACTGAAACAGCAAAACAACACTGGAAATTGAATCTTTTGTTTCCACCATAAAATCCGAATACTCTTTTTTTATAAAATATGCCGCCATCATAATGGCGGCATTTAAGTACCTAAACAACTTGTTGAATTAATCGTTCCACAACTGGCAGACGCATCGATCCATCCTTATTCCAATGACGGAATCTGACACCTACCTTGATAAGCGGCTCTACATAAGCATAGTCCTTCGTTTCCCGCAGGGTTAGTTTCTTCAGTTGCGGAAAGGTGGTTTTGCCAATCGGTCCTGTTATGCCGTATTTAACAGCTCCTACGGGTACGATTCGCCCTCCACGATCCATCCCCAGCAGCCAGGACACGTCTTTCTTGGAATACCCCGTGATATAGCATTCCTCACGTTGGAAAACAACAATACGCTGCCATACTCCAGGAGGTCGTTTTCCAGCATAATACTTGCTGTCTTTCTTCTTTAGGACGATACCTTCCAATTGATGCTGCTTACACAAGTCAAAGAATGTTGTGAAGCCATGCTCCGTGTAACGAATTTTCTTTATCACGTCATTCTCCTTGATAGCCTCTTCCAGGATAGCTTTACGTTCCATGAGGGGCAGGGACTTTGTGTCTTTGCCTTTATAGGTAAGGATATCGAACGCGACATAGGTGAGCCCAGCTGTCTTGGGGCCAAATCGCTTGGAGGAAAAACGGCTCATGGTCGCAGCAAAATTGGGAGCTCCAGTATCCGGATCACTTACAAAAAACTCTCCGTCCAAGACTGTGTGTCTGGCTGTGGCGTTTGATGCTGCAGAAGTGATCTCCTCAAAGCGGGAGGTAATTTCGTTGCGGTGCCGAGTATATAGCCGTGTGGTATGATCAATATCCAGGATTCCGCGGATGCCGTCTAATTTCAATTCTCCAATATGCTGGTCGGATTCGAAGGGGGCCGGACAGTCTACAAGTAACATTGGATCTACATACATTGATTTCACCCCCCTATACCGTACCATAGCGGAAATCATCTATCACTGGTACTTGATGGGGTGAGAGGATAGATATACATCGGTCTGTATGACCGCGCAACGATTCATTTCTCTTACGTACCGTCCGGGACATCCAGGGTCACCGCTGAAGACCGCGTCATGAGCTGAAGGGGAGCAGACTGGCGCGAGGCGCTCCATGTTCCTAATGAGATCCGGTCAGCTCCGCTGCTGCTCCATCATAACTGCTACAACAGGTTCATTTCTTTTATGAATACCAATTGAATCCGATTCAGATCTCCATTTGGTTCCTCCAGTAAAAGATACCCGGCTAATGGATCACATCGTTTGATGACACCCCGGATGCTTACGAAGCGCTTATTGCTATAATAGGTGATTTCGACTATTCTGGCATCCTGCAGGCTAATAGATATTCGATCATTGAGCTCTTGCAGTTGATCATCGTCCAGGGTTGGCATTGTAATATCATCTTGGGCATAAGCCCACTTCTGAAGACGATCTTTATGTTCTGGTAGCATTAGCGAAGCCCACTTTTTATGTCCGCGATCTCTAATCATTGAAAATGCCCTCCGATTTTCTGAGTACGTCCCAAATGAGTGCCGGCATCCGTCAGAGAGCATGCCCTAAACACAGAAGCCCCGCCGAACCGCGCATGAATCGCATCGATGGCTGAGCCAAGCAGCCGTAGCTTTTCGTCCTGTGGACCTGAAAATAGGTCCAACTGAATGGCATCATCACTGACCAGGTTGGATACGGCGACATGTACGGTGCGTATTTTCCCCATCACGTTGGCCTGGCTGTATAGTGCTATGCAGGTATCATAAAGCCGCTTTGATACATTGGTTGCTTCAGGGAGCGTGAAGGAGCGGCTGAAGCCCTTTTTAAGCTCATGCTTACTGTACCCAAAAGAGAGGGATACGGTCCGGCATGCTGCGTTTATTTCGCGCATACGTGATGCCAAGTGATCCGTAATCTCATAGATCACAGTGGGCACTTCATCTTTGTTGTAATCCCTCATAAGAGTGATACCGTTAGAAAATCCTTTACGCATTTCAGCGGAAGGATCGACGAAGATCGGGGACAGATCCACTCCCCAGGCATGATAATAAAGCTGTTCGCCCATCACCCCATATTTTTGTTTGAGCTTGGCGAGGGAGCATTTTGCCAAGTCCTCCAGTATGTAAATGCCCATACGGTTCAGATTACGTTTCATCCTGTGGCCAATACCCCATACGTCCTCAATCGGCGTGGGCCAAAGCAGCTTTGGAATATCTTCATATTTGCACTCTGCAATGCCCTTTTTCTTCGCATGGATGTCCAGGACCATCTTTGCCAGCAGTTTGTTGGGACCGATGCCGATTGCGCAGGGGAGCCCGGTTTGCAGCTTTATATCCTCTTGAATCAACCTGGCGATATCACGAGCGCTGCCAAATATCTGTTCGAGGCCATCACAGATTACCCATGACTCGTCCACGGAGTAGGTGTGAATGGCTTCTTTTGGCGCATACTGGTTTAATAAATTCGTGATTTGCATTGAAGTATCCAGATACAGGCCCATACGAGCATTCACGATCCGGATTCTGGGATCGGGCGGGATCTCGTAAAGCCGGCTGCCGGTTCGGATACCAAACTCTTTTTTGAGCACTGGTGAAGCTGCGAGCACGACGCTGCCTGGCCGGTTTTTATCACCTACAACAGCAAGCAGGGTGGTAAGCGGGTCCAAACCTTGGTTTACGGCCTCAACGGATGCATAGAAGCTTTTCATATCGATACAGAGTACCCTGTTGTGTGGAAGTTTTGAGTAGTCAATCATTCAGGTATCTCCTTCCTTTTAAAGAACATATGTTCCTATATATTATATACATAGAATAGGATATCTAAACAATCAGAATGATTTTCCTGTTTTCCATATTAATAGGGTATTGATTGTAGATGTGTTAAGCGTAAATACTCCAAAATGTAAATAGTTATTTACACCTATAGACACATTGCTTTATCATGGATTCAATAGGCAAATAGCGCGATGTCTATATGAAAATAAAAAGAGGGTGAATAGTGTGGCAGAAAAGGATTTTGTGATTGAATCATACCGAGGTCCAGAAACTGGAGGACGTAATCAGCAGCCGAGAGATTTTGTTATAGAAAGCTACCGATCATTGGCTGTCAACGATCGGGATTTTGCTATTGAATCCTATCGGCAAACAAACGTAGAGCTACCGTCGAGAGCTACCAGGTTTCCCACTAAAGTGCCATACCGTATGCTTAATAAAGCACACGACTATGCTAAAGAAATTAGAGATTATTTAAAAGAGCAGCGGCGAACAATCAAGGCGCGTCCGACCGTTAAAGAATACGATCATGTTGAGATGCAAGTACGAAACCTTCAAACTGGTAACCTAGAGACAATTAACGTGAGCATCGATAAGGCACTAAGTAAAGAAGCCGGAGTCGTTGTTTCCAGAGAGCTGTTTGAAAACTGCCGTTCTTTGCAAGAACTGAGAAGTGTTAGCCAAATGGATGCCGTGGAGCTGCGAGCTCTTTCTGATCGAGGCATGAATCCGAAGAAAGAAGTGGAGCGTATAGAGGACGTGAGAGGGTCTTCCCGTATCGAAGCCCAGCCGGCTTCTCTTCAAGCCGAACCCGAGAGTACTTCTCGCCCCGATCGCAGCTGGATGAAAGAACGTAAAGAACGGCTTGATGCAGCCGATCAGGCCCATGGAAAACTGAGTGAATCACTTGGAAGCATGCAGCCGAACATGAACCATACATACAAGGTCGGAAACGATAAAGAATGGAATGTGCTTTGTTACGACCATGGTCACGGTGTTGAATTTGTTGCTTACGAGAAAACAAATCCCCAGGCAGATAGAATCGATACAAATAGCCCACGACAGCTGGCCAGTATCATGATGGGGGATAATCTTCAAAGCGCCCGCTTAATTGCTGCCGAGCCTATCGGACCGGTTGATGGAAAATTAAACGACTTGGCTGATGTCATTAAACAACATACGGAGCATATGCCGAAACTCATACAGGTCGAACATTTGGGCAAGGAGATCAGCTCCTGGAAGCTCCTCCAAAACGAACACGGGAAAAACGATGAGCGGATGGAGTACAAGCTGAAGGGAGACAATTTAACGCATACCGCACTTTTCCGGAATGATGATATCAGCAGAGTCCATAGGGATCGGATGATGGATGGATTGAAGGAACAGAAGCCAGAAGTATTAAATGAGTTTTTCAGAAACATGCGGGATAAGAGCTTGCAACTTGATCGGGGCAGATAAATCGGTATGGCTGCTGTCTTTGGACAGTGGCCGTTTCTATTTTTCAGGATGAGTTTCTACTATTATAATGGAGTTACATTCAGGACAACCTGTTAAGTAGGTGTAATTTAAATTAACCGGTTGAAGCGAAAGGGGAGATAAGCATGTGCGGCCGTTTCACTTTGGTAGCTGATGAATCAGAAGTCATTGAGGGTTTCTCCGTTGAACGTGTTGATTATGAATATAAGCCTCGATATAATGTGGCTCCAACCCAAACCATTGCCGCCATTTCCCATCGAAATGGAGGGCGTGTGCTGGAAGGGTATCGTTGGGGGCTTATTCCATTTTGGGCCCAGGACATGAAGAGTGGCTATACCATGTTCAATGCTCGTGCTGAGACTCTTCAGAGTAAGCGGGCATTCCGCGATCTTCTTTCGAGTAACCGAATCGTCATTCCTGCTGACGGATTTTACGAGTGGAAAAAAGAAGGGAAGGATAAGCAGCCGTTTCGTTTCCAGCTGGAGTCGAAAAGGGTATACGGCTTCGCCGGCTTATTCGATCAGTGGGAGAATCCTGAAGATGGAGAAATAATTCGAAGCTGTACGATTATCACAACAACACCTAATGAGCTGGTTAAAGATATTCATGATCGGATGCCGGTCATTTTAGACGTTGAGGCCGTGAGCGTTTGGTTGGACCCAGAGGTAAGGGACAAGAAGATTGTTCAGGAACTCTTGGTTCCGCTGCCGGCGAAACAGATGATATGTTATCCGGTTTCCAAGTTGGTAGGGAATGTAAAAAACTCTGATGCGTCTCTTATTGAAGAGATCCCGCTCAATTCAAAATAGATCCACATGGTTAGAAATGGGGAAGAGTAGTGGCTTTTATGATTGCCCAGAGGGCATTTATCAAATTGTATTTACTGACGTTGGTGGAAAAGCATTGGGGCTATGGATACCAGATGCTTGAGGATATGAAATTTCAATTTAAGGAGTTTGGGTATATCCCTCCGCAAAGTGAGGTTTACCGTGCTTTGCATGAGCTGGTTCAGGAAGGAATTCTGTATCGAACGAAAAAATTAAAGAAGGGGGATCCGCGCGTCGATTTCCAGGAAATTGTTATGTACAATTTCACGGACGAAGGCAGGGAAAAGGCTGCTTTATACAAAAAACAGGTCAAAGCGGATCTTGATCGGTGCATTGGGATGCTGCGAAAAGCGGAAAAGGATAATTTTTAGTTACCGGGGATCTTTTGGGAAGGATAATATGATATATTAAGGGAAATATAGTAGGGAAGAAGTGAAGTAATTGCTTGAAGATTTCCTCCGGGATCTGCTCGATTTACCGCCATCTGAACGTGATGAGCTGCTTGCCTTAAATCAACATTTAATGAAAGATCGCCAGATAAAAATTATTACGAAAAAATTGACTCAAATAACTGACGATACCGGCATGGCACAGTTTACTAGGGAAGATACATTGAATAGAATAAGCCGGTATGTCGAATCAGCCAAAAATCATATACGAAAAGATGATAATGGTTTACATTTGCCGAAGGCCAGTCAGTTTATGATCGTTAGGGTAAACTTTGCAGGACTCGGTACAGAATTAGACGATGTTCATTATGCAATTGTTTGGGAAGAGCATAGGAAGAGGGACAATATAAGTGTTATTCCTACAACGAGCTTCAAACCGGAATCTACACTGGAGACAGGTCTGACATTTAATATTGGCCATGTTGATTTTCTCGGTGGAGAAACAGTTGTATTAATGGATCAAATAATAAGCATTAGCAGGAAACGACTACAAGCAGTCCGACATTATAATCATGGCACAGGAAGGAGAGAAATTGCAAAGCTCTCAAAGGATCAGCAGCTCCGGATAAAAGACGGATTTCGTATATATGGTTTACATGAAGCGACGCTTTTCAATGAATTCATACGCGACAGCTTTAAAGATACATTGCCCGAATTTCAAGATCCGGATGTGCAGTTTGATCACCTTCATCGACCAGTCATTACAATTCAGAATACAAAGGACGAACTCATTTACCAGCTTTATAATGATACACGTCAGTTTACAATATCACGAAAGCTTTTTGCTAAACCTGGCGTTAACCGATACCAATTGTTAATCGATTGGATTAACGCTAAAGCCGAAGTTGATCGAGCAACCCTCGAAATCGTTAAGAGCAGGGAAGAGGTTCGCAAAGAGGGGTATGCAAAGATTCAGGCTGCCATTGAAGCGTGGGAGCAGCCTTCTGGAGAAGATGGATTAACCAGTTAAAAAGGTATTGACATTCCGGACAATATAAGATAGAATGAAGACAATAAATAAACGGAATCATAACAAATGCCCCATGGTGGGCCTCGGAATTTCAGAAAATGCCCCGTGGTGGGCCTCGAAAAACACCTCTACTTTTGAGTAGGGGTGTTTTTCATTTCACTCATCTTCTTGCTCTGGAAAATATCCTAGCAGGTTCCCGCATAAGGGGCAGTGCTTAATTGAAGTTCTATTCAATTCGTTGGCAGTCGTGTAGGCGGAATCCAAGGAAATGGTATCAATGATTGGAGTGATTTTATTGTACCCGCATTCCAAATGGTCGCAACATTCAACCACGGAGTATTTCTTCATGTTTGCCCTCCTTCAGTATTAGCTTTATCGCTTACAAGACATCGTATTCATTATAAGTTGTAAAGTTATTACCCGATCTGAGACGAGTTTTACGTTGACAAACTCCTTACTTTTCCTTACTATAGTCGTAAGGAAAAGTAAGGAGTGGTTCGATGTTTAAGTCTACTATGACAAGTAAAGGACAGCTTACTGTACCAAAGGAAATTAGGGAATATCTTAATCTGCATGCGGGGGACGGAGTTATATTTGAGGTTAAAGGTGATAAAGTCTTATTTGACAAAGATTATGAAATAATTCAATGTCCCGTATGTGAAGGATTCGGCTCATTTAATTTCAATAATTTGCCATGCTTTATTTGCGATCAAACAAAGTACATAAACTCAAAGCAATCTTCTTGGCAACTTATTAGCTTAATTAAGTTAAATAAATATGGTGTTGCAATGTCAGTCAGTTCACATGAAGTTGGGCCGGAAGGAGAGCTAGAGTTCCGTCATATTCCGAAAGTTGAGTTGTTTAGTAAAAAGTATCCAGATGTATTGTTAAATATCGCTTGCGACTATTTACAAATGAGGTTTATTGAAGAATTTGCTCCGAGGAGTCTTTCTGATCCTGAGAAATTTATGATTCCTTCGGATGGCGAATTAAAAGATATTCTTGCTTTGTTAAAAAGAGAGGTTGTCAAAAACGAGGTCGAAGCTTGGTTCCGAGGGAAAAGAAGTTTTGGAAATTAGGTCGGTGTATCTGAATGCTTCAAAAAGAGAAGGATAATCATTATAAAGGCTTGGATGTATATCGTCCAAGCCTTTTACTCTGGTCTATTACCATTTTGTTAGTCTGCCTAATGGTCTCAATAAATCTTCCCCATGGATTATAACACGAGATCTACACGCTTTACAGGTAACAGCAGCTGTTCTATGGGTAATACCACGGATACGGTAGTTGCAGTAAGGGCAAGTCCCATAAAGCTTTCCAAAGAAAACCGCTTGAAGAAATCCAACAGCCGCCACAAGGGCAATTAACAAACCTTTTGGCTCCATGTTCAATTGGTTGACGATTAAAAGAATGAATAAGTAAACAATCACAATCCTGCTTACTGCAGTGACTCATGTGTTGGCAGCCGCTCGGAATCTCATAAAAGAGAAAACCAGGCGTTTGGGGTTGTGAAATCAAACGGAAGCGTTGGTTTACATTTTTACAATCGTCCAATATCGAGGAGTTCACCGGTTTGTGACAACATGTAAGGAAATGGTTTTATGCGGCTGGCAGATCCAAAAGCCGCCGGCAGCACGCCGGATGCCCAAGGGGCATACACGCATGGATAGAACCGGCAGCCGCCGGTTCTTTGGATTGAGGTGATCTTTCCCTTTTGCCCCCCGCATGGTATCAGCTCTCAAGGCGACTAACCTTCCGGACGGCCGAGCCTCCAGGCTTCGCTCTCCACCGCCCGGAAGCTAAGACGCCAAGCCAGCCGTTCAAGGGGCTCCAAAAACTTTCCCTGATGACTCCCTGGTTGGGGGCGGAAAGTTTTTGGAGGCTGATACCCTTGACAAACTGGTTATGAGACTGATCCCTAGCAAGTGTCAAAAGGGAAAAATCATCCCCTATGGGGACGCCAGCCATGCGGCAGGCAACGTCCAACATCACCTCAAAACGGATAAAGGAGCTGATTGTATGTCATGGAACACATCTTCACCGCTATAGCGAGTAAATCAAGAGATTTAACTACTTCGGGCAGAGCTGAACACAAAAGAATGGAGCTGGTAAGAATGGAAGCAACGGCAAACGTAAGAACGATGGAATACATCGGTTTAGACGACTGGGACAGACCCGTCTATAAGTGCATCGAAACGGGTTCGCTGTGGAAGGACATAGAGCTTGGCAAGTGCGATACGCCCGCATTGTATAGCTGTGGGAACAACTTCGACGGCGAACCGTGTTCCCAAATGAAGAGCGACTTGGTTGTGGTGTTCAAGACGAAGTATGCAGAGAACCCGCACAGGTTTAACTACATGATGCTGGGCAGGTTAAGAAGTGACTGTGACTACTACCTGGGGTATGGAAACAGGAACAAGAGCCGTCTGTGGGGCGGGAGTGTGAAGGAGCACATCGAGAGGATGAAGGAGATTCACAATTCCTTCCCTGAAGGGCAGAAGCCGGAATGGTTGACGTTCGAAGGCATCATTGACTACGAAAAACGAATGAGCGAATAACCAAATATAGAAGGGAGCTACGGCATTTAGGCGGCGAAAAACGCCGCCTAAATGCCGGTACGCCCCGCTGCTAGGATAACGAGAGCGTCCAAGCCGTGGCGAGCGCCCCGGCTTAGACGCTCTACGTTCCTATGCGTCGCTTCACCCCAGGAGAAGATCGGCTGCACACAGTGGCCGATCTTCTTCTGCAGGCATGCTATCCAGTAAAACGGCAATCAACAAAACATAGCACATAAAGTCCCTTCTGTGCTATGTTTTGTTGGTGAACTATGGTAAAATAGAGGTATAAGGATTTAATAGAGAGGGGTTAACTCGAACATTTCGTAGCACGGAAGAAAAGAGGGATTCATATGGATAAATCTGTTATTATTATTCGAGCAATTAAGTACGCTACCGCAACCTTGGCCATTGAGGGGAGGGTGTTGGATGAAGACGCTCAGGATTTGATCAAGCGACAGATGAAAGGAGAATTAACTGAGCAGGAGTTTCTGAATGCAGCTCTGCGCAGGGTGATGGAATGATGCGATCTATCTACACCTATCCAGGAACTGATGTGCTTAAAAATAAACCTGGCATACAAGATCAAGAAAAGCTAAGTCTATTTGAAGACATTGTATCTTCACGACGAATTGCACAGATGTACTTAAAGCCTATGAGAGGGAAGTTTGATCTGGGCCACCTACAGAATATACATTATCACTTTTTTCAGGACGTTTACCCGTTTGCAGGTCAACTGAGAAAAGAAAATATAGCAAAAGATACCTTTTCATTTGCAGATTCCAGATTTATAGAGGATGCTGGCCGAGAGTTGTTTTCCGGTCTGGCCAAGGAAAATTTTTTGCTAAATGCGCCTGCTGATCAGTTCAGCGATCGCGCTGCTCATTATATGGCGGAGATCAATGTTCTTCATCCGTTTCGTGAGGGTAATGGACGTACCCAGCGGGAGTTCATTCGGCAGCTTGCCGCTCATAGCGGTTATGAAATGGATTGGACAAGAGTGGACAAAGATACTGCTCTTCGGGCGTCCATTCGTTCAGTGGCCGATACCAAGGAGCTCTCAAAAGTAATAGGTGACAGCTTGGTGAACCAGGTACCTGATCAGGCTATTCGTGAGCGTTATCTGAGAGCAGGAGATCGTAACAGATCAAGATGATGTGATGACCCTTAGTGGAACGGAGGTTACATGATGGATAATACAGCAAAGAAATTCCGCGCCTACGAAGCTGCTGAAGATAGCATGATGCTATGGTTCGATAAGTATATGGAGGAAGAAATAATTGGGCAGCACAGTGACGTAAAGAAAGTGCGGCGGCAGCTGCTCCGTTTTATTCAGTTTTTTGAAGAGAGATATGGCCATGACAAAGTAACCGCTCTTGTGAAAAGGGATGTTGTCGCCTGGCTTGATCAATTATATTTACCCGAAGATGAAGGCGGTAGTGGGTATGCAGCATCTACTGTAAACAATCACCAAAGCACGCTTTCTGGATACATCACCTGGTTAAGAGGAAAGGTTCCATACTTAATCAATCACGATCCGATGAAGGGCATTCGGGAAATTATGCTTCCGGATCCGGAACCGCGAACACTCACTCCGCAGCAGATTTTGTCTCTCAAAAATATATGTGACCGTTTAGAGAGATTTCATCTAAAAGAGGATCGGAATAGGGTGGAAGAGCGGAGTAAATTAAAATCCTATGCCCGCCCGAAGAGAGACCGAGCCATGGTATATGTATTTCTTTCAACTGGCCTCCGGCGTGAGGAGCTGGTCAATATTGACATAGACCAAGTGGTACCAAATGATCCTGATCTTCTGCCTGCTGCCCGCGGAGCCAGGATTGTTAAGGTGCGCGGTAAAGGGAAAACTGAGGGGACGGTCTACCTATCTGCAGATGCTCGTAACGCTTTGGCCGATTACCTGAAGCATGAACGTCCACAGGACGAAACAAGAGAGACAAAAGCTTTGTTCTTGAGTGTTATCACGCAGCCGAAAAGGAAACCTGACGGACGAATACATCCAAGAAGAATAAACGGTATCCTTGAGGAAATTGGTAAATGGCATGATGCCGAGCAAAAAGATGAGAGTAGAAAAATTTCACCACTGCGGCCGCATGATTTGCGCCATACATTTCTGAATGAGTTGGCCAAAAAGCCAGATGTGAGTCAGGAAGATTTGGTCAGAGCAGCACGCCACCGAAATCCCCGATACCTTCCGCTTTACACTAAGCCGCCTGCGGAACGGAGTGCTAGTTTTATTGAGGATTTATGATTTAGTTCCAAATGTTCATTTATTCAACCGATATATAAAGTAAGAAAAGAAGTTCTTATAGTGGGGAGGTGAGGGAAAGTTGATAAATCAGTCTGTAGAGCGTGTAGATGGAGGGTTTCGTGTTATTCACGAGGACGGGACCGCTGTATTTGTTTCAGATAATGAGTTGCTCCCGGACAATGGGCTCGACTCAAGTAAGCCGAAGTTTAGTCTTCGCGATCTGAAAAGTAAAGTAGTCTCTTGGAAAAAAGATTCCATTGTACCAAAACCGATTAGAGCAATGTTGTTCTTAAAATCGGATGAGGACCGCCGCAATTATATAAAGAGTATGCCTCAATATTCAGTCAACGCCATGGTCACATGGTTCACCTATATCATCTTGAAAGGACAAATTTTGGAGAAGTGTGTTGAACTGGGCATAACAATACCTGCAGATGTAGCTTCTTTTATAAAGAATGTTGAGACAGAAGTGAAAAAAACAGGGTCAATGACCATACAGAAGGTATCCCAAGCTGTTGAAGGTGTGGTTGATTTTACTGTAGCGGTTGCGATGATAAGCTTTGGTGTCTTACTTATTTTGAACCCAGCTTTGTTACCGATTGTTCTGGCGGTTGGTGTTGCCGTAGATGTTGCATTGTTGTTTTCAAATAGTAAATCTAAATGAAAACTGAAAGTATCGAGAGGAGATCGGACTTTGGAACTTCACTCATTGTATATAATGGGTTATTTTGCGGCGCTACTCGCGAATTATGTTTTCACGCTGCTCGGGGATTTTGTCTTAGGTCCAGATAGTTTTAAGGAAGCATCTCAAGAGGGGATAGCCTCCAGTCTATATATTAGCTTTCCATTGCTAATAGCTTTTGCTTTAGGGTATGTATTCAATATTTCATTATGAATGTGGGGAGGCTGTGAAAGATTGAAGTGGTTATTTTTACTATTCGGGGAAATGGAAATTAATAATCCGGAGAAGGAGAGGGTACACCATGTTGACATGTGAATCTTGTGGTCGTGGTTACGAAACAAGCATGTTGCATAAGTCGTCTCGTTTTTGCAATCAATGCTCGTTGGGTCGGTGCCCAAAATGTGAAACTGTAATGCCGCTTTCGAAGGAGAAGCAAGAATGCAAGTTTATGGGCCATGATGAAGTTTGTTTGAATTGTGGATTCTGCAAAGATTGTGAAAAATATCGAAATGAGGTTAATGGTTATGAGGCCATGATTCGTGATCCGGATTACTTTTTCGAGCCTTGGGATGGATGGGATACTCCGGAGAGTCATGTTCCTAGAAGACCAGTGGAACGGTATAAGGTCTTTCCGTCTGGAAGTCATAAGATTGTGCGGATCAGCGAACCAGAAATTGAAACCCTCCACAATGACAAAAACGGAAAATACAATGTGATCAATATTAAGATTGTGATTCGGTCAGACGTTAGGACCCCGATAGGCGTCGAGCATAGCCTTGTCGGTACAGATTCGTTTGAGGTTCCTTTTTCATGGGTGTACTTGCCTGAAGAGAAGAGGATTCGTCCTGGGTGGCTTGATCCGTATTTTAATGAGTTTTGGAAGCATTTAGAGAAGTGCTACACAAAAAAGGCTTTGGATGAATTACTTGAAGACTTACTTCAAAATCATGTTCAGCCAGTTTTAAATGATCTGCCAGCTCGATGATCCAAGAATCTTTATATGATGAGTTAGCTG
Organism: Paenibacillus terreus; assembly: GCF_042138595.1. Lineage (NCBI taxonomy): Bacteria > Bacillati > Bacillota > Bacilli > Caryophanales > Paenibacillaceae > Paenibacillus > Paenibacillus terreus. The sequence continues at coordinate 13,508 of NZ_JBHIRX010000025.1, read as the reverse complement.
AAGGAGAATAAGTATATGGCAACTGACCACAAAGCTATGTTAGAGAAATTAGGAATTTATTTGGACAAGCCAGTAACGATTTGCGGATCTCGCTTCTTAGAAGATAGCACCAAGGATTTAAAAATCATCATTCAGGGCGAAAGTGAAGAGTTTGGCAGCAATGATTTGAAGTTACGTGCGGCGCTCAATCTTATAGAATCTTTTGACTTCAAGTTTCAAGAGGAAGATGATCCCTACATTCGAGATAAGACTTACATAACCCTCATTGATCTGATAGGAGCCATGATAAAATCTTACTGGCTTGATCCCTCGATGAAACAGAAAATGAATATTGAAGTAGTAAAGGATTTTATCGAATTTTTCATTAATGAAAAAATGCATGAAAGCCGGGATTTCAAAGGCCTGCTGGATCAGGAGGATGAACTCTAATGGCCAGAAGAAAAAGTAAGGCTAAACAACAGGAGGAATTCCTACATGCGTTATTTGGATTATTTGGATTTGGGGGCTTCTTTGGAACCTATTTTCTCACGAAGTCCTTCAATGCTTCTATTATTGTCGCCGTGATCCTGATCGCCATTGTAATTGTCATCATGATCGTGAGGCAGCAAAAACATATCGAACGTCTAAAAAAGTCGGGGATCGCAGATATCGATAAAATGGACGGAAGGCAATTCGAGCTTTATCTTGGCTACTTATTCAAATCACAGGGATATTCAGTCAAAGTGACTCGTGCAGCCGGTGACTATGGCGCCGATTTGGTGCTTGAGAAGGCCGGAACGAAGATCGTCGTTCAAGCTAAACGTTACAGCAAGAGAGTCGGAATTGAAGCCGTTCAACAGGTTCACAGCTCGCAGAACTACTACGGAGCATCAGAAGCTTGGGTATTATCCAATCGCGATTACACTGAAGCTGCACATAATTTGGCCAAGTCAAATGGCGTTCGGTTAATTGGCCGCGAAGAGCTAATTGAGATGATTTTAAAAATGAACCCCGGTTCTGTTCCGAAACCGAAACAGGTTATTCAGGCAAATCCTTCGCAAACTCAGACGTGCAACCGCTGTGGAAGCCCAATGGTTCTAAGAAAAGGACCAAAAGGGGAGTTTTACGGATGTAGTTCGTTTCCTAAGTGTAGGAACATAAAGGCTATTTCGTGATACAAGTGTAGGGAAGGTTGACTCATAAAAGAACCAGAAGAGCTTTGCTCTACTGGTTCTAAATTAAAGGTTAACTGTTAATCTTCCATCCCACTAGTAATCCAGTCGTTGAAATCACCCATTACAACATCCCCATGGTAATAGGTGCCGTAAGTTGAATCCTCTTTCTTTGTCCAGAAGTTCTTTTGTTTATCATTTGCCTCATCTTTGTAGTTGTGATAAAAAAGGCTGGACATAACAATAGGTCCGATTCCATCTTTATTACCTAAATCGGAAAGTTTGGATGCCCTCGCAACGGAGTCCCCGATCCATACTAAATTGTTTATCCCCGACGATTTACGTCCTGCTTTGACTGCTAATGTCTCATTGGTTGCCATACCTATGCCAGCTTTAATTTTTGTGAGGTTTCGAGCTTCAAGTAGTTTATTCAACATTTTCATGTAAGTGTTGATATAAACAGCCCGTAAATTGATGTCATAAATATCGGACTTCAATGGAGTAGAGTAAACAGCATATACGCAATCACCACGGATGCCGATTTCTTTAAGTTCCGTATCATCCGTGTCTTTTTTCAATATTTCAATAATTTCAGAAGTAAACCCTCGAATCACTTTAGAAATTTCGATATCGTCCTGATTTGTAAACAGTGAAGTGGAATCACGCAAATCAACGAAGATCGCTCCTGCCCAAGCTTTGTAGCCGTTAGTGTAGGTGAAATCAGCATCCCTTGGGAATTTTTCTACCTCGTTGACAGCATCGGTATTATCCAAAATTTCTTCCACTTTCTTTTTTCTCTCTTTATAATCGTATCCGCTAAAATTCATGAGAATCCCCCTGCTTTAGTTAAAATTACACCGATTATAAATAAAACCATCAAAGCTGATATGCCGATCGATCCGTATATTATGCCTTTTTTATAATAGTCATACTTAACAGTACATATTTTTGCATTAATATATATCTGTGATAGGATATCGTTTACATCATCCGTTTCATTACGGGACCTCAGCTTTTCTGCAAATTCCCTGTAATTATTTTTAGATATGCTTTCGAAATAATACAGTGAGTCAGTCTGCATGCCTGCTAACACTTCTACATTTTTGCTAAGTCTTGGAGTAAGGACCCTTACTAAACAGTAAGTCCCGATCATAAGTAGAGCCATGGCAATAACCAAAAAAATCAGGTAAAGAATATTGGAGAAATTCAGTTTGCCAAGTGCTCCATTTAAAATATCCTTCAACATATTAAAGGAGTGCTCAGAAGTAAATATAGTAAGAAAAAGTCCAATGCCGGCGATAACAATAGATGTTTTAGTGTCGCAGCTCTTTATCCAATCTAATAAGCGATCCAGACGAGCTAACAAATCATTTTTGTCTATAATATTACCCGTTTCCATATTTTGTCCTCACATTAGATATTATTGTATTGGTATTATATAACATGGTAACTTCAATAAACAGACAGCTATGAAAATTTTCTGATGGTGTGATATCTTGGTTCTACATTTTTAGACAAACAAAGTAATACATGGAGTTGGCGTAAATACTCCAAACGAAATAAGGGGGATAATCCGATGAATATTAAGAGAGAGCTGCTGCAGGCTGCAGAAAACGATGAGTATGTAACTATTCGTGAGAGTGATGGTTCCCGCCATTTCGGCAAAGTGAGAATGACGGATATCGATTCTCTTGTCAAAATCATTTCGGATTCAGCGACAGTGTATGTCCAGACTAAGGTCATCACTCATGTTTCCAGGGTGATTCCTTTCAAATCCAAGGGGCAAGCCGATGCATCTGCAGATCTGCTCTCAGAATAATAGATTTAGCAAAGGATGAGTTCAATTGGGGATTATGTCGGCTGTTGAAACGATCATTGCTGTTCTTCTGATCCAAGCGCTCGTTATGTACCGGCGATGGGGGCACATGGTTTACCTACAGCTTGCCGGTTCATACGCAGCTGCCTTCGTTGTGCAGCTGGTTATCGGGCTTCTGCAGGCAAATCACCTGGGGAGTCCAGCCGTTCTCTTAGGGGTATCAGCAGGAGCCTTTTTATGGGTTCAGATGTCCATTTACCGCTACTATCACACCAAGAAGGGAATACCGACCAAAGAGTATTTGGCGCCGGCTATAATCGCCCTGGTCCTTCCGGTCATATTTTCTTTCGTGAATGGATCTCTTGGCATCATTCTGACTACTCTTTTCATTCTGGCTCACGCGGTGTACTGCTTTTATTATGTCTATCCAGCCATGAAAAACAGAATCGTATATGCCGCATCAATGTTTCTCTTTGCTGGTTATGCCATAGCAGCTGCCATCGAAAGCTTTATGCTGCAGCAGACCAATATCGCTTCAATCCTTATGCTGGCTGCCTACGTGTTTGTTTTTCTCCTTCAATTCAACCGGTTATTGGATGTCCTCCAAGGGGTTACTCATCATTCGATGCATGATGATTTAACCGGTCTGTTCAATCAGAAATCATTTATGAAAAAGGCGGTCGATGCAGCCGAATCCGGCCAGATCAAAGCAGTAGTAAGGATTAATATCGGTGGTTCCGAAGAGGAAAATGCTTTACGGCAAGTGGCTGAATACATCCAGAATGAATGCCACGGTAAGGGATTTGCCGGCAGATATGAGCGGGAGGAGATCGCTGCGGTGTTCACACAAGTTCATGGAGATCCTTTTTTATTAGCCGAACGGACATACCGTGCGTTGGAGAAAGATACGGCCGTTACGGTCAGCATGGGTTACGCCAGGTATGAAGCAGGACTGAGCGCAGAAGAAATGCTCGATCGCGCTGGCAAGGCGCTAAATGTGGCCAAGAGTACCGGAGGAAATCAAGTTGTGAAGTTCGTGGATATTCCGGAAGTTGTTGAAGAGACGGAAATGAGTGTGCCGTCACAAGAATGATTCACAATATAGACTCTAAGGAGCGATGTACCTTTGCGTAATGATGGTCTGTTTAATCAATACGTATTAATCTATGCGATATTTTCCTTCGCAGTAATGAAACAATTCGGCTATCTCGACAATCAATCATACGAAGGCTGGATCACTATCAGTATATTGGCCGTAATAGGTGTTCTTTTAATGAAACCATTTGAATCCTTAGCGAAAAAGATGAGACAGATGAGCAGAACTATCAGAAATATTGTTTTTCTTGAGAATATAGCGATTTTATTTATCGTCTTTCAATATGGGCACAATCTAATAATTGCCTTAGTGGGATTGATCTTAGTAGTCGTTACTATTGTCATAGGATCGAGAATAGCAGGTTAGTTCCAGGGATTATCAACAACAGAATACGAATCCCCTATATGCAGTCACGAAGAATAGGAAAGTGAGGATATGATATGAATGTTATTTTGGCAGAAAAGCCATCGATGGGCGGGGATATTGCTTCCGCCCTGGGCATTGCGAAACGTGAGAAGGGTTACATTACCCTGCAGTCGGGTGACGTGGTTACCTGGGCGATTGGCCATATTATTCAGCAAAAAACACCTGATACATATCCGGGTTACAAGGAATGGAATTTAGAGAATCTACCCTTTGTACCCGATCCGATTCTCATGGAGGAGGATCCGGATAAGAAAGACCAGCTCCGGGTGATTGCCGGTCTCCTGAAGCGAGCAGATTGTTGCATTATCGCTACAGATCCCGGGCGTGAAGGTGAGCATATTGCTCGGACCATTTTGGAGCATGTGGGATTCCGTGGGGAGCTCAAACGTCTTTGGATTGATGACTTAACCCCGGAAACCATTAAAGAGGGCTTCCGGAAGCTGAGAACCGCGTCCGATTTTGATAATCTGGCGGCCGCCGCCAAGGTTCGCGCAGCTGCCGACTTCTGGATGGGGATCACAGCCACCAGGTTCTTCACTGTGTTGGCCAGAGAAGTGCTCCAGGAAGATACCCGGCTTTCCGCAGGCAGGGTGCAGACACCGACGCTCCGGATTGTGTATGACCGGGAGCGGGATATTGAGAATTTTGTTCCCACGCCGTTTTTCACCTTGTATGCGGATTTTAGCACTGGCCAGGAGAGTTACCGGGGGCAGTGGTTTAAAGAGGAGCCAGGCGAAGGGAAAGTCTACCGCTTCGACACGGAGCAGGAAGCCAAAGCAATGTTGGCCAAGATCGACGGCCAAACCGCCGAAGTGGTGAGTTATCGATCCAAAGAGGTTCGTCGGCAGGCGCCGCTCCTGTTTGATAAGGTTGCCCTTCAGTCAGCCGCCAGAAAGCTGCTTGGCTTCGATATTCATAAGACGACCAAGCTCCTGCAGGCCGTTTATGATAAAAAATATTGCTCCTACCCGAGGGGCAGCAGCCAGCATTTGTCCGAGAATGCGGCGGATCAGCTGGCCGACAATCTGAGTAAACTCCGGAAGACGAGTCAGTACAAGGAGCTCTTTCCGGAAACGATCGAGAGTCTGAAGGGGAACAAGCGGTTTGTAAATAATGCGAAAGCGGCAGAGCACCATGCCATTATTCCAACCGGAAGAGATCCACAGCAATTCAAGGAGGATGAAAAGAACCGGCTTTCTCCGGATGAGGAAAAAATATATAAGTTAATCCTTCAGCATACGCTGGCTGCTTTCCATCCAGAAGGGATTGACCAGGAAACGGAGGTCATCACCCGTTCTGGCGGGGAATTGTTTGCTTCAAAAGGAGTATTTACGCTAAAACGCGGATGGAGAGATATCGCGGCCGTAAAGGATGATGAGGATGCGGATCCGGACGAGCTGAGCAGCAAGCAGCGGATTCCGGATCTGAAGGATGGCCAGGCTGTTCAGCTGCAGCAGAGCGGGCTGCACACTGGACAAACCAGCAAGCCTAAACGGCTGACGGATACCGATCTTCTCAATTTGATGAAGTATGCCGGACGGCTGCTGAAGGAAGATGACCTGGAGGATGAGATCCTGCAGCAGATTAAGGAGAAAGGGATCGGCACGCCGGCCACGCGGGATGAGATCATCAGCAAGCTGACCAAGGATGAGTATATCCGGATTGAAAAAAGTGCGGTGTACCTGACGGACAAGGGTCGCCATTTTATGGAGCTGGTCTATGATCATCCGCTATCCTCCATTGAGCTCACCGGTGAGTTTGAGCAAAAGCTGGAGCAAGTAGCAGCTGGCAGCCTGCAGGCGGAAGTGGTCCAGGAGGAATTCAAAGCATTTACGTATGCCATTCTCGAAATGAAGGAGAAGCTTCAGGATCAGATGCAGCGTAAGCTGCAGGGGAAACCGCTGTTCGATAATCGGGTGGCTCTAGGGAATTGTCCAATTTGCGGGAAGGCCGTGATTGAAGGGAAGAAAGGATACGGCTGCAGCGGATGGAAAGAGGGATGCACATTTACGATCTGGAAGTCGTTCCGGAAAACCACCATCCGAGCAAAGCAGGCCAGTGATTTGCTCGCCGGCAAGGAAATACTTCTGAAGGATATCCCTGCTGCCAAGGAAGGGAAGACCTATGAATTATTGGTGAAGCTGGACGGTGCGGACCTGTCTACGAGTTTCCCTACCATAGAAGATAAAAGTATCGGGAGCTGCCCCCTCTGTAAAAAGCCGGTCATACCTGGTGCAAACAGCTATGGCTGCATCGGCTGGAAGGAAGGCTGTCAGTTTAGGTTACCAAAGGAATTCCGTAAGCAGAAGCTTCCGGAGCGCGCGGTGAAAACGCTGCTTGCCGGGAATGAAGTGTTGTTAAAAGACGTCCCGAAGAGTAGCGGGGAGGGCGTGTATTCAATCTATATCTTCCTGCGTGATGGAAAGCTGGACAGTAGATTCCCGGAAGCTGACGATCTGAGTCTAGGGAAGTGCCCGCGCTGCCAGAAGCCCATCGTAGAAACCCAGTGGAATTATAGCTGCAGCAATCGAAAAGAGGGTTGTAGTTTTAAGCTTCAAAAGGAGTTCCTGGGCGTGAAAGTTACAGCAGCACAGATCAAAAAGCTCTTGAAGCGTGGCCATACGGATGAGCTGGTTGGATTTAAGGGTGGAAAGAACGGATCTTTTAATACTGCGTTAGGCTATGATATGGAAGCGAATAGATTCTCATTTGTAAAAGTTGCGAAGAAATAAGAGATTATTGAACGCAGGAACGAATACCATCGACTATTTTTGAGTAGACTGTTATCAACCGTCATTGGTGATAACTGCTGCTGCTCGGGAAAGAGACTCTTAACTATTAAGGGTCTCTTTTTCATGAACAGATCCGGCAGCCATGGAAACAATCCGATCCCGGATTGCCTTGAACCTGGCGGAATGAAGGCGCCGGTCGCATGAGAAACGTCACTGGCTACTGGCAAAGCCGCTTTGTGATCCGGAAAATGGATGCCTTCCGAAGGATCGGAAGCCTCGATCCTATGTGGTCCTGCCACCTTCAGCACTTTATACTTTACCTCAGCAATACGGCTCCCGCTTCCACAAAAATCAAACCCTATGTTTTTAGGCCGCCGCCTGACCCCGGCTTACCAGAGCGTGGCTGTGGCGTCAAGGGCTTCGCAAGTAAGGGGCTGTAAGACGGACAAGCCGCCTAACAGCCCCTAACCCTTGACACCCCAGATCGACCACAGCACTGCACTCCGCTTTCGCGGGCGCAGCCCTACGGCCGATACACCACGCTCTGGTGCGCATGTGTCAGGCGGCGGCCAATACATCTAGCAGCGGGGGGACACAAGTATATGAAAGAAGTATCCATTTACAAGGTGCAATTGATGAAGGCGGGTACAGTACCCATTGAAAACAAAGTTGTCAGTAGTGCAGAAGATGCACAAAATGTTTGCAGGAGCTTTCTGCTGCACGAGTATGGCGGGCTTTTTCCAGACAGGGAGGTGTTTGGAGCGGTATGGCTTAATACCAAAAACGAGCCAGTCGGGCTGGAAATCGTATCAGTAGGTTCCTTGAATGCCGGTATCGTACACCCAAGGGAAACATTTAAGAGTGGAATTCTACATAATGCTGCATCGCTTATCGTTTTTCATAATCATCCAAGCGGTAATACGACACCATCGAACGAAGACGTGCAGGTCACTAAAAGGCTGGTGGAAGCAGGAAATATCCTTGGGATTGATCTCCTAGACCATATCATTTTGGGTGAATACGGATATACAAGTCTGAAGGGACTGGGGCTGTTCTAGCCCCGATCCGTCATACAGCGCAGGGCGGTGCGGCCTACCACCGCCGCACCCGCACGAAGCCGGGTCCGGACCTTGCCCGGCCCCAACTTCGTGCGGGTGAGAGTGAGGCGGGGCACTATCGCTTCGCTTCGCGCCCCGCCTCACTCCCATTTTACTTGCTCACGCAGCGACGGACGGGCCGTGATAGGAAGATAATACATGACAGTTATATACCGTGAGGTGTGGGGTGCCGCCCAGAGGGGATAACAGGCTGGTAATCGGAGAGAATATGATTTATAATAAATTTATGAATTTTATTATAATTATGAAATTTAATAAATATTGAAAAGCAAAAGGAAGGTGTTTTTCATGGATCTTCGCCAGGTTACATCGAATGGTGCCGTATCTATTCCGAAGAAAATTAGAGAAGAACTGAACTTAAAAGCCGGAGATAAAGTTGCCTTTATCAAGCTTGATACCGGGCAATACATTATCGAAAATCCAGATAATTTTAAGTCTATTATGATGATAGATCATAAACCAGGATATTCGGCTGAGAGGCAATAGGGCAGCCTGGAAAAATAATTCCTTGATCTCAGCGTCCTTCTGCATCTGCACAAGCTAAAAAAGGCATCTTCAGTTATTCGAAGATGCCTTTTTTAGCAGTAGGCTGAGCAGATATTGATCTACATTGTGCTGCGTGGTGAACAATACGCAATGGCCGTATTTGATTTTATATAGAAAAAAGAGCAGGCACGCCTGCTCCTTTTTCCTTATTTCGCCCTTAGCGGGATATCGTAAAGCTCCAAAAAAGAAATTTCATGTTGCGCCCAAATGGGAATTCGTTGTATTCATTATAACATATTAGACCTGAATGAGTGATGATTATGCAGCCATGAAACCCCACCACCCACGAAAAGCCCAAGCGAGCAGCGGAAGACCGCGCTGTTCCATTGGGCTTTTTGCGCTTTTAAGGAAACAATCCGGTTCGGATTGTCTGAATGGGGCGCACTGGGGGTACCCGGTGGCATGGAAAGGGAAGAAGCTGCCGGCTACGCCGGCTTGTGATCAGAGAAATGGATGCCTTCCGATAAATCAGAAGCCCCGGCCCTGGTGTGGACCATGCCACCCTCGACAAGCGTACCATATCCGTCTCTCCGGGCAAGGATTTGCCGCTGCGGCCGTTCCTCCTTGCCCGGAGAGTTCGACTACTCCGGCAGCGCCATGGCCGCTTTGCGGAGCCTCCAGTCGAACTAACCGGCGGTGATTATTCAGGGAAGCCTATTTCGATATGGTAAGCATGTTCCAGGTGGCAAGCCTATACGGGCCGCCGATTATAACTGAGTGGAGGTTCTTTATATGATGAAGCATGCTTCCGGATTGACGGTAACGCTCTGGGGTCAGGATAAAGTGAAGGGGCATGATGCAGATAGACAGCCGTTTGTGGTCAGTGCGAGAACGGATGAAAGGCTTGATCGCTTTTTTTACTGGAGGGGCGAACGGATGTATGCAAAAGAGTTCCTTACGGTTAATACATCAGCCAGAGTCGTAAAAATGCTGGATTTAAGCATGGGTCATGTACAGTCAAGCACGGTTGATTTTCTGATGCTCCAGATGTTGCTGGATAACCCTTCTGTCGTGGTTTATGAAAAGGCGGAGTACGGATTCATCTTACCTGTTATCGGAGAAATCAGTGAAAGCATGCCGGACGACCTGTCTTTAATTTATGCTCTTGCCGAAGAGCAGGGCTGTGATTGGATTATGCTAGACCGGGATGGGAATATATCCGATGCTCTCCCTTTTTATGAATGGTAGATCGTTTGGCAGTCCACTGGGATTCCGGGTTATAAGAATGAGAGGAGAGCGATGATATGCAAATGGCATTTGATATATTTGGAGATTCCCTGTACGAGGTAAAAGCGCCGGATAGAAACACGCAACCCACTGATATGACGCTTTCTGCTTTTTTGGCCAGCCCCTATTGGAGGGCTGTGCCAGATCCTAAAGCAAGGCCGGAACATAAGGGAATGTACGTGATGATCCAACCAAACGGCGAACCATGGCAGGGTGGATGGATCGGGAAGTTTAAAAATGAGGAAACGGCCAAGCGTAGTTTCCATAGGGACCGGATTTTTTACGCCATTTTATGGGGCAAGCAGGATATCGATGATATGATTTTAAAGGATTATGCTGACCTCAAAAGGGCACAGGATGCAGTTCATGAAATGATGAAGCAGATCCATGTGGGTGATCCTTATGTTCGAGTCCGCATGGCCGACGAAGAAAAGTTCTTTCACCTTTTAGACTTTCCTCTGTACAGCCGGGTTGAGGCGCGGGGCTTTGTCAAAGATCACGGTCTTGAGTGTAGAAGTTTCTTCCCATCAAAGAGTGACACTATATTTGGACCGGTTGAAATATCTGCGATTGCCCTGAGCCGTTTTCTCAGTGACTATTTGCCGGAAGGGCATAGGCCGCATCTTTTGATTCCGGAATACTACGAGCTTACAAGATCCCCTGGCAAATATGTTCAATTTCGTGTGCCGGTTGAATTCGATTTACAAGGAGAGGCAATAGGGTATCAGCTATACGAGGGGATCAGTGTCTATCCGCTTGGCGGCACGGTGCCAAGAATTGAATATACGGTGGATGGAGATACGAAACACTGGTGGTTGTATCCTTCTCAATTAACAGCCATCATCGAAAATCGGGCAGGGAGGGCGTAGCCCTCTTTTTCTTATGGAGAACAGAATATGAAGTGAAATAAAAGTAACCTAAAATAACTTGTTTTAAGTAACTTAAAATGTCATAATAAAAGTAACCTAAAATAAAAGGTGACCAATTATGGTAGATTACCACGTAAATCTAATCATGGCTTTAATTGAAGAAGAGCTTGATTTTAGACCAGAAAAATATCTTGGATACTTTAAAAGATCGCATTATTTTGCATTTAAAGGTAATGTTTTTCGGGTGCGGTTGAAGTTTGGTCATTGCTTTGTTCAAGAAAGAGTTCACTTGGAGGCTGACTCTCTAACCACAGACAAATGGAACACAGTGCAATATTTTGATCCATCATACATTGAGTTTCAAGAAGAAACTGAACAGCTGAAGATACAAGGGGTTGAAACGGATGATGAAGTGTATGAGCTGCGGCGGCACGAATGACGTAACCGATTTTATATCAGGAAAGGAAAAGATCATCCTATGTGTCGATTGCAGGTATAAGCTTGCTACGGGCAAGTTGACCGTTAAGCAGATTGGGAGGCCATCTATTGGTGTAACGAAAAAGGTATCTCTCACGCTGCCAGAAGAGGTTTGGGAACAGTTTGACAAAGAAGCCAATGGTAACCGTTCGGAGTATCTCCGAAATTTGATCGACAAGGACATATGGTCGCAAGATAAGTACAGGCTGCTGCCGGGAGATTGGAGTAATGACGCCTGTCTTGGATATGCCATTTCCGCTGCAAGGCAACTTAGATATAGTAGGAATGAGATAGACGATCTTGTTCGAGCGATCAAAGGCCAATTCGATGAGTTGACCATCGACGAAGCTATTAAGGCTTATGAGCGTTTGCCATATAAATGAGGGGGCGTCAAGGAAATGAATATTCATGATGTGCAATGGTTTGCAGGTCAAATTGAGAATATTTCTAAAAGTATGATTGAAATGCTCAAAGAAAGAATAGAGATCGGCGCGGACCCTGTGAGTGATCATCATATGCAGGCTTACTTAAAACAAATCGCCAAGCTCACAGAAGAAACATTGGATAAATACTATAAGCCGCATTCAACCGCCCCCAACTCCGGTATGACAAAAGCAGAGCTGGACGATTTGATTAGCTTGGCATTAAGTCTTGGACCAGCAGGGCGGGAGCTGTCTGAGAGCTGGGTTAAGGAGAAACAGCAGCGGTTCCATGAATCTGAATAGACCGTTTGATTCCTAAAGTAGATCGAATATAGGGCAGGAACTACGACGGAGATCGCGGCTGTCTGCACTACGAAAAATTAGTAACGAAGAGAACGAAAGAACCAAAGTAATTCAAAGTCACTCGGTCAGTTATGACCCTTCTTTAAAACTAAAACTCTGCAATTATGGAGGAGAGAGGTGACATTCATTATATGAAATATGAATTATTAGAGGAATACGGTAAATACAAACTATGGGGTGAAATTCCAAAAAAAATCCAGGGCTTTTTTATACTCCTTTATGGAAAATATCCGGTGAACGTCATCGTAATATGGGTTTATATTATTCTTATGATTCGGCAAAAGAAGCCTTTGAAAAAATAAAAAAAAGAGACGCCCTGAAAATATTTAGTCCTGGCCAACTAAGTGCAATCGAAATAGCCTTAGATAAACGAATAAAAGAATTGGAAAAAAGGTTGAAGAACGCGGCTGAAGCGGGTGAACCGATTGAAGAAATTAAGCTTCTGCTCCAGGATGCCGAAGAGGCTTTAGAGATTGTGAAATAAACAATTTCTTGGAGGGGCACTAAATGGCCAAAATACAAAAATGTCGGTTTTTAAAAAGCACTTCTTCGAATTATCCTCGGTTGTACTGCGACCATTTCCATAGTGCAGAGGTTGGGATGGATTTTACGACACGAGATAAACTGAAGAGCTGGAAGGCTCTTTACTGTCAGAATGAGAATCATACGGAATGTCCGTTTTACGCGGAAAACATAGGATATGATCCGGAATTTGATGATGTTTGGATTGCGATCATTGCCATGTCTGGACAGGATTACTGGGTCCGGGTTCCCTACAGAGATGACGTCAATTTAGCCATTGGGGGAATCATGGCTACGATACTGCCACTGCCCTCTGATCAACTGAAGAGTGATCGCTATACGAAGAACGTTCAGGTGAAAATAATTCATTCATCTTATCCGGATTTCCCGGATGTATTGGATGAACTACAATTTTCCGGAAAAAGGCTGGAAGACTTCTCTTCGAATAATCCTATACCTGAGTGGAAGAAATGACGATAATATTTGATTAGAATAGGTAGCCAGCGTAGCCGGATTCTAATACTTGCCATCAACAGGACAGAAGCATGACGCTTTGATCAATTTAGTATTAAGTCTTGGACCAGCTGGACGGGGATTGTTGAGAGCTGGACTAAGGAAAAACTGCTACGATTTCATGATTCTGAATAGGCGGCCATCGGCGCAATCTGCACATTTAATCTATAGAAGAGGAGTGTACAAGTATGAGAATGGAAGAATTTATAAAGCAAAGTATGGATAATTTT
>NZ_JBHIRX010000024.1:0-94594 GCF_042138595.1 Paenibacillus terreus | reverse complement strand
ACGGGACGTAGCTCAGCTTGGTAGAGCACCTGGTTTGGGACCAGGGGGTCGCATGTTCAAATCGTGTCGTCCCGATTCATAAATAAAAAAGAAATCCGTCAAGGTGTTTGACGGGTTTCTTTTTTTGTTAAGATTTCAAGAAGTATAAACTTCCTGGCACAAGCTTCCTGAAATCGCAAGAAAACTACCGCTAAACGTGGTCTGGCTTCTTTGAATGTACGTTGACAGACATTTTTCTTATCGTCTTTTTTAAAACGTATAAAGTCAGGTTCCCCCGGTCACACTAACACAAAAAGTGGGATAGAAGGGATTCATGTGAACCGACTCAAACTGAAAAAACAGTTCAGACGCCGATGGAGACAATGGAGAAGAGCATTGTGGGCTTTCTTTGTGGCGGGCGCTGCAGCTTTTGCTTTTTATACGGTTATACTGTCTGATAATCTTGAGGATCTTCTGACAGGTGAGGGGCCAGCAGCGATGGAAGCCATGGGGCAAGTCGAAGAGAGAGACTTCAAGAATGAGCTTTCCCAGCAGCAGCAGAAGTTTATTGAAACGGTGCGGAATACCGGCTTAAGCCGGGAAGTTCATATGCTTACCAACTATGTCTGCGGGACGGAAACTTCGTTGCTTGGCATGTATCAGGCTGAGGATCTGGCCTCTCTGCTGATACAGCATCCGGATTGGAGCGGCCGTTTGAACGCGAAGGGTGAAGCGTGGCTGGAACGGGAGGTTGCAGATCTGTCCCCTGTATGCAAAGAAAATTCGTATATGGGCATTGGCTCCGGGGGGCAGTTAACTCTGTTTGAAGGCCCGCCGCAAAAGGAAAAGGTGATTCGTACCTTTTTCCAGCTCGATATAGGAAGCATGGAAACATCTTTGCCGGAGGGTGTTTTTCAGCAGCTGCGTGACGGAATCCGGATTCAGGATATTGAGGAGTATAACAGTGTGATTTCAACCTTCAGCGATTATGCGGTGGAGCAGACACGTAAAGTGATGGGTCAGGAATACTAAAAAATTCACACTCAGGAGAGACGCGGGAAGGCGTCTCTTTTTTGCTGTGTTCAGAAAGAGGAAAGTTTTTCGCCTGTAGGCAGAAACATTTGTTATAATGGAGTGAACAATACATATGTTCGCTTTTATACACAGGGGAGAGATGGTTTTGCGCATTTTGGGAATCGATCCGGGGATTGCGATCGTAGGCTTCGGATTTGTCGATAAACAGGGCAGCAAGGTGGTCCCGGTTCAGTACGGATGTATCCAGACGGAAGCCCATACGCCAGAGGAAGAACGTTTGCTGCAAGTCTATGAAGGCATGAAGCAGCTGATTGATAAATACAAACCCGATGCTGTTGCATTGGAAAAGCTTTTTTTCAACCGGAATGTCACCACCGCAATGACTGTCAGCCAAGCGCGCGGGGTGCTTGTGCTTGCTGCCGTTCAGAGCGGTCTCCCGGTTGCCGAATACACGCCGATGCAGGTCAAGCAGGCCATCGTAGGTTATGGCAAAGCAGAGAAGCAGCAGGTCCAGGAGATGGTTCGCATGTTCCTGAAGCTGCAGGCTGTGCCCAAGCCGGATGATGTGGCCGATGCTTTGGCCGTGGCGATATGTCACGCGCATTCTTATACTTTAAATTCCAAATTGAATGAGGTTTTGCGGAGATGATTGACTTTTTACGGGGACATGTTGCCCATCTGGAGAATGAATATATCGTACTGGACGTGCAGGGGGTCGGATACCGTGTGTTCTGTCCCAATCCCTATGCCCTTGCCAAAGCTGAAGGAGCTGTGACGGTGTATACACACCATCACGTAAGGGAAGACGCGATTCTGCTGTTCGGTTTTCCTACCCGTGAAGAGCAGCAGCTGTTCCGGAAGCTGATTGAGGTATCGGGAATCGGGCCAAAGGTTGCATTGGGCATATTGGGAGGCGGAACACCAGCGCATGTTGTATCCGCTATTTATCAGGAGAATATTACTTTCCTGACGAAGCTGCCGGGAATCGGTAAAAAGACGGCGCAGCGCATGATTTTGGATCTTAAGGACAAGCTGGACGGCATTGGCTCGGCTGCCATGGCCACCGGTTTGTTTGCACCGCCGCCGTCTGCGGATGAAGGGGAAGGCTCGTACTGGAGCGAAGCCCGTGAGGCTCTGAAGGCGTTGGGTTATACGGATGCCGAATTGGACAAAGCATGGGCCAGGATGAAGAAAGATACTTCGCCGGACGACTCTGTAGACATCCTGATGAAACGGGCGCTGCAGATGCTGTTCGCAGGTTAGTCGGCAAGACTGACAGCAGAATAGGAGCGATGCCATATGGAAGACCGGATTATTTCGGCAAATTTAATGATGGAAGACCAGGCGGTGGAGCTGAGTTTGCGTCCCCGCTTTTTGAATGAATATATCGGACAGAACAAGGTAAAAGAAAATCTCAAAATCTATATCGAAGCGGCCAAAATGCGAAATGAAGCGCTCGATCATGTGCTCTTGTACGGTCCGCCGGGACTGGGGAAAACGACGCTGGCTAACATTATCGCCAATGAATTGGGCGTGAATTTGCGGACGACATCGGGTCCAGCCATTGAACGTCCGGGCGATCTGGCCGCGCTGCTCACCAACCTTCAGGAAGGTGATGTCCTCTTTATCGACGAGATTCATCGGCTGCATCGAACCGTTGAGGAGGTAATGTATCCGGCCATGGAGGACTTTGCCCTGGACATTATGATTGGTAAAGGCCCCAGCGCACGTTCTGTCAGACTGGATCTGCCTCCCTTTACTTTGATAGGGGCAACGACGAGGGCAGGACTGCTGTCGGCTCCGCTGCGCGACAGATTTGGCGTAATCAGCCGTTTGGAGTTCTATACGACGGACGAGCTTGCTTTTATTGTTTCGCGCGGAGCCGATATTCTCGGCATCGAAATTGTTGGCAATGCCGCCGAAGAAATTGCCCTGCGTTCGCGCGGAACACCGCGGATTGCCAACAGGCTGCTTAAGCGGGTCAGGGATTTTGCGCAGGTACAGGGGGACGGGGTGATCACCCAGACTCTTGCCGAAGAAGCGCTCCAGCGGCTGCAGATCGATCCGCGCGGGATGGATGAGATTGACCATAAAATGCTGAAAGCGATGATCCTGAATTTTCGCGGAGGTCCTGTAGGGCTTGATACCATTGCGGCAACCATAGGGGAGGAAAGCCAGACCATCGAAGATGTATACGAGCCCTATTTGCTGCAGATCGGCATGCTGCAAAGGACGCCGCGCGGAAGGGTTGCTACACCGGCGGCCTACGCTCATTTGGGGCTTCCTATGCCCGAAGGGAACTGATCCTGTTTTTGAAAGATAAGGTATAAAGGGATCTAAGGGCGAAGCCGATAAAAAGCGGTATGCAATGTGTGGGGAGGATACGGTGAAAATGAATAGATGGATGCGTTATATCGTTCTTGGGGCAGCTGTATTTATGTCCACAGGCAGCTTGTATAATCCGGCTTATGGGGACACCTCACAGGATTCCATACGGGTTGCCTTGTTTGCCGATCTTGGGAGCACCTATAAATCAACTGTACCTGCTGTTACATTGAAATCGGATGGCGACTGGAGCGCGGGAGAGGGAACAGGCGAGGATTACCGGGCATGGGTTCATCTTTCGTCAGGACAATCTGTTCGCTTCAGCGTCGATGGCTTTCGGGTAAAGGTCATGGAAACGGGGGATTATCAGGCGGCAGCAGCTGCCGCAAAGGTCCTGCAGGGTACGAGTGACAAGCCGATTCTATTTACTGATTCAAAAAACGGAAGAAAGGTCTATCAGCTCTACACTGGCATGTATGCCAGCGCAGCGGCGGCTCAGACGGCCGTAACCAGAGTAGGGGCGTCCGCTGCTGCCCAGTTAGGAGGTCAAACACCGACGGCCGTGGGCAATTTTCATTTATCGGCAGGCACATTCGCTGATGAGCAGGAGGCGGGCCGGGTCAGAGACGATATCCAATCAGCCGGATTTGATGCGTATACAGTGCTGCTCTCAAGGGGGGATTATGCCGTTTGGGTCGGTGAGGCTGTATCCGCCAGCCAACTTGCCGGTATCCGTAAGGCAGTAACCGGAGCTCTGCCGGACATGATCTTGTCGGAGGCGGACTTATCGGAGCCTGCTCTCATCATCCGTCAGGATGCAGGTACGGAGGGGGGCAATGCGAAGGGTGTGCGCCATTATGTGCTGAGCGGTCCGGATAACGGAAAAGTTATGATTCATGGTGATGGAGCAGCAATACAGGTTGCCGAGAGATCACAGCGTACATACCGCGGCGATTTTGAAATCAGCAAACAATCCGGGCAGCTGGCACTGGTGAATGAACTGCCTGTAGATCAATATCTGTATTCCGTAGTTGGGGCGGAGGTCTATGCATCCTGGCCGAAAGAAGCCCTGAAGGCGCAGGCGGTAGCTGCACGCAGTTACGCGCTCTTTCAAAGCAACAAATTTAAAATAGCGGATGTTGTGGATACAACGCTCAGTCAGGCTTATAACGGAATAGCCAGCGAGAATGAGAAGGTAAGCGACGCTGTGGATGCCACCTCCGGAGAAGTATTGATGAACGGAGGCGAAGTAGTTGAAGCTGTTTTTTCTGCCAACGCCGGTGGTACCACTGCCGATCCCTCGGAAGTATGGAATGGGGGAGGTTCAGTGTTTGCCAGTGTGGACAGTCCCGGGGATGAGAGCGCCCAGGAAGGAAGCAAGATGTGGTATCATGTGCTGCTGGACAATGGCAAAACAGGCTATGTCAGGGAGGACAACGTAAAGGAGATTGAAGATACTACACAGGCCGGGCTGGCTAAAATGACCGTAACGTCCGACAGCACCAATGTGCGGCCAATCCCGCAAATTCAGTCGGATGTAGCCGTTGTGGCCCAGATGAATCCCGGGGATAAAGCTGTCGTGCTTGGCAAGGTGCCAGAGTCCGGAAGCTACGCCTGGGTAAGAGGGCCGTTTACGTCGGACCAGCTGCTCAAATCCATGCAGGGCAAAATTACCGGAACGCTTCCAGAAGAAATTCAGCATTTGGACGTAACGGAGCGGGGGCCTTCCGGCAGAGTGATGGAAGTGGAAGCGAATGGAAAGCCTCTGGACGTAAAATATCCGGATATGTACCGTTCGGCAATGGGCAGTTTGCCAAGTACAAAGTTTGATATTAGCGGAACAGGCAGTTATACTGTATTAGGCGCTGACGGGGAAACGAGCCACATCAGCGGTGCTGCGGGAGCTGAGCTGATTTCCGGCAGCGGAGAGAGCGCCTGGTCCGGCAGCGGCATGGTTGTGATGAACGGGTCCCATGAAGCCCGTGTGATAGACAAGGAGCAGCGCTTCATCTTTACCGGCCAGGGCAACGGGCATGGTCTTGGGCTGTCCCAATGGGGAGCCAAGGGGATGGCGGATGAAGGGTATGATTATAAGGAAATTTTGCAACACTACTACCAGAATGTTTCTATAGTTAAGGAATGAAGACATAATGGATGTAAACTTATATGATTTTCATTTGCCGGAGGAACTGATTGCGCAGACACCGCTCAAGGAGCGGAGCTCCTCCAGGCTGTTGACGTTAAACAAACAAAGCGGTGCAATCGGGCATCATACGTTCAAGGATATTGTGAACTTTCTGAATCCGGGAGATACCCTGGTGTTGAATGATACAAGGGTTATCCCTGCCCGCCTTTTTGGGGTCAAGGAGGACACAGGTGCAAAGGCTGAAGTGCTGCTGCTCAAGAACCTGGAGGGTGACAGGTGGGAAGCGCTCGTGAAGCCGGGCAAAAAGCTGAAGAAGGGCACTGTGATCCTTTTTGGCGATGAATTAAAGGCTCGGATTGAAGAAGAAGGCGATATGGGCGCGAGAATTATTTCTTTTGCTTATCAGGGCGTGTTTCAGGAGATTTTGGACCGGCTTGGGCAAATGCCGTTGCCGCCATATATCCGTGAGAAGCTGGATGACAAGGAACGCTATCAGACTGTGTATGCGAAGCACGAAGGCTCTGCCGCTGCTCCAACCGCAGGATTGCATTTTACGGAAGAGCTGCTGGACGAAATCCGCAGCCGCGGGGTGTCCATCGCGTTTGTCACGCTTCATGTCGGTTTGGGTACCTTCCGTCCCGTGTCTGTAGAGGTAGTGGAAGAGCATGAAATGCATGAAGAATATTATTCCTTGTCCAGGGAAACGGCCGAGCTGTTGAATGAAACAAAGGCACGGGGCGGCCGGATCGTAGCGGTAGGAACGACCAGCTGCAGAACGCTTGAGACGGTGGGAACCGCGTGCGCAGGTGGTCCGCTTAAAGAAATGAGTGGCTGGACCAATATTTTCATGTATCCGGGCTATGAATTTAAAGTCGTCGATGCGCTGATCACGAACTTTCATTTGCCAAAGTCCACACTCGTAATGCTGGTTAGCGCTCTTGCCGGGCGCGAGCATATCATGACGGCCTATCAGGAGGCGATTGACCGTAAATACCGGTTTTTCAGCTTTGGAGACGCCATGTTTATTTATTAATGATAATCCTAGAGGAGTATATATAAATGTCACCTGCAATTACTTATGAACATATCAAAACGTGCAAACAGTCCGGAGCAAGGCTTGGAAGAGTTCATACGCCGCACGGTGTGATCGAGACTCCGGCCTTTATGCCGGTGGGAACACAGGCCACAGTCAAGACAATGAGCCCAGAAGAGCTGAAAGAGATGGATGCCCAGATTATTCTGAGCAATACGTACCATCTCTTCCTTCGACCGGGCCATGACATCGTCAGGGAAGCCGGCGGACTGCATAAATTCATGAACTGGGACCGTCCGATCCTGACGGACAGCGGCGGCTTCCAGGTATTCTCGTTAAGTGAAATGCGTAAAATTACCGAGGAAGGCGTTGAATTCCGCTCCCATCTGAACGGGGATAAGAAGTTTCTTTCCCCGGAGGTTGCCATGGAAATTCAAAATGCGCTCGGCTCGGATATTATGATGGCATTCGATGAATGCCCTCCATATCCTGCGGATTACGACTATGTAAAAAGATCGCTGGAACGCACGAGCCGGTGGGCGGAACGATGCCTTCAAAGCCATGCCCGTCCCCATGACCAGGGGCTGTTTGCGATTGTTCAGGGCGGCATGTATGCAGACCTGAGAAAGCAAAGTGCGGCCGATTTGACTTCCATGGATTTCCCGGGGTATGCTATTGGTGGACTGAGCGTAGGCGAACCGAAGCATATGATGTATGAAATGCTGGAATCTACCGTGCCGCTGCTTCCTTCAGGCAAGCCTCGCTACCTGATGGGGGTGGGATCGCCTGATGCGCTGATTGAAGGCGCTATCCGCGGTGTGGATATGTTCGACTGCGTGCTTCCAACCCGTATTGCCCGTAACGGCACGACAATGACAAGCCAGGGACGTCTCGTGGTGCGGAATGCCCAGTATATGCGTGACTTCGGCCCCTTGGATCCCGCCTGTGACTGCTATACGTGCAGAAACTACTCGCGCGCTTATTTGCGTCATTTGATCAAAGCTGACGAAACCTTCGGACTTCGTCTGACCACTTATCACAACCTGTATTTTCTGCTGAACCTGATGCGCAATGTAAGACAGGCCATCATGGAGGACAGGTTGCTGGACTTCAGGGACGAATTTTTCGAGCAGTACGGTCTTCATGATAATGAAAAAGGATTTTAAACAAACCATGCAAAGATGCTTTAAGTCTTGAAAGGGGGGAAAATATAATATGTTGAATTTTGCAACAGCGGCTGCCGGTGGTGGGACCAATGGCCTCTTGGGCATGGTACTGCCGTTTGTTCTGATGTTTGCTATTTTCTACTTCCTGCTTATCCGACCACAGCAAAAGAAACAGAAGCAGCGCAATGCCATGCTGAGTGCTTTGAAAAAAGGAGATAAGGTCGTCACCATCGGGGGACTTCATGGAACCATTGTAGAGATTACAGACGATATTGCCGTTCTGCGCGTGAACGACGTTACCAAGCTGACCTTCGACCGAAGCGCCATCAGCTCAGCAACGGTTGTAAACGAGAAAGCAAGCGAAGCAAGCAAATAACCAGATCATAGAAAAAACCGAGCTCTTCTTGGGGAGAGTCCGGTTTTTTTGTTTCAACTATGAAACAAGATCTATTCAGGATGTTTTACTCAGGTTGATGCCCAGCATTCCTCCAAAAGCGCCAAGGATAAAGGCTGCGGATAAGTGCAACAGATCCTGTACATTTACACGCGAATCCAAGGCCAAGAAGCCGATGATCAGAACGGCTATCCCGTAAACCACCCCCGTTAGTCCACCTTGGTACCAGCCTTTTTTTCCGGATTTTTTGCCTGAAACAAAACCGCCTGCCAGCATGGAGATGCCATGAATAATGTAGGTGAAAAGGGATAAGTCCTGCTCCTGCATGCCAGTGAGCCATAGCAGCAAGGACAGCACAAGCGCCCCGACCATCATCCACACAAAGGCATGGAACAGACCGGATAAAAGGGGGCTTGATACACGATTGGACCAACGGCGGATCAAATCCATTTTACTGACCTCCTCCGAAAATATCATATATCCCATTCTATGGCCGGGCAGCAGCAGATAGTACAAGCTGTGCTCTTTCCGTCGCTACTTTTTCCATTAATTAAAAATCAGATTTTCCGTATGCGACGGCATAGTCAGGGTGAGAATACCAGTACGCGTTCTGATCTCCCGAGTGGGGCACACAGGAGGATGAGATTTGCTATGGACCAAGTTGGAATGCATATTTTTCGTACGGTGCTGATGTATGTAGTCCTGTATGTGATTATGCGGATCATGGGCAAACGGGAAATTGGCAAGCTGTCCCTGTTTGATCTGATTATTTCTATCATGATGGCGGAAATTGCCGTTTTTTCGCTGGAGGATATCCAGCGTCCTCTTTATAATGCGTTTGTCCCTCTGGCTACGCTTCTGATTCTCCAGATCAGCATAGCTTATATTGGTCTCAAAAACCGCGGCATACGGCTGTTGTTTGACGGAAAACCTGCGGTAATCATAGCCGGAGGCGAGCTGGATCGCGAGATGATGGCAAAGCAGCGCTATAATCTGGATGATTTGATGCTTCAGCTAAGGGAACAAAATATAGCCAGTATATCGGATGTCGATTATGCGATTCTGGAGACGAGCGGCAAGCTTGCGGTGATCCCGAAAATAAACGGCTATGGTGATACGGACAGCTCACAGGGCGCAGCCCGTTCATCTGATGGCAGGGGCGGTTCATCTCCCATCAGGAAGGAGCTTGAGAAGTTCAAATATGAAGGGCTACCTGTTCCGCTCATTATGGACGGAAAAGTACAGGACGCCAATCTTGAAAAGATAAACAAGACCAGATTCTGGCTGAAAAATCAAATTCAGCTTCAAGGACATAACGACTTTAAGGACATTTTTCTGTGTACTCTGGATCACAACGGCAAGCTGTATGTCAGTGCGGGGAACAAAAGGGAATAGCCTCTATTGTCGGATATTCCTCTCAGGTTCTGAACCATCTCCGCACAATAGGAATGCGGTGCAGCTGATCCCAACGGATCATGCCTGTACAAGACATAAACACCAGGTACAGCACCATTCCGATCAGAGACGAACTGATAAACTGCAGCCAAAGCGAGCCGTTGAAAGGGAGATGGTTGTAGGCATACAGCACGCCTCCTCCCATCAAAAGCATCCCTGCAACCGTTTTGAACCAGTCTCCCGGCTTCATCTGATAGCCGAGCAGCCTGCTTACACTGTATCCGTGCAGCAGGGTCACAATCATGCTGTTTACGCATATGGCGGCCACGCCTCCATAGATTCCGTATTCGGGGCGGGAGGCGAGGGCGATGATCAATGCTATTTTAATAATAGCGCCTACTGCAGTATTCATGAGTGCCTGACCGGGACGATTAAGCGCCTGCAGGGCAGCCTGCAGAGGGGACTGAATATAGATGAACAGGGCAAATGGAGCCATGAGCTTCAGCATTCCCGCGGCTTCTGTGCTGTTGTACAGCAGCATACATATCGGCTCGGCAAGCACGTACATTAATACGGCAAACGGAGCGCCGGCAACAAGCGAGAGCTGGAGAGACTGGTTCAGCCTGCTGTGGACGGTTGTCCAGTGCCCTCCAGCAGCAGCTTCCGTCAGGGAGGGAACGAGCGAAATGGCCAGAGATGTGGTCAAGGCGCCGGGCAGGAGCAGTACCGGGATGATCATGCCCTGCAGAGCGCCATACTGGGCAGTTGCCACGGCGGTTGCAATTCCTGCTGCCGCAAGACTGCGCATCAGCACGATGGACTCAAGCAGGTAGGAAAATGAACCGACCAGCCTGCTTGCAGTCACCGGAATGGATAGGGACAGCAAAGGTCTAAGTATTTTTCCTTTCCCGGCATCGCTTCCCTTCAGCTGAACATCTCCATGTTCTGCAGGAGGATCTTTATGATGCCTGGCGTACTGCCACAGCAACACGAACATGCCGATCAGTTCCCCGACCATTGCACCGAGCATGGCGCCAGCCGCAGCAAATTCGATTCCCTTGGGCAGCAGCAGATAAGAAAACCAGATGACGCAAATAATGCGGATGATGGTTTCGGCTATGGAAGATGCCGCGGATGGGATCATGTTTTGTTTCCCTTGAAAGTACCCGCGGTAAACGGAGGATACCGCCACAATAACAATCATGGGCGTCATACTGACAAAAGTGTGATACACACGGTTATCCGTAAGAATATGGTTTGTAATCCAGGGCGCGAAGACAAGGCAGAGTACGAGAAATAACGTGCCCAGGGAAACCGTGAATTGGAGTGAAGTATGCAGGATTTGTCTTGAGCGCTCCGGGCGCCCCTCCGTCTCGGCTTCAGCAACCAGCTTGGCGACAGCCAAAGGGATACCGCCGGTGATGAGCGTGACGATGACGATGAAAAACGGATATCCCTGCTGGTACAATCCGACGCCTTCCGGACCGATGATCCGGGGAAGCACAATGCGCGGAACGAAGCCTAGCAGCCGGTTGATGATGCCTGCGGCAAGCAGTATGATGGCTCCTTGAATAAATGTTTGTTTTCTCAACCGCAACTCCCTCTTCCGTCAGATTTGGGCTGGACCTGCTTACAGCATGTAGTAAATGGATATGCCTAACCTGTCCCCTTTCATGACAAGCCTGTGAATATCCTGAATGGTAAATTAAGAAAGGCAGGCAATAGGAGTTGACGTAATGGCGGATTACATTTATTGTTTGCATGTACGGTTTAAGTTTGCCGGAAGACTGGGAATGCGAAGAATCCTTTAACTAGGAAGGCTCGGGAGGTTAGGTCATGGGCATGGAAGAGCTGGATGAACATTATCTGGAAGAAGCCGTTGAGATGCTTTGCCGCAGCAAGGCAGAAGAGCTTAGAATGGTTGGCTACGAGCATGTAACCAGCAAGGATGTCTGGGACTGTGTGAGCAGTAAATACGAGAAAGAAGGAATTCCCCATTTGCACAAGCTTGTGAACGACATTCTTTCGCTGAAAGCGACCAGTTTCATGAACTATTTAACGATGTCCGCACTCCGGGGATCCACTTTCGAATAGGAAGGGGGTCTTTTTTGTGGTCAAATTGACTGCATTTGCTGAGGTGCTATAATAGGAATATTGAGAATTTGAAAGGGGATCATGGGACGGCATGAAGAGAGTGTTAAGTTTCATCCTGGTCGTGCTCATAACTGCTGGGGTTATGATCGGGACAAGCCCGGCCTTATTGCAGAGTTTAAAATTGGGCCTCGACTTAAAGGGAGGCTTTGAAGTTTTATACGAAGCTAAACCCATGCAGGGAGGACAAGCAGTCACCAGAGAATCGCTTATACAGACTGCCAAAAGTCTTGAGGCGAGAATCAATGCCATGGGAACCAGCGAGCCTGAAGTAACAACGGAAGGGACTAACCGGATCCGTGTACGGATTGCTGGTGTGACCAATGAAGCGGAAATGCGTGAAATGCTGAAGAAACCGGCTCAATTGACTTTCCGCAGTGCGGCTGAGGGGGATAAGCCGGGAACTTACAGCAAAATTGAGCTGCGCGGTGAGGATTTTGTAGAAAATGGCGCTTCTGTTGTATCCAATTCATTGAATCAGCCTGAAATCAGCATTAAAGTGAAGGACAGTGCCAAATTTGCTGAGATAACCAAGCGGTTAACCGGCAAAGTGCTGGCCATTTATCTTGATGAGGAATTGCTGTCAGATCCAGAGGTAAGACAGCAGCTGACAGACGGCAACGCTTCGATTACCGGTAGTTATACTCGTGAAGAAGCAAACCGGATTGCTGATACCATTAATCTGGGTGCACTGCCGCTCAGCCTTACAGAGAAATATTCGCAGAGCGTCGGCGCCACATTGGGGCAATTATCCTTGCATCAGACGATTGTTGCGGGTCTGATCGCATCGGTTATTATTTTGCTGTTTATGATTCTGATGTATCGTGTTCCGGGTCTGATTGCCAGCTTCTGTCTGATTTTGCATACTTGGCTGGTGCTTGCTATCTTCTATCTCGGAGATTTCGTACTGACACTGCCGGGGATCGCCGCCTTTGTACTCGGGATCGGCATGGCGGTCGATGCGAACATCATTACTTATGAACGGATCAAAGAGGAAATTCTTAGCGGCAAATCCATTCGCTCTTCCATGGTTGCAGGGGGCAAGAACTCCTTCCGTACCGTAATGGACGCGAATATTACGACGATTATCGCAGGGCTTGTCATGTTTGCGCTGGGTACGGGCTCCGTCAGAGGTTTTGCCCTGGTGCTGATTGTGGACATTGTCGTAAGTATCCTGACCAACGTGTTCTTCTCACGTTTCCTGCTCAATCTCCTGATCAAGGCTGATGTGATTAAGAAGCCTAAGTATTTCGGTGTAAAGGAGAGTGAGATTCGTGCGCTTTAATTGGGATTGGGATTATATGAAGGTCAGCAAGTATTTTTATGGATTCTCGATTGCGCTGGCCATCGTAGGAATTATATGCATTTCCATTTTCGGACTTAATTACGGCGTCGATTTCCGTTCCGGGTCCAATATCGACGTGAATCTGACCAAGCCGGTTACCCAGGCACAGATTCAATCCTTGCTGGATTCCCAGGGGATTGGAAAAGACGCCGATTACACGCCGGGCAATGAACGTTTCGGCATTCGTTTCTCCGAAGTGCTGACCGATCAGCAGGTCAATGAATTGAAATCCACCTTTAACTCGAAGCTGGATCAAGGGGCTTCCTTCGAGGTCAATACCGTGGATACGGAAATGGCCAAAGAACTGGAGCGCAACGCCATTTACGCAGTCTTGATTGCCTGTGTGGCGATCGCCATCTTTGTCTCCATCCGTTTCGAATGGCGGTTTGCCATTGCGGCGATTGTATCGCTGCTGCATGACGCGATTCTGGTCATCGCTATCTTTGCCATTTTCCGGTTGGAGATCGACCTGACCTTTATTACCGCGATTTTGACGATTGTTGGTTTCTCGATCAACGACACGATTGTTATATTTGACCGTATCCGTGAAAATCTGCGCTTTGCCAAGAAAAAATCCAAGGCTGATCTGGCACAGGTAGTCAACCACAGCATTGCTCAAACGATGACACGCTCCCTGGCTACAGTCTTTACGGTTTTCATTGCATCGGTATGTTTGCTGATCTTCGGCGGTGCTTCCATCCGGATGTTCTCGCTCTCTATGGTTATCGGTCTGCTGTTCGGGGCGTATTCATCCATCTTTATCGCTGCGCCGTTGTGGCTTGGCTTGAAAGCCAAGCAGAAGCCACCCGTAGCCAAAGCGGCAAAGCCGGCCAATCCATAAATGTAACTGAGCACAGGAAGCCGCGTCTGGCAGGGCGCGGTTTTCTAGTCCGTTCGTTTGTCCAAGGTAAGCACAGGAATGAGGGGGAACTGTTGTGAAAAGCGAACGTAGCCGGTCATCGGAGACGGCGGCGTGGACAGGGATCGCCGGTGACCTGATATTGGCTCTGATAAAAGGCGCTGCAGGGTACGTTTCGGGCAGTAAGGCATTGATGGGGGACGGGCTGTATGCTGCATCGGATGCGGCGGCGGCCCTTGCCCGACGTTTGAATGCCGGGAAGTCCGGATACCGCGGAGATAGAAGAAGCAATAATATTAATCCAGGGACACGGCCGGCAATCTCTGTATTGTTTGCCGTTCTGTTGTTAATGACTGGACTGGAGCTGGCCAGTACGGCCGTCCGATCCCTGATTGCGGATGAGCCTTCCGTGCCGGGGATTTATGCTTTGATTGCTGCATTAGCCGCACTAGTCTTAAAGGAAGCTCTCTTTCAATTTCAATACAGATTCGCCAAGAAAAAAGGCGAAGCGGAAGTCAACGTGCATATCAATGAACATCGTTTCTCTTTATACTCATCTTTAACGGCGCTGCTTGGCATGATCGGAGCCATGGCCGGCCAGGCATTCGGCCTGGATTTCCTTCTTTATCTGGATCCGGTTGCCGGTCTGCTGATTGCCTGCCTTGTGCTGCGCAAAGGTTATTCCCTGATTGTACAATCCGTTCACGGTCCCCTTGTGGAGGAGCTCCGTGAAGAGGATGTCCGTCCATATATGGAGACGGTACAGAGGGTACGTGGTATAGTTACCATAGAAAGCCTGAAGGCATTGGAGCATGACGATACTGTATCCATTGATGCTTTTATCAGCGTGAGTCCCCGCATTACGGTGCAGGAGGCACAGGAAATTGCGGACCGGGCCAAGACGCTGCTGATGACCCGTTTTGCCCGGGTGACGGACGTCAAAATCCAGTTTAGCCCGTATCAATCGGTCTACCCGTACAAGACGAATCATGAACTGCCGGAGAATGAAGTTTCACCACTCATTCAGTGAGTGAAGCAGACGGCATGGAAAGTAAGGTGAAATCCATTGCTTCAATCGCAGTACCGTTGGAGAATTGCGGAGCCGGATCCTGCTGTCAGGGACGAACTGGCCCGTGAACTGCAAATTTCTCCCCTGCTGGCTTCGCTGCTGGCTAACCGGGGAATAGATATGCCCGAATCGGCACACCGTTTTTTGCATGGACGGGATGAATCGATGCATGATCCGTTTTTGCTGCTGGGCATGGACCGGGCGATCCCCCGTATACGGGAGGCTCTTGAGCGTAATGAACATATATTAATATATGGGGATTATGATGCGGACGGCGTATCCAGTACGGCATTTATGATTCATTTGATGAGACGTTTGGGGGCTTCATATGACATTTATATCCCTCATCGCTCCAATGAAGGGTACGGTCTGCATAATCATGCCCTGGACTGGGCTTACCAGCAGGGTGTTAGCCTCGTTATTACTGTAGATACCGGAATCAGCGCGGTGGAGCAAATTGCTCATGCGGCGGCGCTTGGGATGGATGTAATTGTGACAGACCACCACGAGCCACCGGCTGTTCTGCCGGAAGCCTATGCGCTCATTAACCCGAAGATTCCCGGATGCCCGTATCCATTTAAGGGGCTTGCCGGGGTAGGGGTGGCTCTCAAGCTGGCACAGGCCTTACTGGGTGAAGTTCCTGCCCATTGGTTTGAGATTGCGGCTATTGGAACGGTGGCGGATCTGATGCCCCTGCATGATGAGAACAGGGTCATCGTCCGCCGTGGCATCGAATCGATGAGAGCCTCCGCTTTTCCAGGCATTGAAGCGCTGCTGCAAATCAGCGGGGTAGATATGGCAGCTGTCAGCTCTATCAATATCGCCTTCGCACTGGCGCCCCGCATTAATGCGAGCGGACGGCTGGATCACGCCGGAAGAGCCGTGGCGCTCCTGACTACCGAGGATGCGGGTGAAGCGGACAAGCTTGCCCACGAGCTGGATCTGTTGAACAAGGAACGCCAGCAAGTGGTAAACGATATCGTGAGCCAGGCCATTGAAATGCTGGAAGCCAAAATCAACGGCTCCGCTCTGCCTTCGGTCATTGTCATTGCAGGAGAAGGCTGGAATGTGGGGGTTGTCGGCATCGTGGCTTCCAAGCTGCTGGAGCGTTATTATCGTCCGACGGTTATTTTGGGCATAGATCCGGAGACCGGAAATTGCAAAGGCTCTGCCCGCTCGATCCCCGGGCTTGATATCTATGAAGCTCTGACTGATTGTCAAGATCTGATGGATCACTATGGCGGGCATCCGTCAGCCGCGGGGATGAGTCTGCATCGTGACGGGCTGGAGCAGTTTGAACTAAGATTACAGCGCTTTGCGAATGCCCGTTTGCTGCCCGAGCATTTCATTCCGGTTGCCGAGGTTGATGCGGAATGCAGACTGAGTGAGCTGAACGTTGGTGTTGCAGAGCAGCTTGAGCTGCTGCAGCCATTTGGGATGGCCAATCCCTCTCCCCGCCTGGTGCTGCGTAAACTGCGGCTTCGTGAGGCCCGGAAAATGGGCAAGGAAAAAACCCATCTGAAGCTGGCAATGGAGCAGGACGGCTCCACGCTGGATGTTGTTGCCTTCGGGCGTGGTGAGCTTGCGGACTTTCTGCAGCCAGGCTCCTTCATGGATGTGCTGGGGGAATTGTCCATCAACGAGTGGAACGGCAAACGTTCGCTGCAGCTTATGCTGCAGGATCTCCAGGTAACGGCGCCACAGGTGTTTGATTTCCGTGGGGAAGCGGATCCGTCCGGACTTATGGAACGCTGTATACGCATCTTTCATCAGGACAGTACAGACCGCGCGCCTGTGGCTGCCGTTGTTGGTCCCTCTTCGCCTTTTCGCAAAATAAGCTCATTGAATGATGAGCGGATTTGGGTATATGATAAGAATGCCGGCATTCTGCCGGAGAAAGAATCGGCAGATCCGGTGGTTAAGGATACTGTGCGAACTTTGTTTCTGCTTGATCTTCCGGAAACCAGGGAACAGTTTAATGCCCTGTGGACGATATTTCCCAAGGTGGAGAATATCGTTCTCATGCATGCCAAGAATGGCTACCATGGCCGGCTGGAAGCGCCCGACCGTGAGCAATTCAAGCGCATATACGTGCTTCTGAGAAAACTGGGACCGGGCCCGCATGATGAAAAAACGATTCTTCCTGCATTAAGCCGGCAGTGCTCGGTTTCTGTAAGAATGATGTCCAAGGTGCTGGATGTGTTTGAAGAGCTCGGCTTTGTACATAGAGAGGACGGGAAATTAAGCTGTGTCTCTAATCCGCCCAAAAAAGAGCTGACTTCTTCGCACCGGTTTCATGAATTGAATGAAGCCGCCGAGATGGAACGTTATCTGCTGGATGAGGGAACCCCCCAACTGACCAACTGGATGATGTCCAGGCTGAAAGGGGCATCCTGAACAGAATCGCGTCTTTTTGTCTCATAAACAATGATATTGCTGCATGCTTCAGCTTTATTTAATAAGATTTCTATTTTCAGGTAGGAGGACCTATTTTGGACTATAAACAGTATATTCGTGTTATTCCTGATTTCCCGCAGCCGGGCATCAGCTTCAAGGACATTACAACATTGTTGAACCGGGGAGACATTTACCGTCAGGCAATTGACGAGCTGAAAGCCATGGTAGCGGATTTAAAGATTGATCTGATTGCCGGACCTGAAGCGAGAGGTTTTGTGATAGGCGCTCCTTTGGCTTATGCTTTGGGCGTGGGCTTTGTTCCCATTCGCAAAAGCGGAAAGCTGCCGGGAGAGACGGTTGAAGTCGGTTATGACCTGGAATACGGAACAGATAAGCTGGCCATGCATAAGGATGCCGTCAAGCCAGGACAAAATGTGCTGATCGCGGATGATCTGCTGGCTACAGGCGGGACCATCTCCACCTCCGTCAATCTGGTCCGCCAACTGGGCGGCAATGTGGCAGGTGCTGCCTTCCTGATCGAGCTGGCCGAGCTGAATGGGCGCGCCAAGCTTCCTGATGTGGACGTATTTTCACTGGTAACTTATTAAAAATGAATGAGTTCCTCATGGTGAAGGCGATTTACCTTCCCCGCTTTTCCCGGGAAATATTAAGCTGTGCTAAATAACGAAAAAGCCACCAGTTTTCTCATTGAGGAAAACGGTGGCTTTTTTGCATGTACGGATGGGATCAATCCGGTGTTTTCTCGACAAAGGGCTTATCGGTTTTGTCGTTGGACAAGCCCATGACTTCAAACAGCTTGAACAGCAGGCTGAGCAGGATGCCTACTACTGTTGCCAAAGCCATGCCTTTAAGCTCAACGGTCCCCAGTGACAATTTTACGCCGCTAATGCCTACTACCAGTACAAGGGTGGCCAACAGCATGTTGGTCGCCTTGGAGAAATCGACTTTCTGCTCCACGAAGATACGCAGTCCGGATGCGGCGATGACTCCGAACAGCAGCAGCGAGACGCCGCCCATGACCGGGGTGGGAATGTTGGCGACAACCGCCGAAAACGTTCCGGAGAAGGAGAGCAAAATTGCAATAATGGCCGCACCTCCAATGACCCATACGGAATATACTCTGGTAAGCGCCATGACACCGATATTTTCCCCGTAGGTCGTATTCGGTGTTGATCCTACGAAGCCGGAGATAATCGTTGAAATTCCGTTGCCGAGCAGGGAACGGTGCAGGCCGGGGTCTTTGGACAAATCTTTGCCAACGATATTGCCCGTTACCAGCAGGTGGCCGATATGCTCTACGATCACAACAAGGGACACCGGCAAAATGGTCAAAATGGCAGTCATGTTCCAGGTAGGCGTCGTAACGGTTGGGAAATCGAGAAAATGAGCAGCTGCAATATTTCCCGTATTTACCATCCCCATCGCATAAGCCAGTAAATAACCGACAATAATGCCAAGCAGGATGTGTATGATTTTGGCAAAGCCGCGGAACAGAACGGCCCCAAGTACGGTGACGGCCATCGTCACCAGTGAAAGCGTGATGCTCTTCGGATCAGGCGTCCACGCCTGAGTCGGGTCCGAATTGATAAAACCGGCCATGCCGGCCGCTGTCGGAACGAGCTCAAGGCCGATCAATGCTACGATGGCTCCCATGACAGCCGGAGGGAAAACGACATCCAGCCATGCTGTGCCGGCAAATTTTACAATAAGAGCCACGATACAAAACACTGCGCCGGTGACGATAAATGCGCTCAGCGCCATGGAATAGCCTGAGCCGGGGTTGGCAGCGAGCACAATTCCAACGGGGGATAGAAAAGCAAAACTTGAGCCCAGATAAGCTGGAATTTTGCCGCGGCATAAGAAAATATAAAGCAGGGTGCCGACGCCGTTCATGAGCAGAATCATGCCTGGATCGACACCGAATATGTTCGGTACGAGCACGGTGCTGCCGAACATTGCAAAGAGGTGCTGAAGGCTCAAGAGAAATCCCGGGCCCAGCGGCAGTCTTTCTTGTACTTGAATTTCGCGCTGCAAAGCATTCACTCCTTAAGTGATAGGTTGATAATGTAGAAGGACGCAGCTTTTATTCCGCCTTTAGTCATTCTTACTTACATTAAAGACTTTCGGCAATTTTTTCAATATCAAATATTCCGTTTCATTCATTGATTTTCGTCATATATTTCCTTACTTAATCTTCATGGTCCGACAGTTGACGTTATGGGCTGCAACCGTCATAATTATAGGAAATCACTTTGGGGAACCTGCACGAGCTGCGCAAACCGTCGGGTTCCATTTTGTATAGAAAGGACACGGATAAGAGCAGAATGGGCATAGAGCAATTACTTAAAAAGGCTGGAGCCTATATCCGGGAACCTGATCTTCTCCGCATCCGGGAAGCATATGACTTCGCAGAGCAGGCTCATCATGGCCAGACCCGCAAATCGGGTGAGCCTTATATTCTTCACCCGCTGGCCGTGGCTGATATTGTTGTAAACATGCAGATGGACACTCTTTCCATCATTGCGGCTCTTCTGCATGATGTAGTGGAGGACACGACAGTGTCACTGGATGAGATTCGTGAACATTTTGGCGATACTTGCGCGATGCTGGTGGACGGACTGACGAAGCTCGAGCGCATCCAGTTCCGCTCCAAGGAAGAACAGCAGAATGAAAATTACCGCAAAATGTTCATTGCAATGGCACAGGATATCCGGGTTATTGTCATTAAGCTTGCGGATCGTCTGCACAACATGCGAACGCTCAAATATCAGTCAGAAGAGAGCCAGCGCCGGATTTCTTACGAAACTTTGGAGATCTTCTGTCCTGTGGCGAACCGCCTCGGTATATCGGCCATCAAATGGGAAATGGAAGACATTGCGCTCCGGTATCTGAACCCGCAGCAGTATTACCGCATTGCCAACCTGATGCACAAAAAGCGGGCAGAACGGGAGCAATTCATTGAGAACGTTATTGCCAAAATTCGGGAAAAGCTGGACGAAATGGGCATACATGCCGATTTGTCAGGACGTCCCAAGCATATATACAGCGTCTTTAAGAAAATGACGACCAAGAACAAACAGTTCAACGAAATCTATGATCTGCTTGCTATTCGTATTATTGTCGACAACATCAAGGACTGCTATGCTACACTGGGCATTATCCACACGCTCTGGAAACCGATGCCCGGACGATTTAAGGACTATATCGCCATGCCGAAGGCGAATATGTACCAGTCTCTGCACACCACCGTGGTAGGCCCGAACGGAGAGCCCACCGAGGTCCAAATCCGTACAACGGAGATGCACCGCACGGCAGAGTACGGTATCGCGGCACACTGGGCATATAAAGAAGGCAGCGGCAACGGGAATGTAAATCCCGAGGATACGATTACCTTTTTCCGTGAGATTCTGGAGCTGCAGAACGAAGCAAAAGACGCCTCGGAGTTTGTGGAATCGCTCAAAATGGACTTTTTCTCCGATCTGGTGTTTGTATTTACGCCAAAAGGTGAAGTCATTGAGCTGCCTGCCGGCTCGGTTCCGCTTGATTTTGCCTTTCGTATCCATACGGAGGTCGGCAACCGGACAATCGGTTCCAAGGTCAACGGAAGGATCGTCCCGCTTGATTACCGGCTGAAAACCGGGGATATTGTCGAAATTATGACCTCCAAGCACTCCTACGGGCCAAGTCAGGACTGGTTGAAGATCGTGCAGTCGTCCCACGCCCGCAGCAAAATCAAGCAATGGTTCAAGAAGGAGAAGCGGGAAGAGAACGTGGAGAAAGGCCGGGAGAGCCTCGAGCGCGAGTTGAAGCGCCTTGGCATCGACCCGTCTGCCTGGATGACCGACGACAAGCTGCTGGAGGTTGCCCAGAAATTCGCATTCAACGACATAGAGGACATGCTCTCGGCTATCGGTTTTGGCGGAATTACCGCTGCGCAGATATGTACGCGGCTGACAGAGAAGCTGCGCAAGGAGAGAGAGCTGGAAGAAGCGAAGCTGCTTGAGCTGACTTCCGAGATGAAGGAGATCAAGCCGAACACGGAACGGAAGGGACGTCCCACCAACGGAGTCCGCGTGGAAGGTGTCGATAATTTGCTCGTTCGCTTTGCCCGCTGCTGTAACCCTGTGCCCGGGGATGATATCGTGGGTTACATCACAAGAGGGCGGGGAGTCTCCGTACACCGCAGTGATTGTCCCAATATTCCAAGCAGTGGCGACGGAGAAGAACAGGCAAGGGTCATCGACGTTGAATGGGAAGAAGCGGTTGAGGCGAATTATAGCGTGGACATCGAAGTTACGGGACATGACCGCAACGGGCTGATGAATGAAGTGCTGCAGGCCATTTCGGAGAGCAAAACCAATCTGGCGGCGGTTACCGGCCGTTCCGACAAGAACAAGATGGCCATGATGCACATTACCATTCTGATACGCAATACGGAGCATCTGCATTCCGTCGTGGAGCGGATCAAACGGGTGAAAGACGTGTACACCGTACACCGGATTATACAATAACAGACTATATGGGCAAGAAACGGAGAATAAAGAATGAGAATCGTCATTCAACGCTGCAAAAATGCGGAGGTAACCGTTGAGGGCACGGTTGTAGGCCGGATCGCCGAGGGTCTGATGATTCTCGTGGGTGTCACGCACGAGGATACGGAGAAGGATGCGGTATTTCTGGCGGATAAGGCGGCCGATCTGCGCATTTTTGAGGACGAAGCGGGGAAAATGAATCACAGTGTGCTGGAGATCGGAGGAGCTGTGCTGTCTGTATCTCAATTTACACTTTACGGTGACTGCCGTAAAGGCAGAAGGCCGAATTTTATGGCTGCTGCCAAACCGGAGATCGCTGAAGGCCTCTATGAAGCCTTTAACAGCCGTCTGCGGGAGCGGGGGCTGACAGTGGAGACAGGCAGGTTCGGTGCGATGATGGACGTGTCCTTGACGAATTGGGGGCCTGTAACGCTGATCGTGGACAGCCGGTCGGAATAAAAACTTCCAATAGCAAAATAAGCGGACAAACGTCTGCAAATTTGATCCAAGGGATCGGGTTTGCAGACGTTTTGCTTTTCATAAGCTTCTGCCGTTAGGGAAAGCTAATAGCTGTCAATGATTAACGGGCAGAGGAGTGAAATCCATGCGGCAAGCTCCCAAGGAAGCAAGTGCTGTAACCATCGCAGTATGTTTTCCCGCAAGCAGGAGAGAGGCGGCGGTGATCATGACGGCTGAGGAAAAGTCATCCGAATTCTGCACTTTGGGCAAAGGGAGAGGACCGGGTGAAAATCTGCCGCCAAGGCAGGCGCAGGTTTATTAAGTATTTCGGGGTACGTGTTAGGAATAAAGGGATAACGGGTAATATCAGAACATGAATATCCCAAAGAAAGGAGTTCTGAGCAATATGAGTAAAGTGGCTTTTCTGTTGGCAAATGAATTTGAGGATTCGGAAATGCAGGTGCCTTACGATGAGGTGAAGAAGGCGGGACATGAAGCGGATATTATCGGACTCCGGCAGGGCGAAACCCTCACCGGCAAGAAGGGAAAGGCGAAATATACAGCCGACATAGCGATAGCAGATGCTAAAGCCGGCGACTATGACGCGGTTGTCATACCGGGAGGTTCATCCCCGGAAAACCTGCGGCTTGACGCCCATATTCTGAAATTTGTGACCGAGATGAATGCGGCCAAGAAGCCTGTCGCTGCGATTTGTCATGGTCCGCAAATACTGATCAGCGCCAAGCTGCTGCAAGGCCGCAAGATTACATCTTATCCTCCGCTCAAGGATGATATGGTTAACGCGGGTGCCAATTTTGAGGATAAAGAGGTCGTGGTGGACGGCAATTTCATTACCTCACGCACACCTAAGGATGAGCCTGCGTTTGTGCGTGAAATTCTTAATTCACTTTTGGTGAAGCGCTGATACTGCAAACTGCACAAAATCCTAAGGGAGGGTTTTGACATGCCTAAGCAAATTCAAGCTTATTTCAAGACCGAGGACGAGGCGGAGGGGGCAAGGACCTCCTTGCAAGCCTATCGGACAGAGCATTTGGAGGTCGGGCAGCTGGATGGAACATTGGGACGGGACAGACGTTTATTGATCCCATTCATTCCATACAATACGGCAGGCTCCATGAACACGGGTGGTGCGGCAGGAGCTGCTGCAGCCAGTTCGGGATACGGCGATCGTATCGTTCCCGTCGTGTCGAACAGGAGTGATGAAGGGGTTCGCAGGAATGAATTAGATGCACACACGCCCGGCCTGCTGGATGCAACGGAAGTATTTTCATCAGAGGATAATGACAAGCTGCAATATGTCCTGTCGGCGAAGGTGGACGATGCGGACTATGAGGAAATTGTGCATAAGCTGCGTGCCAACCATGCTTATGTCGACCGCTTCGACGAATAAGGTCAGCTTCCGCCCAGCCTGCACAAATATCGGCAAAAATCTGCTGTAATAGAATTGTAATATTCGCAACATAATCCCTTAATATTGCTTGTTTATAATAACAGCATGACCCCCTTTAATATATCCTTTATGAACCTGCGGACCGTTTCCGCAGGTTTTTTTTGCCCAAATCTCGCTATTTTCTCACATTGAATGATACACCATCTTGACTTTGACACGCCGGTTCATTAAAATCAGAAAATAATAATCTGTATAAAGATTTGATGACGGGACCGAGTACTCCGAACCCACATGCACAGAGAGGAGCTTCAAGGCTGTAAAAGCTCCCTTGATGAGCGGACGAATGACTTCCCCGAGAACAGACGGTGAACTTCCACGGCAGTTTGATTTAGAGTGGTCAGTAGCTGTGCTGCGCGGCACGGGCGTTATACGTTGAGCGGATGTGAGCTTGGGCTTTTTAAAGTCTCAGGCGGCATATTTCGGAATGTGGGTGGTACCACGGGTGATTTATAAACGGCAATCTCTCGTCCCTGTTATGTGACAGGGCGGGAGATTTTTTGTTTTGTTAAAAGATGGAGGGATGATGGCCATGGCTTTTCAAAAACCGACCGGCACGCAGGACCTGCTTCCCGGTGTAGTGGAAAAGTGGCAGTTTGTGGAAGGGAAAGCGCGGGATATATGCCGCCGCTTCAACTACCGTGAAATCCGCACCCCGATGTTTGAGCAGACTGAACTGTTCGTGCGCGGGGTAGGCGAGACGACGGATGTTGTAGAGAAGGAAATGTATACGTTCAAGGACAAAGGTGACCGCAGCCTGACGCTGCGGCCGGAAGGAACAGCCGGTGTTGTCCGGTCTTATGTTGAAAATAAGCTGTACGGTGAGCCTGACGTAACCAAGCTGTATTATATCGGACCCATGTTCCGCTACGAGCGGCCGCAGGCAGGGCGGCAGCGCCAGTTCCACCAATTCGGTGTGGAGGCATTCGGAGCCGTTGATCCGGCCATGGATGCCGAGGTTATCGCGCTGGGTTATCAGTTCTGCCTGGATCTGGGACTGAAAGGAGTGCAGGTGGAACTGAATTCCGTCGGCAATCCGACCAGCCGGGCGGCCTATCGCCAACGCCTGCTGGATTTCCTGAATCCGATGCGTGATACGCTGTGCAAGGACTGCCAATCCCGGATGGAGCGCAACCCGCTGCGCGTGCTGGACTGCAAGGTGGATCAGGACAAGTTCAAGGACGCACCGTCCATTCTCGACAGTCTGGATGAGGAGTGCACTGTACATTTTCAGAAGGTGCAGCAGTATTTGACGGATATGGGTGTCGAGTACAGGCTGAATCACCGGCTCGTACGCGGTCTTGATTACTATACGATGACGGCTTTCGAGCTTAAAGCCGAAGGGATCGGCGCCATTGATACGATCGGCGGCGGAGGAAGATACAACGGGCTTGTGGGTGAGCTCGGAGGACCGGATCAGCCGGGCATCGGCTTCGGCATCGGGCTGGAGCGCATTCAGCTGATTCTGGAGCATCAGTCTGTCGGGCTTGATGCGGTGAAACCGCTGGATGTATATCTGGTGGCCCTTGGTGAAGCCGCTGACCGTGAAGTGACAAAGCAG
Source organism: Paenibacillus terreus (assembly GCF_042138595.1). Classification (NCBI taxonomy): domain Bacteria; kingdom Bacillati; phylum Bacillota; class Bacilli; order Caryophanales; family Paenibacillaceae; genus Paenibacillus; species Paenibacillus terreus. The sequence continues at coordinate 69,259 of NZ_JBHIRX010000024.1, read as the reverse complement.
CTGTTCAAGCTGCGCCAGGCAGGATTTTCAGCCGAACGGGATTACCTGGGACGCAAGATGAAGGCACAGATGAAATCGGCTGACCGCTTCCATGCCCGTTATACCGCCATCCTCGGGGATGATGAGCTGGAGCGCGGCGAAATTGCACTTAAGGCCATGGACAGCGGAGAACAGCGCACTGTTCGCCTCGATGATCTTGTTAATGAGTTGAAACCACTGGCTTAACCTTCATAACGGTTTAAAATTCAAAATGATAAAGGGGATACAAGCATGAAAAGGACTCACCATTGTGGAGAGCTTACCACAGCCAACATCGGAGAAACCGTCGTTCTGAACGGATGGGTGCAGACGCGCCGCGACCTTGGGGGCGTGCTGTTTATCGACCTTCGCGACCGCAGCGGGATCGTGCAAATCGTATTTAATCCTGCTTACTCGGGAGAAGCACTGCAGATTGCGGACCGTGTCCGCACGGAATATGTACTTGAGGTCAAAGGGGAAGTTGTACAGCGTGACCCTGAAACGGTAAACCCGAATCTGCCTACAGGCCAGATCGAGGTCCGCATTACCGAGATCGAGGTGCTGAATGCGTCCAAAACACCTCCGTTCTTCATCGAGGACGGAATTGAAGTCGACGAATCGCTCCGTCTGAAATACCGCTATCTGGACCTGCGCCGTCCTGAAATGCACCAGACACTGAAGCTGCGTTCCAAGGCAGCCAAAGTGTTCCGCGATTTCCTGGACGGACAGGACTTCATTGAAGTAGAGACACCAATTCTGACAAAGAGCTCTCCGGAAGGGGCGCGGGATTATCTGGTACCGAGCCGTGTGCATGAAGGCGAGTTTTTCGCACTGCCGCAGTCGCCGCAAATTTACAAACAGCTGCTGATGGTAGGCGGGCTTGAGCGCTACTATCAGATCGCCCGCTGCTTCCGTGATGAGGATCTGCGCGCAGACCGTCAGCCTGAATTCACACAGGTCGACATCGAAACCTCCTTCATGCAGCAGGACGAGCTTCTGGAGATGATGGAGCAGCTGATGGTGAAGCTGTTCCGCGAGACGATCGGCGTCGAGCTGGAAACACCGTTCCAGCGCATTACCCATGCGGAAGCGATGGGCAAATACGGCTCCGACAAGCCTGACCTGCGCTTCGGCCTGGAGCTCATTGAGATGAACGATCTGCTGGCAAACAGCGGTGTCAAGGTGTTCTCCTCCGTCATTGAGAAAGGTGGAGAAGTGAAGGTGCTGAATGCCAAAGGCTGCGGCACCTGGACACGCAAGGAGATTGACGATCTCGGGCCTTATGCTGCACGTTACGGAGCGAAGGGTCTGGCCTGGATTCAAGTGAAAGACGGCGAATTCAAGGGACCGATTGTGAAGTTCTTTACTCCTGAAGAGATTGAAGCGGTAAGAGAACGCACTGGCGCGGAAGAGGGAGACCTGCTGCTCTTCTCGGCGGATAATAAAAAAGTCGTCGCAGACGTTCTTGGTGCGCTTCGCCTCAAGATCGGCCGCCAGCTCGGTCTCATCGATGACAGCAAGTTCAAGTTTGTGTGGGTGGTGGACTTTCCGCTGCTTGGATACGATGAAGAGCAAAAACGTTATGTTGCTGAACACCATCCGTTCACACGTCCAAAAGAAGAGGATATTGCCTTGTTCGAAACCGATCCGGGCAAAATCCGTGCCCAGGCTTACGATATCGTCCTGAACGGTTACGAAGTAGGCGGCGGCTCCATGCGGATTTACAAGCGGGATGTACAGGAGAAAATGTTTAACGCGATCGGCTTGTCTCCTGAAGAAGCCCAAGAGAAATTCGGCTACCTGATGGATGCTTTTGAATATGGCACACCACCGCATGGCGGCATTGCTTTCGGTTTCGACCGTCTGGTCATGCTGCTCTCCGGACGCACGAATCTGCGCGAAACGATTGCCTTCCCGAAAACGGCAAGTGCAACCGACCTCTTGATGGACGCGCCTTCCGAGGTTGATGCGAGCCAACTGGAGCAGCTGCATATCCGTCTTGCGCCAAAGCCTGCAGCCTCGAAGGCTTAAACCAATCGAACGGTATGACAGATAGCCTGCGCCTTGAGCGGACGCAGCTTTCGGATATGAACCCGTTATCCCAGGGATAATGGGTTCATGCCTTGTCCGGCTTCAGTCCGGCCCAAACGGTTTATTAAGAAGATATTGCCCCATTCTATAAATTGAGTTAAAAGGAGGTCTCCGGCATGCTGCATCAATTTTCCCGTACCGAATTGGCAATCGGTCCAGAGGGTCTCGAAAAGATGAAGAACAGCACGGTAGCGGTGCTCGGCATCGGTGGTGTGGGCTCCATTGCCGTTGAAGCTTTGGCCCGGACGGGCGTCGGACGCATCATCCTGATTGACAAGGATGTTGTGGATATCACAAACATTAATCGGCAGATTCACGCCCTGACGACAACCATCGGCCAGAAGAAAGCGGAGCTGATGGTTGATCGGGTGAAGCTGATCAACCCGGAGTGTGAAGCGATTGCGCTGAATATGTTTTACACGGAAGAGACATATGAGGAACTGTTCAAATACGAGCTGGATTATGTGATCGACGCTTCCGATACGATCATGTACAAAATTCATTTGATCAAAGAATGCCTCAAACGGAATATTCCGATCATTTCCAGCATGGGTGCGGCCAATAAAATGGATCCGACCAAATTCCAGGTTGCGGACATTTCCAAAACGTCCATGGACCCGATCGCCAGGGTGATCCGCACCAAGCTGCGCAAAGACGGGATTAAAAAGGGCGTAAAGGTCGTATTCTCCACCGAGGAGCCAATGAAGCCACGCCAGGACGTAACGCAGCGGATTGTGCCCGAGAATGCGCCCGAGATCCGCAAAGCCAAGCAGCCGCCTGCCAGCAATGCCTTTGTTCCTCCGGTAGCGGGGTTGATCATGGTGAGCGTAGTGGTTAAGGAGCTGCTTGAACAATAGTATTAAGTGCGTGTTCAAAAAGTCAGGTTTTCAGCACCGAAGCTTATGCTTCCGAAGTGCGTATTTTCAAAACGCTTGAGTTGGATGAAGGTAGGGACTGAGGAGCGGAGCGTACTAGGGGTACGTGAGCACCGGAAGTCCCGGCTGAATTCAAGATTCGATGTCGAGTCCGCTTCCTGACTTTCTTCGTGATCAAAAGATGACTTTTTGAACTACCTCTCAAACCTAGAATGATGAAAGGCCTGCGAAGCCTCCAGATAGGCGCGCAGGCCTTTTCGCCTTGTTTGCGGCATGGGATTGAGCTTACATCGCTTGTAAAAAAGAAGTCGGGCGATGTATGATGAGAATGTTTGCTTGTAGAGCAACAAGATTACTCAGAAGATGTGGAGGCAGCAGGTTTATGAATAAGGGATTTTTATCCCGCAGTCTTGGGCTGAAGCCCGGGGATCTATGGAAAAAGGAAGTCGCGGCCGGCCTCATTTCTTATTTCTCGGTCGTATATATAGTGCTGGTAAATGCGGCTATTCTGTCGGATGCGGGGATGCCGCTGCAGGGAGCCATGCTGGCTACGCTGCTTACTTCCGCCGCAGGCTGTCTGCTGATGGCGTTTGGCGGCAAATCGCCGATTGTCGTGGTGCCCGGCATGGGCATTAACGCTTTTTTCACCTATACCCTGGTCCATTCGATGAAGCTGAGCTGGCAGGAGGCGCTCACCGTGGTTTCTATTACGGGCGTTCTCTTTGCCGTCGTTGCCTTTACGTCCCTGTACCGGAAGATCAGTGAGGCGATCCCGCTCAACCTGCAGCATGGCATTACCGTGGGGATCGGGCTGTTCCTGACCTTTATCGGCCTGCAAAAAAGCGGGATCGTGATCGCCCACCAGACTACATTCGTTGCAATTGGGCATTTTAATGATCCGGCAGTTATCACAGCCTGCGTGACGTTGATGCTGGCGCTTGTCCTTTTTATTCGCAAAGTGCAGGGGGGACTGCTGATCAGCATGCTGGCAGGCACCGCGCTCGCCTATGCATTGGGAGCGGTGCACCCTGGCGGCATGACGAAGAGCGAGGACACGGTGCAGCAGTTTGGGGAGTTGTTCGCGCATCTTACGATGTCCGGCTTTGCCACACTTGCCTTCTGGATTGCCGTGTTCCTGCTGCTGCTGATCGTGGTATTTGAAAATATGGGGCTGATCGCAGGCCAGACAGGAATGATCGGCAGACCTGAGACTTTCAAAGGCAGCCTGCGGGCATTGGCGGTCAGCAATATTCTTGCCGGTATCTTCGGCAGCAGTCCGACTGTTGCCGCGGCGGAATCCACCGCAGGGATCGCCGCCGGCGGCCGGACAGGCATGACGCCGTTGGTCACTGCGCTGATGTTTGGGCTGACCTTTTTCTTCATCCCTATGCTGACATACATTCCTGACAGCGCGATTGCGCCTGTGCTTATTATCATCGGCGGACTCATGGTGCAAAATGTGCGGGAAATGGATTTTTCAAGCTTTACGGACGCGTTCCCGGCTTTTCTGATTATGGTGATGATTCCGTTTACCTACAGCATCGTGGACGGCATGGCCTTTGGTTTTATCGCTTACCCGCTTGCCAAGCTGGCTGCGGGGAAGGGCAGAGAAGTTCCGCGTGTATTGTATGTGATATCCGTGCTGTTCATTGCCAATTTTGTGCTTAACGCCAATTTGTAAAAGGGCAAAAGGAGGGAGCCATAATGGAAACTACCGCTTCAAGCGCCCCGAGACCGGATACGGCTGGTTTACGCCGTTTTGCGCGGCTCATTAAGGATTCCAATCCGCCGCGTGCCGTACTGGTCGTGGCTCTGCTTCTGACACTCGTTCAGACCGCAGCCAGCCTGATCGTTCCGCTCATGACGAAGGGGCTGATTGACGGACTCACGGTCGATTCCCTGAACAGGCAGGTCATCATCGGACTTGTCGCCGCGTTCATTCTGCAGGCTGCCGCTTCGGCAGTGTCGATCTATATGCTGAACTACGCGGGACAGCGGATTGTGGCCAATCTGCGTACCCGGCTTTGGAACAAGGTGCTGGCGCTGCCGATTCCGTTTTTCGACCGCAACCGCACTGGCGACACTATGAGCAGGGTTACCAATGATACAAGCTTGATCATGAACCTGATTACCGAGTATCTGGTCAGCTTTGTCTCCAACATTATCGCCATTATCGGCGGTATTGCCCTGCTGTTTTATCTGGACTGGGTGATGACACTTATTATCCTGGCCGTGGTACCGATAACGGCTTTGATATTGATGCCGGTAGGACGGAAAATGTACCGTATTTCCAAAAAACAGCAGGATGAAATGGCTGATCTGACCTCCGTGCTGGGGCAGGTGATCGGGGAGATTCGTCTTGTTAAGGCTTACGGTACTGAGGTGAGAGAAGCACGTTCCGGAGAGGACCGAATCCGCCGCATGTTCAAATTCGGACTGCAGGAGGCGAGAATACTGGCCCTGATCGGACCGCTCTCCACTTTTGCCATGACGGCTGTGCTCGTTCTTATTCTCGGGGTTGGGGGAATTCGGGTGGCATCAGGTCTGCTAACAGCGGGAGATCTGGTTGCCTTTATTTTATTGCTCTTCCAGGTCATTATGCCGATGGCGCAGTTCACCACCCTGTATTCAAGAATCCAGAAGGTGCTGGGCGCCACAGAGCGGATACAATCCATACTTGCCCACGAGGTGGAGCCGCAGGATAACCGGAAGGAGGCCTCTCCCCAGGGCGAAAGCATCGAATTGAAAAATGTAAGCTTTGCCTATAACACGGGAGAAGAGGTGCTGAAAGACATCAATCTGGTGATTCCCGCACGTCAGACGACCGCTATCGTAGGCCCGAGCGGGAGCGGCAAGTCGACGCTGTTCGCCTTGCTGGAGAGATTTTATATACCCGCGGAAGGGGAAATCAGATACGGCCAGGACAGGATCGACGAGTATATGCTGGCAAGCTGGCGGGCCAAGATCGGATATGTGTCCCAGGAAAGCCCCATGATGGCCGGAACGATTCTTGAAAATATTACGTACGGAATTTCCCGCGAGGTGAGCATGGATGAAATCCGGCGGGCGGCCGAGCTGGCGTATGCAGCGCCTTTTATCGATAAATTACCCCAGCAGTACCAAACCGAGGTGGGCGAACGGGGTATCAAGCTGTCAGGCGGTCAAAGGCAGCGCATCGCCATTGCCCGCGCATTCCTGCGTAGCCCCGATATTCTGATGCTGGATGAGGCAACATCCGCACTGGACAGTTCCTCCGAGCATGAAGTGCAGAAGGCGCTCGCCAACCTGATGGAGGGGCGCACGACGATAGTCATTGCCCACCGTTTATCGACGGTTGTTCATTCGGACCAGATCGTAGTGCTTGAAAACGGAAAGGTAACCGGATCGGGAACCCATGCGGAGCTGATGCAGTCTCATGAGGTGTATCGCGAGCTGGCGGAAAAACAATTTGTTGAAGCAGGACAGCCAGAACCAATGCCCGAGCTCTTTTAGGCTTGGCTAATGAGAGACGCTGGATCAATGCCCAACGTACAGAAGAATCAAGGGGAAGGTTCCAATGAGTTAAAAGCTGTAAGTTATGCAGTCCAGCCGGCCTGCAATCACTTATAGCTTTTTTGGATTCAATATGGTATGATTTAGCTTCCTTTTTTTGAAAAGTGTTAAGGCTCAACCAAATCTCTCTTAGGAGGTAACTGAAAGTGGAACAAGATTTTCAAAGTGCCTATCAAGAAGAAAAACAAAGGCTGACGCAGGTGATGGAGGAAATCGACCGCAGACTGCAAAAGCTGCAATCGGTTCCAGTGTATACCGGCCATGACTTCACGGAGCAGGCGCTCGAAGCTGGGCGGGAGGAGAGGCGTCAGGCTTTGGCGAAAAGTCTGCAGGAGCCTTATTTCGGAAGACTGGATTTTGAGGAGAAGGGCAAGGGTACACGTAAACCCCTTTATATCGGCAAAGTAGGCGTGGATCGTGAAGAGGTGGGGGAATATCCGCTTGTGATCGATTGGCGCGCCCCTGTGGCCAGTCTGTTTTATTCCTTTACAGGCGGGGAGGACCTTGCCTCTTATGAAGCGCCGGAAGGCCTGATCGAAGGGCTGGTCTATTTGAAACGAAATGTCGTGATCCGGAAGCAGATTCTGGAAAGGGTCGCCGATACCTTCAACCGGGAGAGCGATGATCCGGCCGTGTCGGATGAGTTTCTCGTCTATCGGCTCGGTGAGAATAAAGATAACCGCCTGCGCGATATCGTGTCGACCATCCAGGCGGAGCAGGATCAGATTATCCGTGCGGAGCGCGGCAAAGCACTGGTCATTCAGGGCGTGGCGGGGAGCGGAAAGACTACCGTGGCGCTGCACCGTCTGGCGTTTTTGCTGTATCAGTACAAGGAGCAGGTATCAGCCGAAAAAATGATCATTTTTGCGCCAAACCATATGTTCCTCGATTATATATCCGACGTGCTTCCCGAGCTTGGCGTCGGCAGCATACAACAGCGTACTTTCAATGACTGGGCCTTCGGCATACTGGATACGGACCTTCAGCTTGCCCCGGCAGAGGATGCGCTGCAGACCTGGTTTGAGTCCGGGGCAGCCAGACCTGAGGTGAATGAGACCACCCCGGGCAGATTTAAGGGATCGTTGGCTTTTATGCGTCTGCTTGAAAAATATGTGCAGCAGCTTGAACCCTTGTCGGTGCCTGGAGGCGACTTTAGTCCGTGGGATGGAGCGGTCCTGTCCAGAAACGAAATACTGCACTGGTTCAATGAAGAGTACAAGCCTTATCCCCTTGCCAAGCGCACCGAGCGTGTGCTGGCGAGAATCCACCGCTGGATTGAAATGGAGCTGAAAAAGCCGGCATCCTCCGCCGTTTTGAAGGAACGGAAGAAGAAAGCAGGACAGCGGGAAAAGGCCTATGCCAAGAAATGGCCGCAGTTTGAAGCCGTAACGATATATAAGCAGCTATTTCAGGCGGTAAAAGGTCCTGCGCTACCTTCATCCATCATGGAAGAAATTCCTGTCCATGTGCTGAAGGGGACGGCGGCGGATTTGAAAAAGAACGTGTTGCGCGAGGAGGATCTGCCTGCGCTTGTATATCTGCACGTTCTGACGCATGACATCGATTCAGGCAGCCGGTTCGACCATGTGGTGATCGATGAAGCCCAGGATTTTTCACCATTTCATACGGCGCTGCTGGATCTGTTCGTGAAAGGGCACTCGTTTACGATTCTGGGAGACCTGTCCCAGGGCATTCACGCCTATAAAGGCGTTCAAAGCTGGGATGAGGTCAGCTCTCTGTTTAATCGTGAGGATACGGGATATTTTGCGCTGACACGGAGCTATCGCTCGACGCTGGAGATCATTGAGTTTGCCAACATCATTCTGGAAAAAGGTGTACACAGCGGTATTACGGCCGTGCCGGTATTCCGCAGCGGCGATCCGGTCCGCGTGCTCCCGTACGGCCCCCAGGGGCGGAAGGAGCATCTGCTGTCCGCGCTGCGGGAGCTGTCTGCTAAAGAATACCGCACCGTATCCGTCCTTACCCGCACTTTACAGGAGGCGGAGGAGCTCCATGCCTACTTCATAGAGCAGGGGATCGATATTCATCTGATTGACGGCTCCATGAAGCAGTATGAGGGCGGGCTGTCGGTGCTGCCTGTCTATCTTTCCAAAGGGCTGGAGTTTGACGGTGTTATCGTGGCTGATGCGGACGACCAGCACTATGCCGCGGACGCCATGGACGCGAAGCTGCTGTATGTCGGCTGTACGCGGGCGCTGCATGAACTGTGGCTTATGTATGCGGAGCGGTTGCCGGAATATGTCGAAGCATAGATGAGTGGAAGGGGCTGTTCTAAGGCGCTCCAAGAACGAAGCATTCCTACAATCGCTGTTATCCCCCAATTTCTGTTTATATTTTAAGCGGATGAAATTGGGGGATAACAGCGAACGCTGCCGCTTTTTCGGAATTGCTTCGTCCTTTCCGCTGCTGCGTGCGTCCTTCTACTCATCAATGCCACCCCTAAATCGCCAATCTCCGGCGATTTAGGGGTGGTAATAAAGTCGAGAACAGGTACGAGTTTCTCACTGTTCTCGGCTTTTTGTGCTTCATGCGCCGTTCCTAATGTAGGTGACCGTACAAAGTCCCTTTGGTCCCCCTATAATAGACATTGAAAAAACTGCCTGAATCAGGTTCCGGGGGATATTCCTGCATACCTACAGTTTCATGGGAGAGCTGGTCGACTGCATCGGCCCTTTTGGTATGTTAAAATAGATGACGGTGTTACGAACGGTTACGCAAACTTTCAAGGATGTGAAACGTATGGATTTATTTTCGTTTTCCCAGGAGTCGACCCCGGGCGGCCGTCTGCTGGCGGACCGGATGAGGCCGGTAAGCCTGGATGAATATATTGGACAAGAGCATATTGTCGGGCCGGGAAAGCTGCTGCGGCGGGCGATTGAAGCCGATCAGGTGAGTTCCATTCTGCTGTATGGACCGCCCGGCTGCGGCAAGACGACGCTGGCCCATATTATATCAAATCATACACAGGGGAACTTTGTGCGTCTGAATGCGGTGGATGCCTCGGTTAAGGATGTCCGTGAGGTGATCGATCAGGCACAGACCAACAAAGCGATGTACGGCACAAAAACGATCCTGTTCCTCGATGAGGTGCATCGTTTCAACAGCTCCAGACAGGATGCTTTGTTGCCTGCGGTGGAAAAGGGGACGATCATCTTTATCGGGGCCACGACGGAAAATCCGTTTCACTACGTCAATGGGGCCTTGCTGAGCCGGTCCACCCTGTTTCAGCTAGAGGCCCTCACCAGGGAGCATTCGCTGGCGGCCATGCGCCGTGCCCTTGCCGATGAGGAAAAAGGGCTTGGCTTTATGCAGCTGCAGGTCGATGAAGAGGCGCTGGACCATATTGCCACGATGGCGAACGGGGATATCCGGCGTGCTCTGAACGCTCTTGAGCTGGCTGCGCTGACAACCTCTCCGCTGGCGGACGGCACGGTTCATGTAACGCTTGAAGTGGCGGAGGAATCCATCCGCAGGCCGATCGTCAAGGCGGATGAATCCACACAGTATGATGTTCTGTCCGCTTTTCACAAGAGCATCCGCGGCTCCAGCGATGCGGCGCTGTTCTGGTTTCTCTACGCGGTGGAAAAGCTGGGCATGGACCCGATGACGTTCATTCGCCGGCTGATCGCTGCCAGCAGCGAGGATATCGGGCTGGCGAATCCGCAGGCGATGGTGCAGGCCGTCAGTGCGCTGGAGGCGTATCGCAATAACGGCTGGCCGGAAGCCAAGCTGAATATTGCCCAGGCAATCTTGTTTGCGGTGGAAAGTCCGAAATCCAACGCGGTAGTTATGGCGATCTCAAACGCGATGTCCACAATGGATGAGATCAAGTCGGCCGAGGTTCCCCTGCATCTGCGGGATGCCCATTATAAAGGGGCGGAGAAGCTGGGGCATGTCGGCTACAAGTATCCGCATAATTTTCCTAATCACTATGTCAAACAGCAGTATTTGCCGGATGAAATTGCAGACCGGACTTTTTACAGAGCAACAGAGCAGGGGAATGAGAGCAAGATCCGGCAGAACCAGCAATGGCGGGAATCGCAGAAATAAAAAGAACATAACTTTATGCTATTAAAGTTTGGTTCATCACCCATAGGAGAGTTAGAACCCATGATTAAAGATTTAGTCTTTGTAGGCGCCGGCGGGCTGCTTGGGACGCTTTGCAGGTATGGCATGCAGCAGTGGATTCCGGTGGGGCCCGACGGGTTTCCGTCGGCTGTGCTGCTCATTAACCTGTCAGGCTGCCTGTTTCTGGGCTGGTTTTTCACGGTCACTCCGGGAGTGTGGCGGATTCCGCCGCGGCTGCGCCTCGCCATTGGTACGGGTTTTACCGGAGCCTTTACAACATTCTCAACCTTCACTGTAGATGCGGTGCGGTTGTGGAGTGAAGGCCAAGCCACAGTTTCCTTGTTATATATTGCATCGAGCCTGCTCGGCGGGCTTCTGATGTCTCTGGCAGGCATTAGGCTCGGGCAGTATATGGCTTCCCGCTCCAGAGGGGGCGCAGCCGTATGATTTGGTTAACTGGTATCGGCGGTATCATTGGCGCGGTGCTGCGCTTCGGATTGGGCAAGGCAGTGTCCGTCCGCTTGGGCACCGCTTTTCCCTGGGGAACGTGGCTCATCAACATTTCGGGCTCTCTGCTGCTTGGGATTCTTTATAAGATGTTTTTACAGGGGACCTTGTCCCCCGCCTTGTGGGGGATGCTTGGTGTTGGCTTTTGCGGGGCGTATACGACCTTCTCGACCTTCGGCTATGAAACGCTGCAGCTGATCGACAGCGGCCGCGGCGGCCGTGCAGCACTGTATGTGCTGTCCTCGGTGCTGCTCGGCATCGCCGGGGCGGCACTCGGAATGGAGCTTGCATCCTGGCTTAATCATTAAGTACAGTTCAGATCCGCTGAAAATCAATGATTCATAATCTTCAGAAAAATCCCGCCAGCTGTGTATTCTGACGGGCCTGCCGCATCTGTGTGCGCTTATTTTTCCTTCTTTTCTTTCTCCACCCCTCTTTCCCGGTACAGTTCAGGAAGCAGCTCCTTCAGCTCCGGCTTCGGTTCGGGGAAGGAGAGACCCAGACCCTCCAGTGTGCTCACGACGATCTGCAGTACGGCAAAATCCCGGTACCAGCGGTGGTCGGCGGGCACAATATGCCAGGGCAGCTCCGGACTGCTGCAGCGCTCGAATATGTCTTCATAGTAGGATTGATACAAATCCCAGGATTTACGCTCCGTCAGGTCGCCTGCGTCAAACTTCCAGTTCTTATGAGGTGTCTCAATCCGGTCAATCAGCTTTTCAAGCTGAAACGCTTTTGAGATATGCAGAAATATCTTTACCACTTTCACACCGCTGTCCATCAGCAGCTGTTCGAATGCATTGATCTGGTCGAATTTCCGTGCCGCTTCCTGATCAGAGATGGTCCGGTGAACGCGTGTAATGAGCACATCTTCATAATAAGAACGATTAAAAGTTGCGATATACCCTTTGCCTGGGATCCTACTGTGGGCTCTCCATAGAAAATCATGTGTGGCCTCTTCAGCGGTTGGGGTTTTAAAGCTGTACGTGAGCAGACCCTGCGGATTGACGGCGGAAAAAACATGGTTGATCACCCCATCTTTGCCGCTGCAGTCCATTCCCTGAAAAACAAACAGGACAGCGTGCTTCTTGCCCGCAAACAGTGGTTCCTGCAGCTCCTCAAGTTTTTTCAGCAGCCTTTTGTGCTCTTTCCCAGTCTCCTCCCGGCTGCGGTACCCGCCCGTATTCCCGGGATCGATGGAGCTTAACTTCACCGGAGCGCCGGGCGGCACAATAAATGCTTCGTTCATGGGTGATCTCTCCTCTGCGATAGGCTATTATATACATACCCCTCAACAGAGAAAATATCACGATCTACTAACTTGAAAAGCCATCCTTCCCGGGGGAAGAATGGCTTAGCGATAGCATGAGAGTATTCAAGTTATATCAGGCTTGAGGCTGTACCTGCAGCTTCTCGATTTTATCGATGGTGCCTCCGCCGAGACAGATGTCGCCGTCGTAAAATACAACGGCTTGTCCCGGAGTTACCGCTTTCTGATGCTGGTCGAAAGCAACATGAACGGAGCCGTCCTCGCGCCAAGTCAGCGTTACGCCCTGATCGGGCTGGCGGTAACGGAATTTGGCCGTACAGTGCAGCGGCTGTGACGGAATGGCGTCCGTGCCGCCAATCCAGTTCACACCCTCGGCAATGAGGCCTGTGGAATACAGACTCGGGTGCTTGTCTCCTTGAACGACGTACAGAATGTTGCGTTCCAGATCCTTATCGGCTACAAACCACGGCTCGCCGGTTCCAGATCCGCCGATACCCAGCCCCTGGCGCTGCCCGAGCGTGTAGTACATCAGGCCATCGTGACGGCCTTTAACTTCTCCGGTCACGATATCGACCATATCGCCGCCCTTGGCAGGCAGGTAGTTGCTGAGGAACTCCTTGAAGTTGCGCTCGCCGATGAAGCATACACCGGTGCTGTCTTTTTTCTTGGCTGTATACAGTCCCGCTTCTTCGGCAATCCGCCGCACCTCCGGCTTGGGGATATGCCCGATGGGGAACATCGCTTTCGACAGCTGCTTCTGGTTGAGCGCATTCAGGAAGTAGGTTTGATCCTTGTTGCTGTCCACACCGCGCAGAAGTGTATAGATACCGTCATTCCCCACAACCCTTGCATAATGGCCTGTAGCCACATAGTCGGCGCCCAAATCCAGCGCTTTATTCAGAAATTCGCCGAATTTGATCTCACGGTTGCACATGACATCCGGATTTGGAGTGCGTCCGGACTTATATTCATCAAGAAAATAGGAGAATACTTTATCATAATATTCTTTTTCGAAATTGACGGTATAGTAAGGGATATCAATTTGCTCACAGACACGGCGTACATCTTCCGCATCCTCTTCGGCCGTACAGCGGCCGAACTCATCCGTGTCATCCCAGTTTTTCATGAAGATGCCGATCACGTCATAGCCTTGCTGCTTTAACAGAAGAGCCGTAACGGAGGAATCGACGCCTCCCGACATACCGACGACGACACGGGTATCTTTATTGGCTTTTGCCATCGTCATCACCGATTCTTTCGTTGGATTGGTCAAGGACGTGAATCCTTAACCCTCGTATTGTAACATAATATGTTGCAAGTTGCGACGCGATCTGTTAAAAATGTCAAGGGCGGTTCAAAAACAATTTGACAATCCCGCAAGGAATGGTTACCATAAACGGTCTGGATATGATACCATAAGAGCTATGATCGGAATAGAATGTTTTTTTAATGCATCTTGCAGCAATTTATTAATGAAGAGGTGGCACCTTTGAAGATATCGACTAAAGGACGTTACGGATTAACTATAATGATGGAGCTAGCAGCGAAATACGGAGAAGGGCCGACTTCTTTGAAAAGCATTGCCGAGAAAAACCAGCTGTCCGAGCACTATCTGGAGCAGCTGATCGCACCGCTTCGCAATGCGGGTCTCGTGAAAAGCATCCGCGGGGCATACGGTGGGTACATTCTGTCGAACGATCCTGCGGAAGTCACTGCAGGAGATATTATCCGCGTGCTTGAGGGGCCGATTTCCCCCGTTGATTTTACGGAAGAGGACGATCCGGCGAAGCGGGATTTGTGGCTGCGCATTCGGGACAGCATTGCCGAAGTGCTGGATTCGACAACGCTTAAGGACTTGATAACCTATCAGGAAAAGGATCAGGCCGATAACTACATGTTCTACATCTGATACGAGGTGGCTAGCGATGAAACGCATTTATCTGGACCATGCCGCATCGACTCCTGTACATCCTGAGGTTGCGCAGACTATGATGGACATCATGACCGGCCAATTTGGCAACGCTTCGAGCGTGCATGCTTTCGGCCGTGCCTCCAAGCGCACCGTCAGCGAAGCACGTGATGTCGTTGCGGCTTCTTTAGGCTGTCTGCCGGAAGAGGTGACTTTTACGTCTGGCGGCACGGAAAGCGACAACCTGGCCTTATTCGGAGCGGCCTTCGCCAAAGGTCGCAGGAGCGGTCATATCATAACAACGGCAATAGAACATCATGCGATTCTTCACACCTGTGCGGAGCTGGAGCGCCTGGGCTACGAAGTGACTTATGTGCCGGTGGACCATACCGGGCGTGTGCATCCGGAAGAGGTGGAAGCGGCAATACGGCCGGATACGTTTCTCATCAGCATGATGTATGCCAATAATGAAGTTGGAACAGTTCAGCCTGTTATTGAAGTGGGAGAGCTGGCGCACAGCCGAGGCATCCTGTTTCATGTTGATGCTGTACAAGCCTTCGGGGCGCTTCCGATCTCATGCCGCGATCTGCCCGTGGACCTGCTGAGCGTGTCGGCACATAAAATCAACGGACCGCAAGGGATCGGGGCTTTGTATGTGCGCCGCGGCACAGCCCTTCAGCCCCGGCAGTACGGGGGATTGCAGGAGAAGCAGCGGCGGGCAGGCACTGAAAATATGGCAGGTATCGCCGGCTTTGCGAAGGCTGCTGCCATTGCAACTGCTGCGGTGCATGAACGGAGCGAGCACGATCTGTCGCTTCGCCAAACATTGCTGAACAGTCTGAAAAATCGGCTTGGCAGCGATGGATTTACGGTCAACGGCAGCAGCGAGCATTTTCTCCCTCACATTGTGAATCTCAGCTTTCCAGGCTGCAGCACAGAGACGATGCTGATGAATTTGGATATGGAAGGGATTGCGGCGGCAAGCGGCTCCGCATGCACCTCCGGCTCCATTGAGCTGTCTCATGTGTTGAAGGCTATGAATCTTCCCGGAGATATTCTGCGTTCCGCGATTCGTTTTAGCTTCGGTTTGGGTAATACTACGGAAGAAATGGAATATACGGCCGAAAAAATTGCAACCATATCACAAAGGCTGCGTAATAGGCATTAAGGGAAGCTCCGGACTTTGAAAGGAGGATAGCACGGTTTTCCATTTCATCAGCCGAACGGCAAAGCGGTTGCATACTAGAGCAAGATTTCAACGCAGTTCGGAATTTGAATGATGAGGAGGTACCCGGCATGAAGCTCCAGGAGATGATCGGTCTTGCTGTGTTCGATGTGGAAGACGGCAAGCAGATTGGCAAAATACATGATTTTATACTTACGGCGGACTGGACCATTAAAGGGATTGAACTGGAAGGGAAGAGTCTGTTTTCCTCCCACGTCAAGACCGTTGATTGGGAAGACATCGTAGCGTACGGAGAAGATGCCGTAATGATCCGCAATCAGCAGGCGATCCGCAAGACGGAAGCCGACGACATACATTATACTTACCTTCTTGGCGGCAGCAAGCTTAAGGATCTGTCCGTTTTGACGGAGGAAGGCCTTATGCTTGGACATGTCACCGATGTTTATTTTGACCAGGAATTGGGAAACAAGGTAAAAGGGATTGAAATAAGCGAGGGCTTCGTTTCGGACTTGATTGAGGGGCGGAAATGGCTGCCATGCACCGACGGCATGTCCATCGGGGAGAATGCCATCATGGTTCCCCCGCTTAGCGAGCAGCGATTGGAGAAGGTTATACATTCTGTTAACGGATAGGGTGAATTTATGAAATGTCCAAATTGTAATTCCAAAGATATAGGCAAAATCGGCTCCCACCAGTTTTATTGCTGGGGCTGTTATATTGAACTGCAGGTAATCGGCGATAAAATGTCCGTTTACCAGGTCGAAGAAGACGGAACGCTCAGCTCGCTGGACGATCTGTTCTTCGGAGAGGAATATTCCCAGGAATTCCCGCAGGCCCACGCATCCTCTTAAAGCTTTATGCTGTCGGATTCGCATTGCTGTGGTTTAACACGAGCTTGTTCTACCGGACTCCGGAAGAACAAGCGTTTTTTTTTGGCAGGAGGGACGAGGGTTAATCCGGTCTGCTTCCGCATATACTGAATCGGAGAGCAAGTCCCAAAAAGAAGGTGAAGCAGAAGATGGAGCATCTAGCCAAAAACAGATTTTTCCGTTACGGTGTGCTGCTGCTGCTCGGTTTGATGATTTTATATTTCCTGTGGCTCCTGCGCCCGCTGTTCTTCACTACATACCGATTTTTAAAAACGATTATTGCGCCTTTTGCCGTGGCCATGATTATTTCCTATGTTCTTAACCCTGTCGTTAACATGCTCAGCGGCAGAAAGGTTCCAAGGGGAGTGGCGGTGCTGCTCATTTATGCCTTTTTCCTGACCTGCCTGGGAGTCGTGCTGATGAACATCATTCCCATGCTGATTGAGCAGCTGGAAGAATTAAATGAGCATTTGCCTGAACTTACGATGCATGCGCAGGGGCTTCTGTCCGATCTGGATAATCCAATGATGCCCGGCGGCGTGCGCAGCGGTATGAATCAATGGTTTTTTCAACTGGAAAACCGTATTTCCACAGTGATTACGGGCATTATGGATAATATCGGCGGCATGATCAATACGCTGCTCAATATTTTCATCGTGCCGTTTCTGATCTTTTATATTCTGAAGGATTTTGACGTGTTCGAGCGGGCAGTAGTGTCGATTCTGCCGGGAGCCCATCGCAAAGGGATCGTTGTGATGCTGAAGGAAATCGATACAGCGCTGGGGCACTATATTAGAGGCCAATTTCTTGTATGTGTCATTATCGGGGCACTCGCTTATGTCGGATACATGATTGCAGGCATGCCTTATGCTTTGCTGCTGGCCAGCATCGTGGCGGTCTTTAATATCATTCCGTATCTGGGGCCTTTTCTTGGCGCAGCACCAGCCGTCATTATGGCCTCAACGATATCCATGAAAATGGTGATCATGGTCGTTATCGTAAATGTCATATGCCAAATCCTGGAGAGTAATGTGGTGTCGCCGCAGGTGGTAGGCCGGACGCTGCACCTGCATCCGCTCGCAATTATTTTTGCGCTTCTGGTAGGCGGGGAGATTGCAGGTATTCCGGGCCTGATTTTGGCCGTGCCGGTCATGGCTGTGCTCAAGGTAGTAGTGCAGCGGCTTTTCGCCTATTATATTAAGCGGAAAACAGTTTGAATTTATTGACATTGCCTATACCCGTAAGTATAATTAGTTATGTATGTTTACAGGATAAAACGTTGATGAAATTAAGTACGCCGGGGTTCTGTCCCAGAGAGCGGGCTTCTTCACAGATTCTTCCGTGAAGGCTGCAAGAGCCTGTGTCAGATAACGGCGGAAAGCTCATTTCGGAGTGCGGCTCATCCCCGCCGGCAGGACCCCGTTACCGGTCCATATAAGGCGATCGTTTGCTTATGCCCGGGCAGAGGCGGCGATAACCAGGGTGGTACCGCGATATATTCGTCCCTGATTTTTTCAGGGGCGTTTTTCTGTTTTTACCTTATCTAATTTTGAACCGATGGAGGCATGTGTTATGAAAGCCAGTGAAATTCGCTCCAAATGGCTGGAGTTTTTTAAGGAAAAAGGGCATGCGATTGAACCGAGCGCTTCGCTTGTACCGCATAACGACCCTACGCTGTTGTGGATTAATGCGGGCATGGCGCCTTTAAAGCCTTATTTTGACGGACGTGTCAAGCCTGAAAATCCGCGTATCGCGAATTCCCAGAAATGCATCCGTACCAATGATATTGAGAATGTCGGCAAAACGCGCAGACATCATACTTTTTTCGAGATGCTGGGCAACTTCTCCATCGGGGATTATTTTAAAGAAGAAGTAATCACCTGGGCGTGGGAATTTCTGACGAGTCCGAAGTGGATCGGTTTTGATCCTGAACGGTTGTCCGTCACCGTCTATCCGGAGGATGAAGAAGCCTACAAATACTGGAATGAGAAAATCGGCTTGCCTGCGGAGCGCATCATCAAACTGGAGGACAACTTCTGGGATATCGGCGAGGGGCCGTGCGGTCCTTGTACTGAAATCTTCTATGACCGGGGCGAAGCCTACGGCAGCGACATGTCTGACCCGGAGATGTATCCTGGCGGAGAAAATGAACGCTATCTGGAAGTTTGGAACCTTGTGTTCTCCCAGTTCAACCATAATAAGGACGGCAGCTATACGCCGCTTCCGAACAAAAATATCGATACTGGCGCAGGTCTGGAGCGTCTGGCTTCCATCCTGCAGGATGTGAACTCCAACTTTGATACAGACCTGTTCCAACCGATGATTCAGAAGACGGCCGCCATGGCCGGTGTAAAATATAACGAGGATCCTGAGAAGGACGTTGCCCTCAAGGTTATTGCGGATCATATCCGCACGGTAACTTTCGCTGTGGGCGACGGTGTGCTTCCTTCCAATGAAGGACGCGGCTACGTAATCCGCCGTCTGCTGCGGCGCGCTGTCCGCTACGGCAAGATGCTTGGGCTTGACCGGCCGTTTATGTACGAACTGGTGGAAACTGTCGGTGATGTGATGGGAGTCTATTATCCGGAGGTTGTGGACAAGCGCGATTTCATCGTGAAGGTGATCAAAACGGAAGAGGAGCGCTTCCACGAAACGCTAAGCGATGGTCTTGCCATTCTGGCCGAGATCAGCGAGCAGGCAAAAGCGGCGGGTCATACGGTTATCAGCGGTGCAGATGCCTTCAAGCTGTACGATACCTATGGATTTCCGTTTGACCTTACGGAGGATTACGCCAGCGAGCACGGCTTAACCGTTGATCGTGAAGGCTTCGATCAGGCGATGCAGGAGCAGCGCGAGCGTGCACGCGCGGCACGCCAGGACAGCGGCAGCATGAAGGTACAGGGCGGGGCGCTCTCCGAGCTGACGGTTAAAAGTGATTTTGTTGGATATAATGACCTCGTGACGGAATCCAAGGTGCTGGCCATTATTTATGAAGATGCCATGGTGGATACTGTAAGCGAGGGCCAGGAAGCGCAGATTGTGCTTGATATTACTCCGTTTTATGCGGAAAGCGGCGGACAGGTGAGCGACCGCGGGGTGCTGCATGGTGCAGCGGTGACCGCAAAGGTTGAGGGCATGAGCAAAGCGCCGCTGGGACAGCATGTTCACCAGATTCTGGTGCAGGCGGGCGAGCTGCGTGTGGGTGATACCGTACGGGCGGAAGTGGACGCTGAGGCCCGTCAGGATATCGAGAAAAACCATACCGCCACACACCTTCTTCATAAAGCGCTGAAAGAGGTGCTGGGCGAGCATGTCAATCAGGCAGGCTCCCTGGTGGAGGCCTCACGCCTGCGTTTCGACTTCTCGCATTTCGGCAGCATTTCGGCTGAAGAGCTGGCGGATATCGAGCGCAGAGTCAACAGCCATATCTGGAGCCAGGACAAAGTAACCATTGATCTGATGCCGATTGATGAAGCCAAGGCACTGGGAGCGATGGCTCTGTTCGGTGAAAAATACGGGGACATTGTGCGGGTCGTCAAAGCGGGAGATTACAGCATTGAGCTCTGCGGCGGCTGCCATGTGAGCAACACCTCGCAAATCGGGCTGTTCAAGCTGGTGAGCGAGAGTGGCATCGGCTCCGGCGTGCGCAGAATTGAAGCGGTGACCGGACGTTATGCGTATGAATATTCGGAAGGCCAGCTGGAACTGCTGAAGACCGCTGCGGCGATTCTGAAATCGAACGTTAATGAAGTACCGAAACGGATTGAAGGGCTGCACCAGCAGATCAAGGAGCTCAGCCGCGAGAATGAATCGCTGCAGGGTAAGCTGAGCGCTATCGAGGCAGGACAATTAACCGATAAGGTAGTGCAGGCAGGAAACACGCAGCTGCTGGCTGTCCGCGTACAGGCGTCTACGATGGATAACTTGCGTGCGATTGCCGATGAGCTGAAAGGCAAGCTGCCATCCGCTGTGCTGGTGCTCGGAGCAGCGATGGAGGATAAAGTGAACTTTGTCGTAGCTGTACCTGCGGAGCAGGTCAAGTCCGGCCTTCATGCCGGCAAGCTGGTCAAAGAAATTGCGGCTATCTGCGGCGGCGGCGGCGGCGGCCGTCCGGATATGGCTCAGGCAGGAGGGCGCGATGCCTCCAAGCTTGACGAAGCGCTTGCCCGTGCTGTCGAGCTGGTGACCGAGGCTTCCGGAAGCTGAGCAAATCAGCTGCAGTTCTGAAAAATAACAGAAATCTGGGAAATTCGGGCCGTTTGTTTCCTTGCAGGCACCAGGTTATGGTATGATATAAAGGAATAGCTGGCATAAACATGTGTGTCATGTTTTTGTGGAAGCGAGGTGTCTACATGGATTCCATGGATAAGACGGTGAAATTCAACGTCAAGGCTGACGAGAAGGAAGCGTCGGCGCAGGAAATACTGCTTACGGTATACGATTCTCTGGTCGAGAAGGAATACAATCCCATCAATCAGATCGTCGGTTACCTGTTGTCGGGGGATCCTGCTTATATTCCCCGGCACAATAACGCCAGAAGTCTGGTGCGCAAGAAAGAACGTGATGAGCTGATCGAAGAACTGGTCCGTTCTTATTTGGCCAGCCATCGTCAGGGGAAGACGGAATGAAAGTAATGGGTCTGGATTACGGGGACCGCAGGATCGGCGTCGCCATAAGCGATGCCTTCGGCTGGACCGCCCAGGGATTTGAAGTTATCGAACGGCGTAAGGACGAGAGCGAGTATGGCAAGATTGCCGAACTGGTGCGGGACAACGGGGTTTCCGAGATTGTTGTCGGCCTGCCCAAGAACATGAACGGAACCGTTGGCCCAAGGGGCGAAATTGCAATGGCTTTTGCCGAAAAATTACGCGAGTTATTGAACATCCCCGTTCACCTTTGGGATGAGCGGCTTACAACCGTTGCCGCGGAACGGACGCTGCTGGAAGCGGACGTCAGCCGGAAGAAGCGCAAGCAGGTTGTCGACAAAATGGCCGCAAGCTTGATTTTGCAAAACTATTTGGATGCTAACATTAAAAGGTGAGGGGGATTTCGCAGATGGCGGATAATCGATTGGACCTGGAAGAAGAGCAACCGGAAATTATTTATATCGACGACGAAGAGGGCAACGAAGAAGAATTCGAGGTCATCATGAAATTCGAAGTGGATGGCTCTGATGCCAAATATATGATGGTTGCACCGGTCGAACCTGAAGAAGATGAAACCGATGTGTACGCCTTCCGGTATGAGGAAGACGGTGACGATATTAAATTGTACCCCATTACGGATGATGCCGAATGGGAAATTGTTGAAGAAACATTTAATACGTTTGTAGAAGCAGATGACGAGGATTTTGAGAAATGACGATGTATTCCCGTGAAGATTTAACCTGGACGAACGGTTTGAAGGAAGCCTTCGGTTCCCAAGTAGAGCTTGAGGACGGGGAGGGACATTCTGTTCCTTATACGTTGGAGGCCGAATTTGAGGTGGGCGGACAGGCATACGCGGTTCTGCGCGGACAGAAGTCGGCTGCGGAGGAGTATGAGCTTTTCAGGGTGGTATGGAAAGGCGATGTGCCCGAGCTGACGGTCATCGAAGACGATGACGAATGGGAGGATATTGCGGAGCTGTACGATGAGTGCACGTTCCCGGAATAACCCGCCCGCAGTTTTGAAACGACTTTAGAGTGAATGATAACCCGGAAAGGGCGGACTTGTCCGCTCTTTTTGGTTGTGAAGGGGTTGGATAATTTGAAGCGCAAGGCTAGGACCAGGGTGCTGCTCCTGCTTGTCTTATTACTTGTCGTGGCAGGCTCGGCACTCTATCTTTGGCAAATGATGCAGCCTGTCCAACAGCAAGCGGGAACCATCGCGTTTACCGTGGAGCAGGGAATGAGAACATCACAGATTGCAGATCTGCTTGAGCAAAAAGGACTTATTCGAAATTCTAATGTTTTTAAAGCCTACTTAAAACTTACGAAGCAAGGCAGCAACTTTCAGGCCGGCAAGTACGAAGCACAGCCGGGTATGACATACGAGCAATTGATTGCCAAGCTGTCCAGTGGAGATGTTGTGCCGGAGGAAATGATTAGGTTTACCGTTCCCGAAGGATTCACGGTGCTGCAAATCGCCGATAGATTGCAGCAGGAAGGCATTGCCGACAAGGGGGAGTTTCTGAAGCTCGCAAATGATCCGGCACAATTTGACATGCCTCTGCTGGCGCATATCCCGGAGAATAAGCAGCTGCGCTACAAGCTGGAAGGTTATCTGTTTCCTGAAACCTATGAGCTGCCCAAGGGCAGCACAGTTAAAGAAATTATGACGGCAATGCTGGAGCAGACTCAGAAAGAGCTGGACAGTATTCCGAATCTGGAGCAAAAGCTTGAGGAGCGCCACGAAACGGTTCATGAGCTGCTTACCGTCGCTTCGCTGGTGGAGCGTGAGGTTGTTGTGGATTCCGAGCGTCCGATTGTTGCAGGGGTTATTTATAACCGGCTGGAAAAAGGGCAAAAGCTTGAAATTGACGCAACCGTTCAATATATGTTGAATAAGCAGAAGGAACGGCTGCTGTTTAAAGATCTGGAAGTAGATTCGCCTTATAATACGTATACGAATGAGGGTCTGCCTGCAGGTCCCATTGCCAGCCCGAGCTTAAGCTCCATTCAGGCGGCGCTTGAGCCGGCCAAGACGGATTATTTTTTCTATGTTACGAAAAAGGACGGCTCGCAGGAGCACTTATTCGCCAAGACGTATCAGGAACATTTAAACAATATCAAAAAAAGTCAAAGTGTGACACAATAGGAGGTAAACCAAGTGGCTGATAAACCCGAATTGCTTGTAACGGCAGCTTCACCGGGAGAGGCTGAGCATATGCTGGATGCAGGCGCGGACGCGCTGCTGATCGGAGAAGACCGTTTCGGCATGCGTCTGGCGGGCAGCTTTATACCCGACGAGATCAAAGCTACCGTTGAGGCTGCGCATGCGCGCGCTGCCAAAGTATATGTTTCCATGAATAACCTGATGACCAATGATCTGCTTCGTGAAATTCCCGATTATGTGCGGATGCTCGGTTCCATAGGGGTGGATGCGGTAGAGTTTAATGACCCGTCCGTTCTTGCAGCCGTGAAGGAGTATGCTCCCCATATCGCGCTGTTCTGGAATGCGGAGATGACCTCCACCAATTACTCTACCGCCAATTATTGGGGGGAAAAGGGAGCATCCCGCGTCGTGCTGGCAAGAGAGCTTAATATGGATGAGATTACTGAAATGATACCCCATCTGAAGCTGGAAGCCCAGGTACAGGTGCACGGGATGACGAATATTTACCATTCCAAGCGGCGCCTGGTGGCCAGCTATATGCAGCATCAGGGCAGACCCGTGGAAGGGGATCTCGGGAAGGACCGTCATTTGTTCCTGATCGAGGCGGAACGCCGGGAAGAGAAGTTTCCGATTTATGAGGACATCAACGGAACTCATATTATGAGCTCGGATGATATATGCATTATCGAAGACCTCCACTTACTTATGGCGGCAGGAGTGCACAGCTTCAAAATTGAAGGGCTTCTGAAGCCGGCAGCATATAACGAGGCGGTGGTCAGAGCTTACCGCACGGCTATCGACAGCTATTATAATAATCCGGAAGACTATGCTTATGATGAAGCATGGCTGGATGAAGTGCGCAGACTGCAGGACCCGGAAAGGGAGCTTTCCTTCGGGTTTTTCTATAAAGAACAGGTCTATTAAAAAAGGGGTGAACGTGACGATGGGAACTTTAACAAAGCGTAAATACACGGGCAACCGTTATCGTCTGGATAAGCCGGAGCTGCTCGCACCGGCCGGTAATCTGGAAAAGCTGAAATTTGCCATTCACTATGGGGCAGACGCTGTTTACATTGGCGGCCAGCACTATGGCCTTCGCTCCAATGCCGACAATTTCAGTTTCGAGGAAATGAAGGAAGGCGTCGAGTTTGCCAAAAAGTATGGCGCCAAGGTGTTTGTGGCTACCAATATTTATGCCCATAATGAAGATATTGAAGGTATTGAAGCATATTTGCGCAAGCTGCATGAGGTGGGGATTTCCGCCATCATTGCTGCAGATCCTGCCATTATTCAAGTGGCCCGCAAAGCTGTTCCCGAGCTGGAGGTGCATCTGAGCACACAGCAATCGACACTGAACTGGCAGGCCGTGAAGTTTTGGAAAGAGGAAGGGCTGCCGCGAGTCGTGCTGGGCCGGGAGACGAGCATGGACGAAATTGCGGAAATCAAGGAGCATGTGGATATCGAGATTGAGGCGTTCATCCATGGTGCGATGTGCTCTTCCTTCTCCGGGCGGTGTGTGCTGTCCAACCACTTTACAGACCGGGACTCCAACCGTGGGGGCTGCTGCCAGTCCTGCCGCTGGAAATATGATCTTTTTGAAGATGCTCGCCCTTCCGCAGTGTGGGTATCCGAGGAAGAAGCCAGAGATAACCGGGTGCTGGAGCAATTTAACCTTGGAGTTAATCAGCTGCCACTGTATGATGAACAGGATAATCCGTTTAGCATGGGTTCCAAGGACCTGTGCATGATCGAGCATATCCCGGATCTGATTGATGCCGGTGTGGACAGCTTCAAAGTGGAAGGACGCATGAAATCCATCCATTACGTGGCGACGGTGATCAATGTATACCGCCAGGCGATTGATTCGTACATGGCTGATCCGGACAACTATGTGCTCAAGCCAGAGTGGATCGAGGAAATTAACAAAGCGGCCAATCGGCCGCTGAACACCGGCTTTTTCTATGATACGCCGGATCATGAGGATCATATTTACGAGCCGGAAGAGAAAGCTGTGCCTTATGACTTTGCCGGATTGGTGCTGGATTATGATCCCGAGACACGTTTGGCGACGATTCAGCAGCGCAACCATTTCAAGCCTGGACAGCAGGTTGAATTTTTCGGGCCTGGGGGGACGTTCTTCAAGCAAACGGTAGGCAAGTTGTGGGATGAAGAAGGCAACGAGCTGGACGCTGCCCGTCATCCGCTGCAACCGGTAAAGATGATCGTAGACCAGCCTGTTTCTTATTTTGATATGATGCGGAAGCGGAAATAAAGAGACATTTATTCTGAAAATATGTGATTGAGGTCCTCCTATATCGGTCGGGAGGCCTCTTTTTTTTATATTTTTATAGGAAAAAAGTTTTAGTTTATTTTGGCAATAAAGGCTGACAAGACCGACTTTTGTCGTATAATATCGTTAAATACATAAAGAGAGTGTTAAGGATAGTGTTAAGGATAGTGTGGGGAATGAATAACTTCCGGCAGGTGAGAGAAATGGGCGTAATGCCAAAAAGAGAGAAAAAAACTGAAGAATCGCAAAACACCGCAAAGAAAGCCGCAGTTCCAAACCCAAAAAGCAAGCCGAAATTACCTTCCATGAAGATGAATTGGAAGCTTCCCGGGCGAAAAAAGGGAAGGGGCAAGCGCGGGGAAGGAGATCCTGGCAAAAGAAAAGGCATCAGCGAAGTTTTTAAAAGATCACCCAAGGAATACATGTCCTTGATCAAAGAAGCGAATCCGGTAAAATCGGTCGGGATGAAGCTGTTTTTGATTTTCTTTATTACGATCATGATTGCGGTAGTCAGCTTGGGCACGATATCTTATGCAACCGCTCGCAATACGATCGAGCAAAATGCCGCGCTGGCTTATCAGCAGACGGTAAACCAGACGTCCGAAAAGCTGGATATTATTTTGGAACGTTTTCTGGATACATCAACCCAAATCTTCTTTGACACGGAAATTGCCGATCTGCTGCGGAAAGTGAACAATCCGGGTGTTTCTTCCTATGATGCGTTCATGGCGACAGACTCCGTGACCAAAAAGCTGACCAACGTGGCGTTTAACAATAAAGCGATCGACTCCATTTATTTGTACCCTGAAGATCCGGATGGGGTCGTCATGGGAACGGGCAACAAAAAAGATGTAAGGACAGAACCATGGTTCAACGAAATGCTGCAAAATACAGGCGTCCGCTGGCTGCCCACAGAGGTTAGCAGTTCTGGCATCAAGACGTACCGTCTCGTCCGTTCCATGAATGACCTTTCCGTGCTTGGCTCCAAGTATGTACTGGTGATGGATCTCAAAGTGAGCTCCCTCGAAGAGCAGCTGGAGGGCCTGAATCTGGGAGATGGCGGAGCCATTCACCTGGTGACTAAGGACGGGGTCCCGGTGGCCTCAAGCCAGAAGGAGCTGGCGGGAAGCGAACAGACTCTGGATTATGTAAAGGATTTAAAAGATCCTCAGGGCAGTGCTACGGTGAATGTGAATTCTAATGGCACGGACCAGGAAGTGCTATCCGTTCATACGACACTTGGCACCTCCCAATGGATCCTGAACGGAATCGTACCGGTATCCGCGTTGCTGCAAAGTACCAAAGGCATTCTGATTCTCACCTGGGTGTTTGTGATTGCGGCTGCAATCGTGGCCATGCTGCTCGGCTGGTGGATGGTGCGCATGATCGGCCGCCCGCTGAAGCGGATGAAGGATCTGATGAACGAAGGTGCCAAAGGCAATCTTGCTGTTCGCACCGATTACCGCTCCAGGGATGAAATCGGCCAGCTCTCCACAAGCTTTAACGAAATGATGGAGCAGATTACCGGACTGGTTCAGCAGACAAACTCAACAGCCAAGGACGTTCTGCTGACCGCCTCCGAGCTGAGCGATGCTTCCAAAAAGACGGCCATCTCCGCAAGGGAAATTGCTGTTGCGACCGAGGAAATTGCAAACGGAGCCTCCAGTCTCGCTACGGAAGCGGAACGCGGTAATACGCTGACCGACAATATTACGCGCCAAATGGAGATCGTTATTGCCCACAATACCGAAATGGGAGGGGCTGCGCGGGATGTAGGGCGCTCCAGTGAAACAGGCAGCGAGCAACTCAAGCAGCTGATGAGCAAGACCAAGGTAACGGAAGAAACGACACGTTCACTCGTCGCGAAAGTGGACAAGCTGAAAGGAACCACTTCTACGGTGTTCCAGGTGCTGGATGCCCTGCAGAACATTACGAAGCAGACAAATATCCTGTCCCTGAATGCGACCATCGAAGCGGCACGTGCAGGCACAGCCGGACGCGGATTTATGGTGGTGGCGGATGAAATCCGGCAGCTGGCCGATCAATCGCGGCAGTCCATTATTATGGCCGGCGGCATCATTGATAATATCGTTTCCGAAATGAATGAAACGGTAGAAGCGTTAACGGAGGCGTATCCATTGTTCAGGCAGCAAATTGAAGCTGTTGAGGACACCTCGGAAATCTTCCAGTCCGTACAGCAGCAGATGAAGGATTTCATCAGCAGTCTGACGGCGGTGACCGGTTCGATTGAAGAACTGAATCAATCGCAGGAGGTATTGTCCGATGCCATGGGCAACGTCAGCGCGGTAGCAGAGCAATCCTCCGCCACCTCGGAGGAGGTCGCCTCGCTCAGCAGCGAGCAGGAGAACGTCGCGAGCCAGCTCGTGCAATTATCCGAGAAGCTTGAGAACGTATCTGGCAGCCTGCAGCAAACCTTGTCCAACTTCAGAATATAATTTCCGGTACATGTTATAGTGCGTGATCAAAAGATGACTTTTTGAACAGCCTCTTATAGGGAGCAGCTCTTAAGCAGATTTTTCTGTTGTGAGCTGCTCCTTTCCGTGTTCGGGATATTTAGGGGAGGCGGCGTTTGACTGCAAAGGCAAGGGGACATACTATTCCCAAGATCAGCTTACAGGAGGCGGGCCGGGATTGCAGAACCAGACGAACCGGATCGAACGACACCAGCGTATCCAATATGTAACGGCCATACTTTCCATCCTGATCGTCATCCTTATTCTTCGATTGGGGTGGATTCAGACCGTATTCGGACGCAGCACGGTCCCTAACGGAAGCAGGACTGTCAGGGAGCAAGCCGTTATTCAGCGGCAGGAGGGCATTGTGGTGGATGCCGGCCGGGGAGATTTTACGGACAGGTTCGGGCACAGCATAACAGGCACCTGGGTCCGGGTGCCTGTGCTGTTTCCCGGAGGGCCTGTAAAGCAGGATGACAGCCTTAAGCAGCTGGCCCGGATTCTGCACACCGATGCCGCCGAGCTTCTCCACCGCTGGCGTGGCCTCGGCTCGCCTCTGATCTGGAAGGACAGCAGCGGTTCGCCTTTGGAGCTGTCCGAGCGGGAAGCCGCCTACGTTGCCCGTCTTGCCCCCGGGGCCATTGAAGCCCTGCCGTACAGAAGAAGGTATAACAGGACAGCAAACGGCATGCAGTGGCTTGGCTTTCTTTACGAACGTCCTGAGGACTCATACCATACGGAGTCAGGAGCAGCCGGTCTGGAGAAGATGCTGCAGCCGCTGTTGAAAGGGGAAGGAGAAACCGTCATATCCCATTTGGTGGATGCACAGCGTCATACGCTCCCCGACACCGGACTGCGCATGAGCAAGCCCGCCAACAGCTATTATCCGCTGCAGGTGCAGACAACCATTGATCTTGCCCTGCAGCGCAAAATCGAGGATCTGACGGAGCATAGTCCGATGAAGGAAGGGGCCGTGGTTGTGCTGGATGCCGGCAACGCGGATGTGCTGGCGATGGTTTCGCGTCCTTTTTACGACCCCCAGCATGTCAATCCACAGGACTCCGAGTGGTCCAACCGTGCTGTGAAGGCCGCTGTGCCCGGCTCTATTTTCAAAATTGTCACGGCTGCAGCAGCCCTGGAAGCCGGAGCTGCCAAGGAGGGGGAAACCTTTCACTGCCGCGGAGAATATGGAGCCTATGGCCTGGCCTGCTGGAAGGAAGAGGGCCACGGGACATTGTCCCTCGAGCAGGGCTTTGCCGAGTCATGCAACACCGTCTTCGCCAAGCTGGCGGAACGCTTAAGCACTAGGCAGCTGACACAGATGGCAGAGGCTCTTGGCCTGGGGCAGCAGATTGGATGGCAGAGTGAGAATCTGGCGGGGATGAAGCAGCTCCGTCTGTTCGATGGCGAAGAGGCGGGCCGCATATTTGACAGCAGGATTAAAGCTGAGGACACAGGTGCGCGGGTGCAGACAGCCATCGGGCAGCGGGATGTGAGAATGACACCGTTACAGGCAGCCAATCTGGTTGTTACGCTGCTTCATAACGGAGAGGTGCGCTCGCCGCGGCTGGTGCGCCGCATACAATATGCGAATGGCGGCACCCTTCTGGAGCTGCCCGCTCATGCTCTGCCTGCGGCGAAAGGAACAATACATCCGCACACTGCGCATACTCTGCTGCACTGGATGGAGAAGGTGGTGCAGGAGGGAACCGGCAAGGGACTGGCCTCCGCCAAGTGGAGGCTTGCCGGAAAATCAGGAACCGCCCAGACCGGGCAGGCCGGCAGGGCGGTCAATCATCAATGGTTTATTGGATATGGTCCGGTGGAAAATCCGCGCTATGCGGTGGCCGTCCTTGTGCAGAATGTTCCGGCGGATACCCCGAACCAGGCTACAAAGCTGTTTGGTCAAGTCATGGATTTGCTTGCTTCCTCGGAAGGCGGCGTTTCTTCCTCCTGAAGTCTGGCCAGGAAAGGCGGCTCGTCAAATTCTTCTTTCGGAAAACGAATCCATTTCTGCAGATATCCCTGCTGCCACAGCTCCTTGATCAAAATGAGCAGGATTGGAGAGAGGATCAGGCCGGCCACCCCGAAGATCGAAAGTGAGATGAACATAAACGACAGCATCAGGTAGGCTGATGTCACGCCGATGGAATTGCCTGCAATCTTCGGCTCGGCCAGCTGGCGAACGAGCATGGTCACGGCCAAAAGCACCAGCAGCCCGATGGCAAGGCCGGTATTGCCGATAATGAACAGATAGACGGACCACGGGATCAGGATGACCGGAACGCCAAGCAGCGGGAGAATATCAAATATCGCCGCTAAGATTGCAATCGTAAAGGCATTGCCTGTACCAAGAATGAGCAGGCCGAGAAAAATAATGACAAACGTAATGGATACAAGAATAGCCTGAGCTTTTATGTAGGAACCGATTGCTTTTAATACATGGTTTCTGAAAAAGCTGAACGCTGTTTTCATCGTATGGGGTGTTTTTTTGCGCACGATGACCTTCCACAGATCAATTTCCATGCTGAGAAAAAATGCCAGAATAATGGCAACCCCAAAGTTGGTCATAAAGGTTGAGAAGGAGCCGAGAAAAGCAACGATCTTCTGCAGTACACTGGTTCCCCAGGTTGAGGCCAGCTTCGTGGCTGTATCAAAATAATCGTTGATGTTCTGGGTGATCGACGGTGGCAAGCTGGCGATTTTACCCTGCATAAAAGTCGTCAGATTCACAAATGCCTGCTGCACAATGGTGGTGTAACGCGGGAGATCATCAGCCAGGCGGGCAAGCTGTGTCACGACGATCAATCCCAGCCCGAAAAATAAAGCGAGCAGGATGACCACAAACAGCAGCACGGAAATGGCGGAAGCAAACGGCTTGCGCATTCCCTTTTTGTTAAGATAGCGGGCCAGCGGTTCAATGCACCAGAACACGAGGAACGAGAGAAAGACCGGAGCCGCAATATGGTACAACTGGCTTGATATGAACAAAATCAGATAGACGGTCAGCGCAATCAGAGCTATATCGAAGGCGGTGCGCCAATACTTTTTATAAAGAGGCAGCATAAAATACAACGACTCCTTTTTTAGAGGTAGTTCAAAAAGTCATCTTTTGATCACGAAGAAAATCAGGAAGCGGACTCGACATCGAATCTTGAATTCAGCCGGGCCTTCCGGTGCTCACGTACCCTAAGTACGCTCCGCTCCTCAGTCCCAGCTTCATCCAATCTTCTCGGTGCTGAAAACCTGACTTTTTGAACACGCACTTTGGGTAAATCATTTTTGTATATTGTACACCATTTATATAAAGTCAGCCTAATTTTCTAACCTTTTATGTTAAAATAAAGTTAGTGAGTTTTCCTCAGGTCGCTCCTTGTACAGGAGCGTGGATTGAAATAGGTTAACGGCACGCTATGTCAAAATAGAGAAGTGGGGAATAAGACGTGCTGCAGAATGTACTGCTATGGCTTTTTTACATTACTTCATTTTACGCTTTTATACCCGGAATCATAAGCCGCCTGTTCGGCTTTCGGGTATTCCGCCGGGGAAAGAATGAGGAGCATGCCTTCGCTCTTACCTTTGACGACGGGCCTGATCCCGTGTATACCCCTCAATTGCTGGATTTGCTGCAGCGCTTTGATGCCAAGGCGACGTTCTTTGTCGTGGGAGCGAATGCAGAGCGGCACCCGGCCATATTGCGGAGAATCCATGAAGAGGGGCACCTGATTGGTATTCACAATTATGTGCATAAATCCAACTGGTTTATGCGTCCGGCGACCGTGCGCAAACAGATTTTATGTACAGAGCGAATCATCCATGAAGTCACCGGCGAACGCACAGCCTATTACCGTCCGCCTTGGGGCATTGTGAATCTGTTTGATTTTGCCAAATCGAACGGTCGCCGCATCATTCTCTGGTCTTCCATGTTCGGCGATTGGCGCGCCAAGACGGGGGCGGACCGGTTAGCCCGCAGAATGCTGCAAAAGCTGCGCGCCGGGGAGGTTATGCTGCTGCATGATTGCGGCAGGACGCTTGGCGCTAATGCAGACGCTCCCAAAAATATGCTGATTGCGCTGGAACGTGTGCTGATGGAGGCCGGACGCAGAGGCCTGCGCAGCGTACGGATAGACGAGTTGGCAGGAGGTGCAATGGAAATGAACACTTCTGTAGGCTGGTTTAAAAAGGCTGTAGTCCGAGGCTGGCTGCTGTATGAGCGCGCATTTCACGCCCTTTTCCGGCTTGAGCCGGTAAATCCGCAGGAGCCAATGCTGCATTTCAGACGGCGCAAATATCAGGGGCAGCCTGTAGACTTTGCCGATGGCTCCTCGCTCGTTAAAGGAGATGAGGTGCTTGAGCTGCATTTTGATAATGAAAGGCTGTACCAGATCGGCTCCACGGCCAAGACACCGATGCATGTAGCGATCCAAATGATCCGTTCCGTCGAGAAGCAGCTCCCGGATCTCGCAGCAAAAGTTGTTGATGATCCCCGGCTTGAAGGTGTCAAGGCCATTTACGGTGTCAGTATGATCAACCGCGGTGCGGAGAAACTCGGTTTTATCATCCGCGATTTACCCCGCGGCCTGTTCGCTGCCACCTCTACGCTGTATCTGCGGCTGCTGCTCAGCGTCATTCATCCGTCCGGGCAGGAAAGGCTGAAGCATCGCTCCGATTTGCTTGTGCCGAAGCTAATCGTCATGCCGGCCTCCGTATTAATAGGCCGTTTCCTGAAGAATGATTCAGCAAGAACCGGTATGAGCCTGAAAGATCATCCGCTCTCCGAACCTGCGGAAGAGATGGGCAGAGGTACCGCATCCGCCCAGGCGGTGAACAGCACGACAAGCACAATTGCTTGAAGCAGTTGCTTAACATGAGAGGGGCTTTCCGGCAAGCCAGCATATGATGGCTTGCCGTGAGGGCCTTTTTTTGCCGGGAATCAAGATCAAAGGATATTGGCGCTGTCTGCAATAATGTACTATAGCGCAACTATTGCCCGGGAGTATGATACAGGCAACAACTACTCCAGGAGGCACTATGAATTTTACATCCTTTCTCTTTTACTGCATTATCGTTACCTTTACTCCCGGACCCAGCAATATTGTTATACTATCTACTGCAAGGCATTACGGAATCCGAAAGACTTTCAGCATGTTTTGCAACTGAACGTGGCAGATGCCCAGTAACAAAACAAAGCCCTTCCGCTTCCTGAGGGAAGCGAAAGGGCTGTTTAATAGTTAAATTTTCATGATACCGCCGTTGCTGGCATTCGTTACAAGCTTGGAATATCTGGCCAGGTAGCCTGTTTTCACTTTCGGCTCGAAGCCTTTCCAATTGGCGCGGCGGCGGTCAAATTCCTCGTCGCTGATCTCAAGCTGAATGGTGCGGTTGTTAAGATCCAGTTCGATGAAGTCGCCATCTTCCACGAAAGCGATCGGTCCGCCTTCAGCCGCCTCCGGAGAGATATGGCCGATGGAGATGCCGCGGGAAGCGCCGGAGAAGCGTCCGTCCGTAATCAGGCCGACCTTGGCGCCAAGACCCATGCCGACGATCTGGGAGGTTGGAGCCAGCATTTCCGGCATGCCTGGTCCGCCCTTTGGTCCTTCGTAGCGGATAACGACTACATGACCTTCTTTAACTTTGCCGTTGGCGATGCCAGCCAGCGCGTCTTCCTGAGAATCGAAGCAAATGGCAGGGCCTCTGTGGTATCCGCCGACGGACGGATCCACGGCACCAACCTTGATGATGGAGCCTTCCGGAGCGAGATTGCCGAACAGTACGGCAAGTCCGCCGCGCTCGGAATGAGGATTGTCAAGACGGTGGATAACATTCTCGTCTAGAATCGGCTGATCCTGCACATTCTCGCGCAGCGTTTTACCGGTAACGGTAATACAGTCCGGATGAAGAGCGCCAGGCTTCTTCAACAGCTCATTCAGCACGGCGCTTACGCCGCCGGCATTGTGAACGTCCTCGATGTGATAATCGGAAGCAGGAGCCAGTTTGGACAGATGCGGCACACGGTTGGCAACTTCATTGATGCGTTCGATCGGATAGTCGACTTCCGCTTCATTAGCCAACGCAAGGGTATGCAGCACCGTGTTTGTGGAGCCGCCCATGGCCATATCAAGCGCGAAGGCGTTGTCGATGGCTTCTTTGGTCACGATATCACGCGGCTTCAGGTCCATTTTGATCAGTTCCATCAGCTGTTTTGCAGAACGTTTGACAAATTCCTTGCGTTCCGGATCAACAGCCAGAATCGTTCCGTTGCCTGGAAGCGCGATTCCCAGGGCCTCAGCCAGACAGTTCATGGAGTTCGCTGTAAACATACCGGAGCAGGAGCCGCAGGTTGGACAGCCATATTGTTCAAGCTCCAGCAGGCTTTGGTCGTCAATCTTGCCGGCCTGGTAAGCGCCGACGCCTTCAAATACGGAAGTCAGGGAGATGGAACGGCCGTTTCTGTCTTTACCCGCTTTCATCGGTCCGCCGCTAACGAAGATCGTCGGAATGTTGACGCGCAGAGCGCCCATCATCATGCCTGGTGTGATTTTGTCACAGTTGGGGATACAGACCATACCGTCGAACCAGTGTGCGGATACCACCGTTTCAAGGGAGTCAGCGATAATTTCACGGCTCGGCAGGGAATAACGCATTCCGATATGTCCCATGGCAATCCCGTCGTCCACACCGATCGTATTGAATTCGAAAGGCACACCGCCTGCCTCGCGAATGGCTTCTTTTACGATTTTGCCGAATTCCTGCAAATGAACATGTCCGGGAACAATATCAATGTAGGAGTTGCACACGGCAATGAACGGCTTGTCGAAATCTTCTTCCTTTACTCCAGCTGCCCGCAGCAGGCTGCGGTGAGGCGCACGGTCAAAGCCTTTTTTGATCATATCTGATCTCATCTTCTTCTTGTTAGCTGTCATGAAGTCTGACCTCCCAAATTCCTATATTGATTCAGCGCTGTGAAGCAACGCTTGAAAGCGGTGAATGGTTTCTAGAAAGTCTACCATAACTGTGGCTTTTTTTCTATATATATTACAGAAGATGAAAGAGCTTTGCCCAAAAAAAGAAGCCTGTCACCGCTGCTGCGGGACAAGCTTCCTGGGATAGAGGGGGGCGCTCAGTTTTGACCGCCCTTGCGTCCGATTTCTTTATAAAACTCTTTATCGTGAGATTCAGCTGTCGCTTCTCCGCCTTTGCGCCCGATCTCCTGATAAAACTCTTTATCATGGGATTCGGCCGTGGCTTCTCCGCCTTTACGTCCAATTTCCTGATAAAATTCTTTATCATGATTTTTGGAAGTCGCTTCTCCGCCCAAACGTCCTGCCTCTTCACGGCTCATTTTACCATTCTCCTGATTTCGTGCCATAACAAATCACTCCTTTTAAAAAGTGTTTTTTGTTGCGCGCATCCTTTACTTACCACTGCCCATGCTTCCTGAAACAATTGCGGAAAAGGAGACTCACGGATAAATTCAGGATTTCGGCTGCATGGGATTTGACGCGCCCCGGCTTTTGGGTAAATGAACCGCAATTCTGTTGGCGTGTGTGAACAGCCAATCCACATTCGGCTCTATTAGCGGATGTGCAGCACGTTTGAACGCAGGCAGGGCTAGCAGAACGGTCAGCAGGCAGGCTGTCACCATAATGCATATGATTCCAAAGGCTGTATGGATATAAGCGAATATTCCTGCTGCAGCTGCCCCGCGAATAATAAACCCGTGCAGCAGGAACACATATAAAGTCCGGCTTCCCAACCGGGACAGCCAGCCGGCAGCAAAAGGCACGAAACCGAGGAAGGCAGAAGACGCTACGAGCTGCAGCAGGTAGATGCCGATCCGGAATAAACCGGCGTACCATTCTCCGTGTCCCAGCTCGGCGTAAGTCATGCTTCCGTACAGCCACCCTGTCTGCAGATGTGCAGATGTCCAGACTGCTGCAGCGAGCAGCAGCATGGACCCCGAAATGGCGGCCGCTCTGAAGCGTGGGTTCCGGAGATATGATATTTTTTCATAAGTCATATGATAGCCAAGGACAAAAAAAGGCAGAAACACAAAGGTTCTGGATATGCTCAGCCACGTCCCCTCAAAGGGGAGATATCCGGCAAGCGTTCCCAGCACAATGGAAACGACAACCTGTACAGACGGCGACAGCCGCCGCATAGCCAGCAGGAGCAGCCTCCAGCAGAAATGGCTGGCGAGGAACCACAGCAGCAAATAGGGAGCAAAAAAGGAATGATGCACCCCCTGCACGTGGAAGAAAGCGGCATCGAACAGGGAGTACAGGCTCTGAAAAATAAGGTATTGAACCATAATCTGCAGCAGCGTTTTAACACCCGTTTCACCTTTCAGGCCGGGACGGGCAAAATAACCGGTCACCCACACAAACAGTGGCATGTGAAACATAAAGATCCAGGTATACCAACGGTCTGCCAGACTGCTGGCATCTATTAAAGGCTCAAGCGCATTGGTAGCAAACACACATACGATCAATAAAAATCTTAAATTCAGAAAAAAAGCATCTCCACTCCGGGCCGACACGCCGTTCATATCCTATCCCTCCATACGGTCGGCACAGCCGCCGTATTTTCTAAAAATCTTATATTCAAAACATACGATATCCTGGCATTATGAATTGTGATAATATTCACAATAGTAAACGCTCACACTTTCCTCAATTGTGTCTGTTGTATGAAGGATGCGGTCAAAAGCTCTTGATCCCGGAATTTGACCCGCCTCTTGCCATGGTGATACGCTTTTATTAAGCTTGCTGCTTTCGTTTCTGGACCGCTCTTATATCTCTCCTTTGATATGGTTTTGCCGAAAGGTGAGTTATAATTAGGGAGAATCATCCAGTGCGGGAATCGTGAAAGAGATACCGCCGCAAAGGAGGAAAAGCATGCCCGAGCTTCAGGTTGGGACGCATGTTGAGCCCTGCCGGGCCATCCTGTTTGATAAGGACGGGACGCTGCTAGATTTTTTGCAGATGTGGGGACCATGGACGAGCTCCGTCCTGAATATGATGGAACAGCATCTGGCCGTGATCGGGACTGAATTTATCGGCGGCAAGGAACGGCTGTTGGGCACCGTGTTTGACCAGGAAGGGCGTGTTGCCGGCTACGACATGCGCGGACCGCTCGCCATGGGCACGGTCGAAGAAACGACCGGCCTGCTGGCATGGCAGCTCTACGCTGCCGGGGTGCCATGGGATGAGGCGGTGATGCAGGTCAGACATTTCAGCAAAATAGCCGTGGCCGACCTTCGCAGCCGCCGCCCCGCTCAGGCTTTTCCGGGGCTGTCCGCTTTTCTTGAGCAATGCCGTGCAGCCGGACTGAAGCTGGGTGTCGTTACTTCGGATGGCGGGAGGGAAGCGGAGGAGCATTTGGGCTGGCTCGGCTTCCGCCGCTATTTCGGGGCCGTGATCGGTTATGATGATGTCAGGGAAGGGAAACCTTCGCCGGATATGGTGCTGAAAGCCTGTGAAGAACTGGGTGTAACCCCGGCTGAAACGGTGGTTATCGGGGACAGCAACGGGGACATGCAGATGGGAAAGCATGCCGGTGTGAGGCTGAAGCTGGGCTTTGCCCCTGATCCGAAACTGACGGAGCATCTGGCGGATGCGGACATCATTTTTCACAGCTATGAGGATCTGAAGGTAAATTATTTTAACAAGTTCAATGTCATGGAGGCGGATAAAGGATGAAGCCGGAGGAAAGGCTGGCACAATGGCTCGGCGAAAGCCGCAATATTGTATTTTTCGGAGGGGCGGGAACGTCTACGGAAAGCGGCATCCCTGATTTCAGGTCTGCTGCGGGACTTTACCGGCAGGAAGAGCAGCTGCCCTATCCGCCGGAAGTGATGCTGAGCAGGACGTTTTTTATGGAGCATCCGGACATTTTTTTTGCTTTTTACCGCAGTAAAATGCTGCACCCTGCCGCTGAGCCGAACGGCTGTCATCGGCTGCTGGCGGATCTTGAAAAGGAGGGCAGGCTGCAGGCGGTCGTTACTCAGAACATTGACGGACTCCACCAGAAGGCGGGCAGCAGCCGGGTGCTGGAGCTTCATGGCTCCGTGCACCGGAATTACTGCATGAAATGCGCACGCTTTTACAGTCTGGAGGAAGTGATGGCTGCAGAGGATACGGTTCCACGCTGTCAGCATGACGGTGCGATCATCAAGCCGGATGTCGTTTTGTATGAGGAGGAGCTGAACCAGGAGACGCTTTACAATTCCGTTGAGGCCATTTCCCGGGCGGATCTGCTGATCATCGGAGGAACCTCCTTGACGGTTCAGCCGGCCGCGTCTCTGGTTACGTATTTTAAAGGGGCGAGGACCGTGCTTATGAATGCCGACCCGACTCCTTATGATGCAAAGGCGAATCTGCTGATCACCGATCCGATCGGCCAGGTGATGGAGCGGGTCGCGGCGATTTTGTCCGCAGGCTGAGCCTTGGGAAGTGAGTGTAATCGTTTTCTTGTCAAAGGCCGGCTTGAAGAGCTATGATGAACCTGGGAAGCATTTAATCAGTCACTAATTCAGAGTCAGAGAGGCAGGGATGGGTATGGTTTACTTGGCTAGCGATGACCGCTATGAAGGCATGAAATACAACCGTACCGGAAAATCCGGGCTGAAGCTGCCGGCTATTGCACTGGGATTATGGCATAATTTCGGCGGTATCAACAGCGCAGAGAACGGACGCAGCATGATTACCCGGGCGTTTGATCTGGGCATCACCCACTTTGATCTGGCGAATAACTACGGACCTCCGCCCGGCTCGGCGGAGCAATTTTTCGGTCAGGTGCTCGCCGGCGATCTGAAGCCTTACCGTGACGAGCTCGTGATCTCCACAAAGGCCGGTTATTATATGTGGCCAGGTCCTTACGGCGAGTGGGGGTCGCGTAAATATTTGATCTCCAGCCTGGATCAGAGCCTGAAGCGGATGGGGCTGGACTATGTGGATATTTTCTACTCCCACCGCTTCGATCCGGAGACTCCGCTGGAGGAGACGATGATGGCTCTGGATCATATCGTCCGGTCAGGCAAGGCGCTGTATGTAGGCGTGTCGAACTACAATGCTGAACAGACCGCTGAAGCGAGCCGCATTCTGAAGGAGTTGGGCACGCCGCTGCTGATTCATCAGCCGAAGTATTCGCTGCTGGACCGCTGGATTGAACACGGGCTGCAGGATGTGCTGGATGAGAACGGAATCGGAAGCATCGCCTTTTGTCCGCTTGCCCAGGGAATGCTGACGAACAAGTACCTGAACGGGATACCGGAGGATTCGCGGGCTGCAGGCACATCGGTCTTTTTAAATAAAGAACATATTACTCCGGACGCGATCCGCAAAATACGCGCCCTGAACCAGATGGCTGTTGCGCGCGGGCAGAGCCTTGCGCAGTTTGCGCTGGCCTGGGTGCTTCGCGGCGGGCGTGTAACCTCGGCTTTAATCGGCGCGAGCAGGGTGTCGCAGATTGAAGAAAATGTTGCGGCTCTATCAAACCTGGAATTCACAAAGGATGAACTGGATAGAATTGATTCCATCCTGCAGCCCGTCGGGGGCCAGGAAGGACATAAATAAAGGATGGCATTGGAAGCCGTCCGGGAAAGCAGCCCGCCCATGAGAGCGGGCTGCCTCTGTATCTGCCGGGGGCAGCTTATTTAGCTTACTTGCCTACCGCAATCCGGTATTCTGTCGGGGATTGCCCGTAGAAGCGCCGGAACTGGCGGGAGAAATAAAGAGCATCCGGCAGCCCCACCGAGGCGGCGACCTGCTCGATGGACAGCTCCGGCCGTTCGCGCAGAAGCTGCCGCGACTTGTCGATCCGCAGCTTGAGCAGATAGGTTACCGGCGACAGGCCAGTTTCCTTTTTAAAAATGCGGGACAAGTAGGCACGGTTATATCCGAGGCTGGTGGCCATCTGTTCGATGGACACGGGATGGGCATACTGTGTGGACATATACTGAATCATTTGTTTGACCGTGATCCTGACCTGTGAATCAGGGCCAGGCAGCTTGGCTGCTTCTGTCAGATGCTCCCCCGCTTCGGCAAGGATGAGGTACAGATAACCGATAGACGCGGGATGGGAGCTGGCTTTTCTGCTGTAAAAGGCATCCTGCATGGAGTGAATCCAGTTGGGAATCCGGCTGTCTCCGGAAGCCCTGAACACCGGTGCATCCGTCCCGAATCCGGCTTCCTCGACGAGATCACCCGCTTGGCTGCCAGTAAAAGCGGACCACCTATACCGCCAGGGATCATCCGTGTTGGATGCATAGCTGACCAACTGGCCCGGATGGATCAGAAAGCAGTCTCCGGCGTTCAGGTGATATGTCCGCTGCTCCGTCCGGAACCGGCCTTGTCCGGATTCCACGAAATGGAGCAGATAATAATCATACAGCTTGGGGCCAAGCGTATGCCCTGGCTTCGTCTGG
Organism: Paenibacillus terreus; assembly: GCF_042138595.1. Classification (NCBI taxonomy): domain Bacteria; kingdom Bacillati; phylum Bacillota; class Bacilli; order Caryophanales; family Paenibacillaceae; genus Paenibacillus; species Paenibacillus terreus. Next base: position 28,887 of record NZ_JBHIRX010000024.1, on the reverse strand, counting down.
CTTTCTCCGGCGAACAGCACATGAAGCGGGCTGTGCTCGTAATATACCGGATTGGAGGCCACGGAATATGTATGGGCCGGATGATCCATAACGCCTTCTCCTTTCCAAAGATAAATCTGGGACTCAGGTTGCGATTATCTCCATTGTACTGTCCAAGGTCACATTTATCCATATGTTCAACACATGGCTGCATTACATCAGGGAAGTTTTTCATTTATACTGTCTACATAAAGAAGGATATTCAAATGCTGCTGCACCGGCACCATCGGGTTCCCGGTAATGCCGAAGCCGCGCATGAGGCACGAACTGATTATTGCAGTGGGGTGGATAAAACATGAATACACATGAGCTGACAGAACAATTTAAGCAAAAGTATGGGGACGGAGCCCATCCTGTCCGCCTGTTTCAGGCACCGGGAAGGGTTAACCTGATCGGGGAGCATATCGATTATAACGGCGGATACGTGCTGCCTGCAGCGCTGGAATTCGGAACGACGCTGGTGATCCGGGCAAGGGATGACGACGAACTTCATTTTGCTTCCACCAATTTTGAATATGAGGCGGTTGTACCCGTCAAAGACGCCGGCAAGCAGAAAACAGGCGAATGGGTGGACTACCCTGTCGGGGTGATCGTTGAGCTGAAGGAAAAAGGCATCGAGCTCTCCAGCGGCTACGACTTGCTGTTCCATGGAGAAATTCCAAACGGTGCGGGATTGTCTTCTTCGGCATCCATTGAGGTAGTTACTGCTTATACCCTGTTGTCCCTTGAGCGACAGGCAACGGACACGGTTGAAATCGCACTGCTCTCCCAGCGGGCCGAGAACCGTTATGTTGGCGTGAACTGCGGCATCATGGACCAGTTTGCCGTAGCCAACGGCGCCAAGGATCATGCGATCCTGCTGATGTGCGACACGCTGGAATACAAGAAAGTGCCGTTTAAAACAGGCAATTATAAATTAATTATCGGCAATACGAACAAACGCCGGGGCCTGGTGGATTCCGCCTATAATGAGCGCCGCACCCAGTGCGTCGAAGCCCTGGACATTTTGCGCAAGGAGCTGCCGTCGCTGGAATATCTGGCACAGCTCACCGAGGAGCAGTTCAAGGAGCTGGAGGGCCGGATCGGAGATGAAACCGTCAGAAGACGGGCACGGCATGTGGTTGAGGAAAATGCCCGAGTGCTGGCCTCGGTCGAGGCTCTGGGCAGCAATGACCTGGTCACATTCGGACAGCTGATGAATGCATCCCACGACTCCTTGCGGGACCTCTATGAGGTCAGCTGCAAGGAGCTGGATGTGATGGTTGAGGAAGCGCGCCGTATCCAGGGAACGCTCGGGTCGCGTATGACAGGCGCCGGCTTCGGCGGCTGTACGGTTTCCCTGGTGCATGAGGGAGATGTGGACGAGTTTGTAAAACAGGTCGGGGAGGCCTACCGGACTCGAACAGGACTTGAAGCCAGCTTTTACGTTTGCGGAGTGGGCGACGGAGTTAATGAACTGAAAGGAGATATGTGACAATGGCGATTTTGGTGACGGGTGGAGCGGGCTATATCGGCTCTCATACAGTGGCGGCCCTGCTGGATAGAGGCGAGGATGTTGTGATTGTGGATAACCTGCAGACAGGCCATCGCGGCGCGCTGCTCGGCGGCAAGCTGTATGAAGGGGATCTGCGCGATAAAGAGCTGCTCGCCAAGGTATTCAAGGAAAATGAGATTGATGCGGTCATTCACTTTGCGGCAAATTCCCTCGTCGGGGAAAGCATGCAGAACCCGGGCAAGTACTATGACAACAACGTATTCGGGACGCTGTGCCTGCTTGAGGCGATGAAGGAGGCGGGCGTTTCCAAAATCGTATTCTCTTCCACGGCCGCGACTTACGGCGAGCCCGAGAAGGTGCCGATTGAGGAAGGAGACCGCACGGAACCGACCAACGTATATGGTGAAACGAAGCTCATGATGGAGCGTATGATGGCCTGGTTTGACAAGGTGCTGGGCATCAAGTACGTGTCCCTTCGTTACTTCAATGCTGCAGGCGCGCATGAGAGCGGCAAAATCGGCGAGGATCACCGTCCGGAGAGCCACCTTATTCCGCTTGTGCTGCAGGCGGCACTGAAGCAGCGGGCGCATATCTCGGTGTTTGGGGAAGACTATGATACCCCGGACGGTACCTGCATCCGCGATTATATTCATGTCAGCGACCTGGCTGACGCCCATCTGCGCGCGGTGGATTACCTGCGCAAGGGAAATAACAGCGATATTTTCAACCTCGGCAACGGCCAGGGCTTTTCAGTCAAACAGGTGATCGAAACAGCGAAGCAGGTGACAGGACTGGATATACCGGTAGTGATGGAAGCGCGGCGTGCCGGTGATCCGGCGGTACTGGTGGCTTCCTCGGATAAAGCCCGCAGCGTGCTGGGCTGGACACCGAGCCGTACGAAGCTTGAGGACATTATCCGCGGCGCCTGGAACTGGCATCAGTCCCATCCGAGCGGATATGGTGACAACTAGGAAGGAGCTGCACCATGACTGACGAAGTGAAGACTTCTGTGTCTGAAAAACAGTCCGGGCTGCAGGAGGCGGCTCTTCAGGCCATAGAGCGCCTGACCGCCTTTGCGGTCGCACGCGGATTAATTGAAGAGGCCGATATCGATTACAGCCGTAATCTGCTGCTGGAACGGTTCGGCTTTGACGAGCCTTTTGCAGGGGAGGCGGATGCTGCCGTGCTTGACAGCCCGCAGCCTGCGCTGGATGTTTTGATTGATTATGGCTATGAGATCGGGCTGATTCCTGAGAACACCGATACGTACCGGGACCTGCTGGATGCCAAAATCATGGGCATGCTGATGGCCAGACCGTCGGAAGTGGCGCGGTCGTTCCGGGTGAAGGCGGCAGAAGGAGGAGTTGAAGCGGCGACGGATTGGTTTTACCGTTTGTCCATTGACTCCAACTACATCCGGATGGATCGTGTGAACAAAAATGTATACTGGAAGCAGCCGACTCCGTATGGAGAGATGGAAATTACCATCAATCTGTCCAAGCCGGAGAAGAGCCCTGAGGAAATTGCCATGGCGAAGCTGCTGCCACCTCCCGTATACCCAAAATGCCAGCTCTGCAGGGAAAATGTCGGTTACGCGGGACGGCTGAACCATCCGGCGCGTCAGAACCTGCGCATTATTCCGCTGGATATGAATGGAGAGCCCTGGTTTTTCCAATATTCGCCGTACGTTTACTACAATGAACACTGTATCGTATTCCATCATGATCATGTGCCCATGAAATTGACACGTGATACGCTCAAACGGCTGCTGTCGTTCACCGACTCATTTCCGCATTATTTTATCGGCTCGAATGCGGATCTGCCGATAGTAGGCGGATCGATACTGACCCATGACCATTTTCAGGGAGGTCGGCATACGTTTGCGATCCAAAAAGCGGAAAAAGAGCAGGTGTTCACACATCCTTCCTATCCGGGTGTGCAGGCGGCTGTTGTGAGATGGCCGATGTCGGTGGTGCGGTTCACCTCTGCCGATCCGCAGCAGCTGCTGGAAGCAGGCGACGCTTTATACGAAGCTTGGAAGCAGTACAGCGATCCTTCTGTAGACGTGCTGGCTTTCACCGAAACCGATGGGGAACGGGTGCCGCATAATACGGTGACGCCGATTGTGCGCCGCGGGCTGGACGGCAGCTATGAAATGGATCTTGTGCTGCGAAACAACCGTACAAGCGAGCAGCATCCGGAAGGAATATTCCACCCGCATCGGGAGATGCATCATCTGAAAAAAGAAAACATCGGCCTGATCGAAGTAATGGGCCTTGCCATTCTTCCGGGCCGGTTGAAAGAAGAATTGGATGCCATCGCGAATATTCTGTCCGGAGATACGGACCTTGCGAATGCTGCAACACAGGACGGCCATCCGCTGCATAAGCATGCCGCTTGGATCGATGAATTAATGGGGAGATATGGCCGGAATGTGGATAAGGCTGAGGCCGTAAGTCTGCTGCAAAATGAGGTTGGACTGAAATTCAGCACGATTCTGGAGCATGCCGGTGTGTTTAAAAGAGACGAAGAGGGACAAGAGGCATTCCGCCGTTTTCTTGCGAGCCTTGGTTATCTTCCGGCCTGATTGCAGTAATATTTTCAACGGAAAGCCGCTTTTGTACGGGGATAAGTCCCATGTGCATGCGGCTTTCTTTTTTGCGAAGGGCACAATTTGTTTATCGTTTTCGACAGGAATATAATATTAATTAGGTAGTTCAAAAAGTCATCTTTTGATCACGAAGTAAGTCGGGATGCAGATTCGACATCGAATCTTGAATTCAGCCGGGACTAAGCGGATGCTTACGAAGCATGTTTCCTACGGAAACATTTCAGGTGCTCACGTACCCCAAGTACGCTCCGCTCCTCAGTCCCTAGCTTCATCCAACCTTCTCGGTTCTGAAAACCTGACTTTTTGAACACGAACTTAAAGTGTATAGAAGAAAACTAATCAAACTCAAACATAGGAGGCGAGCGTTTACGATGAAAGCATTTGAATTTCGTAATCCGACCCGTTTAATCTTTGGCAAGGGCCAGCTTGAATTGCTCAAACGCGAGGTTCCGAAATATGGTAAAAGGGTGCTGCTTGTATATGGAGGCGGCAGCATTAAACGCAGCGGTCTGTACGATCAGGTGATCGGCCTGCTTCGCGAAAGCGATGCGGAAGTCACTGAACTGCCTGGTGTTGAACCGAACCCGCGCCTGTCCACCGTACATAAAGGTGTGGAGCTGTGCAAGACCAATCACATTGAGCTGATTTTGGCGGTTGGGGGAGGCAGTGTGATCGACTGTGTCAAGGCGATTGCTGCCGGTGCCAAATATGATGGAGATATGTGGGATTTTGTAGAACGTAAAGCCGCTCCTCAGGACGCGCTTCCGTTTGGCACAGTGCTGACGATGGCGGCGACCGGCTCGGAGATGAACAGCGGCTCAGTGATTACGAATGAGGCCACTCAGGAAAAAATGGGCTGGGGCAGTCCGCTTACCTATCCGGCTTTTTCCATTCTCGACCCAACCTTTACTTTCACGTTACCTAAAGATCAGACGGTATATGGTATGGTCGATATGATGTCCCACGTTCTGGAGCATTATTTCCACCTGGAAACGAATACCCCGGTGCAGCTGGGCTGGTGTGAAACCGTGCTGCGTACCGTGATTGATACAGCGCCAAAGCTTGTAGAGGATCTCGAAAATTATGAGCTGCGTGAGGCGATTATGTATTGCGGCACCATGGCACTGAACGGTTTCCTGAATATGGGGCTTACCGGCGACTGGGCCACGCATAATATTGAACATGCCGTATCGGCTGTATACGATATCCCTCACGGCGGAGGGCTTGCGATTATCTTCCCGAACTGGATGAAACATAACCTGCACGTGAAGCCCGAGCGTTTCAAACGGCTTGCAGTCAACGTGTTTAACGTGAATCCGGAAGGAAAAAGTGATGAGCAGGTGGGTGAAGAAGGAATTCAGGCGCTGCGTGATTTCTGGAGCTCTATTGGGGCACCAAGCCGTTTGGCCGACTATGATATCGGCGATAAGGATATTGAGCTGATGGCGGACAAAGCAATGCGCTTTGGACCTTTCGGCGGCTTCAACAAACTGCACCGAGAGGATGTTGTTGCCATCTACAAGGCTTCTCTGTAGTGATCTTAGGAAAATTCCATTACTAAGCTTAAGGCTGTCCTCCCTCCTTTCTTGGCGGAGGACAGCTTTTTTGTGCATTCGGGCACTTCCAGAACAGACACTTACAGCGATTTCTCTGGTAACAAAGGAAAATCCTGAAACCTATGCTAGCTTTATACGTATATATTGTTATAGGCCTACACAAGCGGCGGAAGGAGGAAATCGGATGGAAACGGTGTTTTGGTGTTTTTTGATCGGCGGTGTTCTTTTTACTCTAATAACTGTGTTTATTGGTGATGTTCTCGGTGACTGGCTTGAAGCGTCCTTTGAGTTTCCCGGCCTTGACTGGCTCAAACCAATCGTTATTGCGGGAGCGGGTACAGCGTTTGGAGGAGCCGGCATTCTGCTGTCAAAATACACTTCCCTGGGAAGCGGAGCCGTCCTGGCGGTTTCACTGCTCATCGCTGTCGCGGCTGCCTTGCTGGTATTCTTCGGTTTTGTCATCCCTGCAGCCAATAGCGAAACTTCCACCGGTTTTTCCATGCGGGAGCTGGAAGGAAAGATCGGGGAGGTGACCATCCCGGTTCCCGGGAAGGGCTACGGCGAGGTTATGATCAAGTTTGGCGCAGCCAATACGATCCATACGGCCTCCAGTTTTGACGGCATGCCGCTTTCAGCAGGTACACGCATTGTGGTGGTTAAAGTGAGTGACGGAGTAGTAAGTGTATCCGGGCTGGAGATGTAGTGTGTTAGGCTCTTAATCTACATAAACAGAAAGGGCGGGTTTGTATGGAAGCATGGGATATTTTTCTGATTCCGGGCATTGTAGTTGCGGTTATTGTCGTTCTGGGTATTGCCTTTTGGGCAAGGTATAAGACGGTGGGGCCGGATGAGGCCATGATTGTGACGGGTTCTTTTCTGGGTAATAAAAATATTTCAGAGGATGAGTCCGGCCGGAAAATTAAAATTGTGCGGGGCGGGGGCGCTTTTATATGGCCGATTTTCCAGCAATCCGAGTTTATTTCCCTGCTGTCCCACAAGCTGGATGTGACTACACCTGAGGTGTATACAGAGCAAGGGGTGCCGGTTATCGCGGACGGAGTTGCCATCATCAAGGTGGGGAGCTCCATTGAAGATGTGGCGACGGCTGCGGAGCAGTTTATCGGCAAGCCGCTTGAAGCGCTGAAGGGCGAGGCCCAGGAGGTGCTTGAAGGTCATCTGCGGGCGATCCTCGGCTCCATGACTGTGGAAGAAGTATACCGGAACCGTGACCGTTTCGCCCAGGAGGTACAGGGAGTAGCCGCTCGTGATCTTAAGAAAATGGGGCTGCAGATCGTCTCTTTTACCATCAAGGATGTTCGTGACAAGCACGGATATCTGGATGCGCTCGGTAAACCGCGGATTGCGGCCGTCAAGCGGGATGCGGAGATCGCGGAAGCGGAAGCGATGCGGGATGCCCGGATCCAGAAGGCAAGTGCGGAGCAGGAAGGGCAGAAGGCCGAGCTGCTGCGTGACACCAATATTGCCGAAGCGGAGAAAGAGAAGGAACTGAAGGTAGCAGCCTTCAAAAAGGAGCAGGATACAGCCAGAGCGGAAGCGGATCAAGCTTATTACATTCAGGAAGCCCGCGCCAAGCAAACTGCAGTGGAAGAGCAAATGAAGGTGGAGCTTGTGCGTAAGGAACGTGAAATTGACCTGCAGGAGAAAGAGATTCTGGTGCGTGAAAAGCAGTATGACGCTGAAGTGAAGAAAAAAGCGGAGGCAGACCGTTACGCAGTTGAGCAGGCGGCCGAAGCGGAAAAAGCCCGCAAAATGCGTGAGGCGGATGCGGTGCAATACTCCATTGAAAAACAGGCCCAGGCAACGGCGGAACAGAAGCGGTTGGAAGGCCAGGCAATGGCAGATGCAGAGCTGGCCAAAGGCTCAGCCGACGCGGAGGTCATCCGTCTGCGCGGACTTGCTGAGGCGGAGGCGAAGGAGAAGCTGGCGGAAGCTTTCCAGAAGTTCGGCGAAGCAGCCGTTCTCGACATTATCGTCAAAATGCTGCCTGAGCTGGCCGGACGCGTTGCGGCTCCGATTTCCTCCATCGACAAGCTGACGGTGGTTGATACAGGCAAGGGGGAAGGCGCGGCACGTGTTAGCAATTATGTCACCGAGCTGATGTCCACGGCTCCTGAAATGCTGAAAAGTGTATCCGGGATTGATTTGGAAGCGTTGATCCAGGGGTTGACCAAGCCGAAAACGGCACAACCTGTGCCAGTGCCAGCAGCGGGCAGCGAGGCTGCCGCTACAGCCGGCGAATTATCGTCAACTAAGGAATAAGAGAAATGAAGCCGCCATGCAAACCATAGAAGGGTGCCGCAGGGCGGCTTCATCAGTGTAAAGCGCTTCTATTGACCTCCAGCTTATTATTTGTTACTTTTAGCTGATAGAAGTGGGTATGAAAAAAGAGGTGCGAATGTGAGCAGCCTACAAGTGTCCAAAGTACTCAATAATAACGTCATCATAGGCATACATCCGGATTATCAGGAAGTTGTCGTCATCGGAAAAGGAATCGGTTTCAACCGCAAGTCCAGAGACCAGATTTCATTGTCCGCCGCTGAGAAGATGTTTATCCTGACGAATCAGGATGAGCAGGAGCAGTACAAGCAGCTCATTCCCCAGGTGGATGAGAAGCTGATCGAAATTATCGGCGAAGTCATACATGATATTGAAGGCCAGGTCAACGCGCCCTTGAACGAGCATATCCATATTGCATTAACGGATCATATTGCTTTTGCCATGAAGCGCAAAGAGCAGGGAATTACGATTCATAATCCGTTCTTGTATGAGACGAAGGAAATCTACCCGGAGGAGTATAAACTGGCTGAATCCGCGGTCCGGAAAATCCGTGACAAGCTGAACATAGATTTGGGCAGTGACGAAATCGGTTTCATTGCGCTCCATATTTACAGCGCTTTGACCAACCAGCACATTTCCCAGGTCAAGGAGCATTCTCAGCTTATTTCAGATCTGGTACAGGTCGTGGAACAGACGCTTGATTATAAAATTCCTACGGATTCACTGGATTATTCCCGGCTGCTGACCCATTTGAGATTTGCGCTGGAGCGAATCCGGCGCGGCGAGAAGGTGCAGGAAATGCACAAGCTCGACAAGCTTTTGAATGCGGAGTATCCGGAAATGTATATGCTGGCGTGGAAGCTGACCAAAATTATGGAAAACCGGCTTCACCAGCCAGTCTATCCGGCGGAGGTCAGCTATCTTACGATGCACCTCCAGCGCCTGCAGCAGCGGAAGGACGAAAGCTGAATTTTTTTGTGATGAAAAGGATTGCATTTTTCGACGAGCGGTGCTACAATGACTTTCGTCAATAAGCAAAACAACAATTGAAGATGAAAACGTGTTACTGATTCGATCAGGCATGAGTTGATTAAAGTATGATTGGAGACAGCCTCCAGGGGGAAAGCTACATCCCAAGGTTGTTACCTTTATGCTTTATTGGCTCATGCCTTTTTGCATTCTATTCTGTTGTTGTTTTGAGATGAATAATATTGAAGGATGTGGGTTTCATGTTTAAAAAGCTTTTCGGCGTTCTACAACGTGTCGGTAAAGCTTTGATGCTTCCCGTAGCAATCCTGCCTGCTGCAGGATTGCTGCTGGGGATCGGCAACGCGCTGGTTAACCCGGATTTGATTCAGTACATGCCTTTCCTTGGCGCTGGCTGGGTTGAATCCGTTGCAACCATCATGATGAATGCCGGTCAAATTGTCTTTGACAACCTGGCACTGCTGTTTGCGGTCGGTGTTGCCGTCGGTTTGGCCAACGGTGAAGGTGTTGCGGGTCTTGCCGCCATCATCGGTTATCTGATCATGAACGTGACGCTCGGTACTGCGGTGGGCGTAACACCAGGGCTTATCGCACAGCAAATTCCAGGTTACGCGAGTATTCTGGGTATCCCAACGCTGTCAACCGGTGTGTTCGGGGGCATCATCATCGGGATCCTGGCGGCAGCGATGTACAACCGTTTTTTCAAAATCGAGCTTCCGTCTTATCTCGGCTTTTTTGCCGGCAAACGCTTTGTTCCGATTGCAACATCGGTTGGCGCACTGATCATCGGCTTGCTGCTGGTTGTCATTTGGCCGCCGGTGCAAAGCTTCCTGAACGCGGTGTCCCACTTTATGGTGGACACGAACCCTGTACTGGCAACATTTATTTTCGGTGTGATCGAACGCGCTCTGATTCCATTCGGATTGCACCACATTTTCTATTCTCCGTTCTGGTTTGAATTTGGGGAATATGTCAACAAAGCAGGTCAGGTCATCCGCGGTGACCAGCACATTTTCATGGCTCAGCTGAGAGATGGTGTGCCATTCACCGCAGGCGCATTCCAGGTTGGTAAGTTCCCGTTCATGATGTTCGGGCTTCCTGCCGCTGCTTTGGCCATGTACCACGAAGCCAGACCGGAGCATAAGAAATATGTGGCAGGTATCATGGGTTCCGCTGCATTGACTTCGTTCCTGACAGGTATTACGGAGCCGCTTGAGTTCTCCTTCCTGTTCGTAGCTCCGCTGCTGTTCGCAGTGCATACCATCTTTGCGGGCTTGTCCTTCATGACGATGTATCTGCTGAATGTAAAAATCGGGATGACGTTCTCCGGCGGTTTTATCGACTTCCTGATCTTTGGTATTCTGCCGAACCGGACTCCTTGGTGGTATGTCATTATCGTTGGTCTTGTGCTGGCCGTGATCTACTACTTCGGTTTCCGTTTCATCATCCGCAAGTTCAATCTCAAAACACCTGGACGCGAAGAGCAGGCCGAAGAGAATGAAAATGCCGGCGGAGGGGCAACCGATGATCTTCCGCATAATATTTTGACGGCATTTGGCGGTCCGTCCAATATCAAGCATCTGGATGCTTGTATTACACGCTTGCGCATCGAAGTCAACGACAAAGCCAATGTTGACAAAAATCGTCTGAAGCAGCTCGGAGCTTCCGGCGTGCTGGAGGTCGGCAATAACGTACAGGCGATTTTTGGTACACGTTCTGATACGATTAAATCGCAAATGCAGGATATTATGGCAGGCCGCACACCTGCACCGGCAGCCGCTCCTGAGCCTGAGACTGAAAAAGCGGCCGGTGAAGCAGGGCAAGCCATTATCAGTGAGGACATTGTAATGCCGGTAAACGGTGAACTGCTTTCGATTACCGAAGTGCCGGATCCGGTATTCTCCGAGCGTATGACCGGTGACGGATTTGCGGTTCTGCCGCATGACGGCAACATTGTTTCTCCAGTATACGGCAAGGTGTTCAACGTGTTCCCGAGCAAGCATGCGGTTGGCATTATGTCCGACGGCGGCAAGGAAGTCTTGGTGCACATCGGTGTCAATACCGTAAAACTGAAAGGACAGGGCTTTGAGGTTCTTGTGAACGAGGGAGACCTCGTATCCGCTGGCCAGCCAATTATGAAAGTGGATCTGGAGTATGTGAAAGAAAATGCCAAATCGATCATTTCTCCGATCATTTTTTCCAACCTGCCGCAGGGTGCAGGAGTCACGCTGGACAAGAGCGGAACACTCAAAGCTGGCGAAGATAATATTATTACGATAAAATAGTAACGATCTGCTTCTATAGTGAACGTTCCGCAGCGGTCTCAGGACCGCGGGAGCGTTCTATGGGTATAAGCGGTTGATGTCATATCAGCAAGCAGCAGATTTACAATAATATATTCAGAAAGTGGGAGAATCATCATGCAAAGAACATTTACAATCACTGACGAAGACGGTATCCACGCACGTCCGGCAACAGCTCTGGTTAACACTGCGACAAAATTCAGCGGTGTAGAATCCTTTGCTGAAGCTAACGGCAAAAAGGTAACTTTGAAATCCATCCTGGGCGTACTGTCCCTGGGTCTGGAAAAAGGCGACACGATCAACATCATCTGTGAAGGCGGCAACGAAGCAGAAGCTCTGCAAGCGCTGGAAGATGTAATGGTTAAAGAAGGGCTGGGCGAAGTAAATGCTTAAAATCTCCGGGATCGCTGCCTCGGCAGGCATCGCTATTGCCAAGGCGTTTATCTTGGAGCATCCTAACTACTCTGTAGAAAAACGCACGGTAACGGATGTCGAAGCGGAAATCGCGAAGCTGGACGCAGCATTGGCGCAGTCGCAATCCGAGCTGGAGAGTATCAAGGAACGGACCCTTCAGGAAATGGGAGAGAAGAAGGCTGAAATTTTTGCTTCCCACCTCCTGATTCTGAACGATCCCGAGCTGATCGATCCGGTGAAGGATAAAATCAGAAACGAACAAGTCAATGCGGAATTTGCATTGGATGAAACAGCATCGCAATTTATTGCCATGTTCGAAAACATGAAGAGCGAATATCTGCAGGAGCGGGCGGCTGATATGCGCGACGTAACCAAGCGTGTGCTGAATCACCTGCTTGGACTGAAGTTCATGAGCCCTGCTGAAATCAGCGAAGAAACGATTGTGCTTGCAGAAGATTTGACACCTTCCGACACAGCGCAATTGAACCGTAAATATGTCAAAGGCTTTGCCACAAATATCGGCGGTCGTACATCACACTCCGCCATTATGGCGCGTTCGCTCGAAATTCCGGCTGTCGTCGGTACAAAGGACGTCCTTTCTCAAGCAAAAAGCGGTGACCTGATCATCGTGGACGGTTTGGATGGAGAGGTGTTCGTGAATCCGAGCGACGAAGTGGTTGCAGAATATCGTCAAAAGCAGCAGGCTTATGAGAAGCAGCGCGAAGAATGGCGCAAGCTGCGCGACGAAGCGACCGTTTCAACAGACGGCGTTCACGTCGAGCTGGCTGCCAATATCGGTACACCAAACGACGTTACAGGTGTGCTTGAGAACGGTGGGGAAGGCGTAGGCCTGTACCGTACGGAATTCCTGTACATGGGACGCGACAAGCTTCCTTCGGAAGACGTACAATACAATGCTTACAAAACGGTTCTGGAGAAAATGGAAGGCAAGCCAGTCGTAGTTCGTACACTGGATATCGGTGGTGACAAGGAGCTCCCTTATCTGGACATGCCGAAGGAAATGAACCCATTCCTGGGCTTCCGGGCCATTCGTCTCTGCCTGGACCGTCAGGATATCTTCCGGACACAGCTGCGCGCTTTGCTGAGAGCCAGCGTGTACGGCAATCTGCGTATTATGTTCCCTATGATTGCTACGCTGGGTGAATTCCGTGAAGCCAAAGCGATCCTGCTGGAAGAGAAAGCGAAGCTTGCTTCCGAAGGTGTTCAGGTATCTGAGGAAATTCAGGTGGGCATCATGGTGGAAATTCCATCTACGGCGGTGCTGGCAGACCAATTCGCGAAGGAAGTCGATTTCTTCAGCATTGGCACCAACGACCTGATTCAATATACGATGGCGGCAGACCGCATGAACGAACGGGTATCTTACCTGTATCAACCATACAACCCGGCCATACTGCGTCTGATCAAAATGGTTATTGACGCAGCTCATGCGAATGGACGTTGGGCGGGCATGTGCGGTGAGATGGCAGGGGACGCTACAGCGATTCCTCTGCTGCTCGGACTTGGACTGGATGAGTTCAGTATGAGCGCCACCTCCATCCTGCCTGCCCGCAGCCAGATCTCCAAGCTGTCCCGCGCGGACATGGAGAAGCTGGCCGCACAAGCATTGGACATGCAGACAGCCGAAGAGGTTGTTGCACTGGTTCAGAGCATTGAAGGGTAAGCTTATCCGTTTTTCATAAGGTTTATCTTTTTCCAAAACATACTCATGCTGAGTTATACAGCAGCCGGTACCTTAAGAGGTACCGGCTTTTTTTGGCGTGCCCGGATTCAGGCGTACCCGGATTCTTCTTCCGATCGCTGGGGCGTACCCGGATTCTTCTTCCGATCGCTGTTATCCCCGGATTTCCTGATTGAAATGGACAGTGGAAGAAATCCGGGGATAAAGGCGAACGCTCCGCTTCTCCAGAAGAATTCCGGGCACTTGGGAGTATAGTGTTCCTTGAACGCTTTGTTTGTTCAAGGGAGGTTTTTTGTGGGTTGATTCGAGGATGAAAAAGAATATAACACTACTAGGCTAATCATGAACAAAAGGATATTTCTTTTTGCTGTAATTTACCCTAGTACACACCAAAAAATATGTTGATATTTTCATAAGGAAGATAATATATTGGGTAGTGTACCAAATACATAAGGAGTTTTTACTAATGCCGCATTTTTTGGAGGTCAGCGGAAAATGAAAACAACGAAAATATTATCTGTGTTCACCGTAATACTAGCGTTAATATTGGGAACTTCCAGCACGGCTCTTGCATCATTAGACCATCCAGAAGTGTATGTGAATAATGAGAAAATAGATAAGATCACTAGAGGTGGAGCATTTGAGGCTAGAGTTTCTCCAATAGGAATTACCTATGTGCCTTTTAGACCTATCTTTGAAAAATTCAATATGAACGTATACTGGGACCAAGAAACAAAATCGGTTACTGCATCGGGCACGGATATGACATTGTGTTAACCCAAGATTCTTACTATGCGCTTGTATATGAAGAAGGAGCCCAGGTCACAGGCCTTGGGCTCCTTTTTTCATGAAGCTCTTGGTAAACATTAACTACAGGCGCAGTTCAAAACAGGCTTGCGTGCAGCGGTCGTTTCATCCAGGCGTGTGACCGTTGTGGTGTAAGGGGCGTTCAGCACCAGCTCTGGGTTTTCCTCGGCCTCCTTGGCAATGCGGATCATCGTATCGATAAAGCCGTCCAGCGTTTCTTTACTTTCCGTTTCGGTCGGCTCGATCATGATGCATTCCTCCACATTCAGCGGGAAGTACACGGTTGGCGGATGGTAGCCGAAATCGAGCAGCCGTTTGGCGACGTCCAGGGTGCGGACGCCGAATTTTTTCAGGCCGCGGCCGGACATGACAAATTCATGCTTGCAGACGCCCAGATACGGAACCTCGAAGTAAGGAGCCAGGCGGTGCATCATATAGTTGGCGTTAAGCACGGCGCATTCTGAAACGGCGCGTAGGCCGTCCGGTCCGTAGGTGCGGATATACGCATAGGCACGGACGAGAATGCCGAAGTTGCCGTAGTATGCTTTGACGCGGCCGATGGAATGGGCCTGCTCCGTATCCCATGTGTACGTTCCGTCCTCGTTTTTGACGACAAGAGGTTTTGGCAGAAACGGAACGAGCAGCTGCTTGACGCCGACCGGACCGGCTCCCGGGCCGCCTCCGCCGTGCGGGGTACTCATCGTTTTGTGCAAATTCAGGTGCACGACATCAAAGCCCATGTCCCCTGGACGGGTAATGCCCATAATAGCGTTGGAGTTGGCTCCGTCGTAATAGAGCAGCCCGCCGGCTTCGTGCACAATCTCCGCAATCTCCGTGATTTGCTCTTCGAACAGTCCAAGGGTATTCGGATTCGTCAGCATAAGAGCGGCAGTGTCGCTGCCAACGGCGGAGCGCAGGGCATCCAGATCCACAAGTCCCTTGGAGGTCGAAGGAATCGTGATCGTCTCGAATCCCGCAACCGTGGCGCTCGCCGGATTGGTTCCGTGCGAGGAGTCGGGCACAATCACTTTGGTGCGCTGCTCGCCGCGGCTTTCGTGATAAGCGCGGATCATCATCAGGCCGGTCCATTCCCCGTGGGCTCCGGCAGCAGGCTGCAGTGTGACGGCGTCCATGCCCGTCAGCCCGGCCAAATCATTTTGCAGCGTATACAGCAGCTCAAGTGCGCCTTGAATGCTTTCCTCTGGCTGATAAGGATGGATTTTCGCGAAGCCGGAATAACGTGCGACATCTTCATTGACTTTCGGATTGTATTTCATTGTACAGGAGCCAAGTGGATAAAATCCGTTATCTACGCCGAAGTTGCGGCGGGACAGCTCTGTATAATGACGGATGACGTCAACCTCGTAGACCTCTGGCAGTGCGGCAGGCTCGCTGCGCAGCAGCTCGGACGGAATGAGCTCGTCAGCGGGACGGCGCGGCACATCACATTCGGGCAGTGAATACGCGACACGTCCCGGACGGCTAAGTTCAAAAATCAGCGGCATATCATGTTCGGATTGAGTCATAGCAATTCCTCCAGCACCGATGTGAATTGGTCAATCTCTTCCTTGGTTCTTTGCTCCGTTACGGCGATCAGCATATGGTTTTTGTACTCTTCGTAGTCTCTGCCGAGATCGTAACCGCCGATAAAACCGGCGTCCAGCAGACGTGACTGCAGGGACGGCATATCAGTATTCTGCGGCAGGACGAGCACGAACTCATTAAAGGTCGGGGAAGTAAACGCCGTCTTTACTCCAGGCAGGGAGGTGAGTCGTTCAAGGGCGTATCGGCTTTTATGCAAATTCAATTCCGCCACCTCTTTCATGCCGTTTCTGCCCATAACGGACATATATACAGATGCAGAGAGGGCAAGCAGCGCCTGGTTGGAGCAGATGTTGGATGTCGCCTTCTCGCGGCGGATATGCTGCTCGCGTGCTTGCAGAGTAAGAACAAAGCCGCGCTTGCCGTTGCGGTCCTTTGTTTGGCCGACGATTCTTCCGGGGATGCGGCGCATATGCTCCTGCGATACGGCAAAATAACCGCAGGTTGGCCCGCCGAGCGATGAGGAGATGCCAAGTGGCTGTGCGTCTCCCACCACGATATCGGCTCCGAGCTTGCCCGGCGCTTCAAGCAATCCGAGTGAAAGCGGATTGGAGCTGACCACCAGCAGACCCTTCTGGGCATGGATTAAATCTGCCATTGGACGAAGATTTTCAATGGAGCCAAAGAAATTCGGATTCTGCACGAGCACGGCTGCGGTATCCTCTGTTACTGCAGCAGCGAGCGCCTCGGGATCGGTAACGCCGTTTGTGCAGCCTACTTCAACAACCTCCAGGTTAAGGCCATGTGCGTAAGTGTTCAGCACCTGCCGGGCTTCAGGGTGGACGGCGCGGGATACGACAAGGCGCTTGCGGCGCGTGGCGGCGGCTGCCAGATTGCCGGCTTCAGCGAGAGCGGTGGCCCCGTCATACATACTGGCATTGGCTACCGCCATGCCGGTAAGCTCGCATATATAGGACTGGAATTCAAAAATGGCCTGCAGCTCTCCTTGGCTTACTTCCGGCTGATAAGGGGTGTAGGCCGTATAAAATTCCGAGCGGGAAATAACATGATTGATGACGGACGGAATGTGATGATCATAAATGCCTGCACCCAGAAAGCTGGCGTGGGTTTCACTGCTGGCATTCCTGCCGGCCAGCGCCGACATATGACGGGTCAGGGCCCGTTCATCCAGCCTGGAAGAAACGGGGAGCTCGCCCCGGAAGCGAATTTTTTCGGGAATATCCTTGAACAGGTCCTCAATACTGTCGGCACCCACAGTGCGAAGCATTTCGGCGCGATCCTGCTCGGTCATCGGTAAGTATCTGTGCTGATTCATTGGCTGCGCTCCTCTCAATATCCGTAATGTTCCGGTTATCTCTATTTTGTTCGTTTGTAGAACGGTGCCTTGATAACCTCTGCTTTGAGGCGTTTGCCCCGGATTTCCACCTCAACCTGTGTGCCTAACTGGGCAAAACGGCTGTCAATCAGCGCAAGCCCCAGATTCCGCTTCAGGGTAGGGGACTGCGTGCCTGTTGTCACTTCGCCAATCTGCTCCGATTCCGCGAATACCGGGTAATGAGAACGCGGAATGCCGCGGTCCACCATTTCCAAGCCAACGAGCTTGCGGGAGGGACCTTGCTCCTTCTGGGCAAGCAGTGCTTCCTGTCCGATAAACGCCCCTTTATCCAGCTTGACGAAAAAACCCAGTCCCGCCTCCAGTGGGGAGATCGTCGGAGACAGCTCCTGGCCGTACAGCGGCAGCTTCGCTTCAAAGCGCAGCGTATCCCGTGCACCCAGACCGGCGGGAACCAGTCCGTGAGCTTCCCCCGCTTTCATCAGTCCCTGCCAAATCAGCGGGGCATCCTCAGCGCGGCAGTAAATTTCGAAGCCGTCTTCCCCTGTGTATCCCGTGCGGGATATAAGGGCGGAAGAAGCCCCGAATAAGCTGGCATGTTGAACAAAACGGAAGGGGCCGAGTGAAGTGACATCGCTGTCTACGGCACCGGAAAGGATCTCTGCTGCTGCAGGACCCTGAAGGGCAAGCAGCGCAGTTTGATCCGATACATTTTCCATTTGCACATCGGCGGGCTTATGCTGCAGCAGCCATTCCCAATCCTTTTCGATATTGGAAGCATTCACGACGAGCATGTAGGAATGGCGGCCGCGCTTGTAGACAAGCAGGTCGTCCACGACTCCTCCATCGGGATAACACATCAGCGTGTACTGTGCCTGGCCGTCTTCCAGCCTGGACACGTCGTTGGTGGTTACACGCTGCAGAAAGCTTTCTGCTTCAGCCCCTGTAACGTTGAACTCGCCCATATGGGAGACATCGAACAGTCCGGCGCGTTCGCGTACAGCCTCGTGCTCCTTTTGAATGCCGCTGAACTGGACAGGCAGCTCCCAGCCGCCAAAATCAATGCAGCGCACGCCGGGATTCCCGGCATACAGCGGGTACAGCGGTGTTCTTTTCAATGCGGTCAACACAATTCACCTCGCAAAAGAGTTGGCACAGCTTATGAAAAAGCAAAAAAGGACAGGCCAAAGAACGGTGCATGGCTTCCCAGCCATTCCATTCTTCAGCTCTGTCCTTGATACCTGAGAGTTACCCTGTTGGTTCACAGGTTTCCCCTTGGGTGACCCGCTGCCGCGGATTCTCTCCAGAGTTGCGTCCGGTAAAGGTCCTTTTGCCTGAGAGATTCACCGCTTGCCGGCTTACTCCTTCGGCGTTACCCGCTGATTCCACGGTTGCAAGACACGCATGAGTCTGGCTTCATCCTCCATGCGGCCACCCCGCCCGAGCTTGTTACAGATGCGCCTTGACGCATCATTTTCCCGGAATATCGGTAATCTCTCCCTATACGTTCATCCGCTATTCAATCTATATCCATTAATACGCGATCACCGGGCATATGTCAATAAATTTGTCATATTTTAAGATGGATAACAAAATGTAAGCCATTACCCTTCCTTTAGTGCTTTAATCCGGAAAAAAAGAAATGGTTTTTTGTAAGCAATATTGACATTTGAAACTTGCTTGGCTTAATCTTACGTTGAAAACAAGAAGGTGCAGGAGCTGCTAAGCGAACAATCTTTTCATGGTGGGAAATTCCAATGGAAATGGAGCGGTATACATGAGCGAAGTTAAAGAAAACTATTTGTACAGCGAAGAGCATGAGTGGGTGAAAATCACGGAAGAAGGAACCTTGCTGGTCGGCATCTCCGATTTTGCGCAGCACCAGCTTGGCGACATTGTGTTTGTCGAGCTGCCAGAGGAAGGCGGCACTTTGGAAGCAGGCGCAAGCGTGGGTACGATCGAATCTGTCAAAACGGTGTCCGATCTGTATGCTCCAGTAAGCGGCACAGTGTTTAAAGTGAACGGGGCGCTGCAGGATTCGCCGGAGCTCGTCAACAGTTCGCCGTACGAGGATGGCTGGATGCTTGAAATCCAGGTGGATGGCGACGTTAATGATGCAGTAAGCAAACTGCTGAGTGCAGAAGCGTATAGCCGGCTTGTGGAAGAGGCTTAATGAAGCATTCACTCTAAAATAGGATATTTGTCCTATTTACTGCGTTTTTTTTCGAAAAACGACATAAAGTGTATGCAAGCGTATATTCGTTTTTGCAAGCATATTGATAAGCATGGCAGCCTGATATCTCATGTGAGATACAGCGGCCATGCTTTTTGCCGTTTGGTCAACAACATTGGAACCAAGACATAATGTTCAGGGAAATTGCGGTTAATACCGGCGAAGTTCGTTTATATTAAGGTATGACTATATGAATCGCATTTAGAGCATACTATTCTTCCCCCGAGAATCTTAAATTTAAATTTTGTCATCAACGTTCATGACGAAACTGCATTTTCATTTTATTGATGGAGATACCGTTTTCAATTAGGATGAAGGTAAGCAAAAGGATATGAGGCCTTTTACCTAAGGATTTGACAAAATCAGAAAAAGCGACAAATTCCTATATTTCGTATCGAATTTTGACGAATCCTTAACCTGAAGGTTTCAATACATTGAGGAGGTTTTCAACATGAGTTCAGTGGACGCTAAGTCCGGAAGCGGCGGAGGCCTGCGCGTTGGAGTGCAGAAATTCGGACGCTTCCTGAGCGGCATGGTTATGCCGAACATGGGCGCATTTATCGCCTGGGGCTTGATTACGGCCCTCTTTATTCCAACAGGATGGATTCCAAACGAAAATTTTGCCACGCTTGTTGATCCGATGATCAAGTATCTGCTGCCGCTGTTAATTGGTTACACAGGTGGTACAATGGTACATGGACAGCGTGGTGGTGTGGTCGGCGCGATTATGACGATCGGTGTCATTGTCGGCGCAGACATTCCGATGTTCCTTGGCGCCATGGCCGCAGGTCCGTTCGCGGCATGGGTAATCAAGCAGTTTGACAAAGCGGTTGAAGGCAAAATCAAATCCGGCTTCGAGATGCTGGTCAACAACTTCTCCGCAGGCATTATCGGTGCCATTCTTGCCCTGCTTGCACATACGATCATTGGTCCGGTAATCGAAGTGATCAGTAAAGTGTTGTCGTCAGGAGTTCAGTTCCTGATGGATGCAGGCTTGCTCCCGCTCGTCAACATCATCATTGAGCCAGGTAAAGTATTGTTCCTGAACAACGCCATTAACCATGGCATCCTGACACCAATTGCAACAGAGCAAGCTTCGCAAATGGGCAAATCGATTTTGTTCATGCTGGAGTCTAATCCGGGACCTGGTCTTGGCATTCTGCTTGCATACTGCTTCCTGGGCCGCGGTTCGGCTAAAGCATCTGCTCCAGGTGCAGCGATCATTCACTTCTTTGGCGGTATTCATGAGATTTACTTCCCGTACATTCTGATGAGACCGATTCTGATCCTGGCCGCAATGGCCGGTGGTGTTGCAGGTACGTTTACATTTATGATTACAGGCGCAGGTCTGGTAGCAGCTCCTTCGCCAGGCAGTATCTTTGCTTACTTTATCATGACGCCAAAAGGCGGTTACCTGCCGATGCTGGCCGGTGTTGTTGTAGCGGCAGTTGTCTCTTTCGTCATTGCTGCAATTCTGCTGAAGACAGGCAAACAGACAGATGAAAACCTGGAAGATGCATCTGAGCGTATGAAAGAAATGAAAAACCAAGGCAAAACAGGTAATGCAGCTGTAGCAGCCGATAACCGTGAAGCGGATCGTGCGGCAGAAGTGGCTTCCAACAATGTCGTTAAAACGGATGTTAATAAAATCGTATTCTCTTGTGACGCAGGTATGGGATCAAGCGCCATGGGCGCATCCATTCTCCGCAAGAAAATGAAGCAGGCCGGCGTGGATGTGGTCGTAACGAACACCGCAATCAGCGAAATTCCGCAGGATGCCGACATCGTAATCACACAGAAAACGCTGACTGACCGTGCTAAAACGGTTGCGCCGAATGCGGAGCATATTTCCATCGACAACTTCCTGAAGAGCCCTGAATATGAGGAGCTTGTGGAACGCCTGAAAAAATAATTCGTAGAGGTAGTTCAAAAAGTCATCTTTTGATCACGAAGGAAGTCAGGAAGCGGATTCGACATCGAATCTTGAATTCAGCCGGGACTTCCGGGGCTCACGTACCCTAAGTACGCTCCGCTCCTCAGTCCCTAGCTTCATTCAACCTTCTCGGTGCTGAAAACCTGACTTTTTGAACACTGACTTGAAATGCCTTTCAGTAAAGTTTTTCGGGTCATACGCACAGGCAGTTCAAGAGCGAAATCGGGAGGACGGTACGATGAATATTACCAAACGACAAAGCGAAATTCTTGAATTCCTGCTGCAGCAGACCAGAGAGGTGACTGCGGGCGACATTGCCGCCCGCATCAATGTCAGCACGAGAACCGTTTTGCGCGAGCTGAGTGCGGTAGAGAAATGGCTGGAGCCCCATGGGGTCAGGCTGGAAAAAAAAACCGGGATCGGAATCCATTTGGATGCCGATCCCTCTCGGCTTTTCCAGCTTCGCCAGCAGCTTTTTCGCTCGGAGTCGGTAGAGTATTCAGCAGAAGAGCGAAAGATTTACAGCTTATGCATGCTGCTGGATGACAGGGAGCCGATCAAGCTGATGTCGCTGGCGGCTGATTTGAAGGTAACAGTTGCTACCGTCAGCCATGATCTTGACGAGCTGCAATCCTGGATTGAGAAGCATGGGCTTACCCTTGTGCGCAGGCGCGGATACGGTGTGCAGATTACAGGCAGGGAAACGGACATCAGGCGGGCCATATCAGAGCTGGGATTGGAGCATTTGGATGAATCCGACTTGTTCGGAAAGGATTCGACCAGACACTCATCCCATGCCATGGATAAGCTGATGGAGCTCATCGGCAGAGATGTGATGCTGACGGTAGAGAACGCCTTGTGGCAGCCGAATGAAAAATGGCTGGAAAACATGGTCGAGAGCAAATATATGGAACTGCTGATTCAGCTTTCTGTCGCCATCGCCCGCATCCGGCGGGGCTTTGCGGTCGAGCAGCCGGAATCGGAGCTGATCCTGGGGGCCAATGAAGAAGAGGCTAAAGTTCGGGCAGCTATGGTGGAGCGAATATGCGCTGAATTGTCCGTTGCGTTGTCCCTTCAGTTCCCTGAACAGGAGAAAAAATATTTCAGACATCTGTTCCGTTCCGCCGAGGATCGCTCGACAAGGCTGCTGCCGCTGGATGATCTGGTGCTGCTGGAAATTGTGAATGAACTGATCCGCCGAGTGGAGGAGAACGCAGGGGTGCATTTTGGAGAGGATCGCCTCCTGCGTGAAGGACTGATTGCCCATGTCGAGCCTGTCATTAAACGACTGAAAGAAGGAAATGACATTCGCAATCCGCTGCTGCAGCAGATCCGCAAGGACTATGCCGAGCTGTTCGAGGCGGTCAAGGAGGCCGCGTCGGGAATGACCGAGCTGAATGTGCCTGATGAAGAAGTGGGCTTTCTGGTCATGCACTTCGGGGCTTCCATCGAGCGGCTGCGCCAGCTGCAGCGGGAGGTGCGCGCCATTGTGGTATGTACCAGCGGAATAGGCTCTTCGCGGCTGCTGGCTACACGGCTTGCGAAGGAGCTTCCGCAAATCAAGATCGTGGACCGGGCGTCATGGTTCGAAGCGGCCCGCATTCCCAAGGAGGATTACGATCTGGTCATTTCGACCGTTGATCTGCCCCTTGAGAAGGATCGTTATCTGAAAATCAGTCCACTGCTGACGCAGGAGGAGAGTGACCGCCTGCGTCATTTTATCCAGAACATAACACTCAAGAAGGTAAGCGGCAGGCAAGGGCAGACTGTGGAACCGAACCAAGGATTGGGGTGGCTGGTCGGGCTCAAGGACAGTCTGCAGGAGATTGTGCGGATCGTGCAGAATTTTCATGTCTACCCGTTGGATAACCGGGGAATGGATATGAATGAAGTTTTATACGCCATGTGCATTTCCGAGGTCGGGCGGGGAACCGTGCATGACCCGGAAGCAGTAGCAGAGCTTCTGGCCGAAAGAGAGCAGCAAGGCAGTCAGGTGATTCCGGATACACAGCTGGCCTTGTTCCACACACGCAGCAGACACATCCGCACGCCTTCGCTTTCGCTGTACAGGCTGAGCGAACCGTTGGAGTTGGAAGGAGCACAGGAAGCGGTAAATGAGTTGCTGTTAATGCTGGGGCCGCGCGAGCTGTCCAAGGAGAGCCTGGAGGTGCTCAGCGAAATCAGCGCATTGCTGCTTCAAGGAGAAATGATTACGCTGCTGGAGCACGGAAGCCGGGATGAAATCACCAGCTATATAGCGGATGAACTGGCCGACTTTTTCCGCAGCAAACTAGAGACAGGGAGGACCATACAATGAGCATCATGTCCACAGACAAAGTTAAAATGAACGCAACAGCGAGTGACAAATACGAGGCAATCCGCATGGCGGGCCAGATTCTGCTGGATGCCGGCCACATTACGGAAGCGTACATTGACAAGATGGTCGAGCGTGAAGAAATCGTATCCACCTATGTAGGCAATGGATTGGCGATTCCGCACGGAACAAAAGAATCCAAGGAGTTTATCAACTCTACAGGCATCTCCATTATCCAATTCCCGCAGGGTGTGGATTTTAACGGAGAGAAAGCATATATGGTTATCGGCATCGCAGCACAGGGAGGGGAGCACATGGAAATTCTGACCGGGATTGCCGTGGTATGCTCCGAGGAAGAGAACATGGACAAACTGCGCAACGCCACAAGCGCACAGGAAATTATCGATCTGTTTGAAAGCGAGATGGAACTATGAGAGCGGTCCACTTCGGAGCAGGCAACATCGGACGCGGATTTATCGGATTGCTGCTGTCGCGTGCCGGATATGAAGTGATTTTCTCTGATGTCAACGACACACTTGTGTCCGAGCTGCGCAGCCGCAACCAGTACACTGTGGAATTGGCCAATGATGCCAAGGACACGGAAATCGTAACCAATGTAACCGCCATTGACGGAAAAAATGTGGATGAGGTGGCCAGCGCGGTGGCCACTGCGGATTTGGTAACGACGGCGGTTGGCGTAAATATTCTGAAGCATATCGCGCCTGGAATTGCCAAAGGCATCACACAGCGGATTGCAGACGGGGCATCCCCGCTGCATGTAATCGCATGCGAAAATGCCATCGGCGGCAGCGCGCAGCTGAAGGAGCATGTATTTGCCCTGCTGGAAGAGGATGTACGCGCGAAAGCGGAGACTTCCGTATATTTCCCGAACGCGGCGGTAGACCGGATCGTACCGATCCAGCACCACGAGGATCCGCTGCATGTGCAGGTGGAACCTTTTTATGAGTGGGTGGTTGACCGTTCCCAAATGGCTCCGGACCATACGGAAATCGAAGGTGTATTGTATGTGGATAATTTGGAGCCGTACATTGAGCGCAAGCTGTTTACCGTAAACACAGGCCACTGTGTTGCAGCTTATCTCGGTTATGTGGCAGGCTTCGAAACGATCCAGGCGGCCATTGCTGACGAAAAGGTAGTCGCTTCCGTGCGAGGTGCGCTGGAGGAGACTGGGGCCGTACTGGTCAAACGCTTCGGCTTTGATCAGGCGGAGCATGATAAATATATCAGCAAAATTTTGGACCGTTTCCGCAACCCGAATCTGACTGACGAAGTCGCCCGCGTGGGCCGCTCCCCGCTGCGGAAGCTGTCGCCGAACGATCGCCTTGTTCGTCCGGCCCTGCAAGCCTATGAATACGGCATTAACCCGGATCACCTGGCGCTTGGCATGGCGGCTGCGTGCAAGTTTAATGTCAGCGAAGATCCTGAAGCCGTAGAGCTGCAGGAAGCGATCCGCACCGAAGGATTGGCTGCCGCAATCACACGGTATACATCGATCCCGCAGGATCATCCTGTACATCGCCAAGTTTTGGAGCAGTACGAGAAATTAAACGCATAATGATACTTACTTGAGCAGAAAAGCATTCAGGCCCTTTATACGCCTGGGTGCTTTTTGTGTATATACATATATGACTGTAAGTTTGGCGCTGGTACTCTATGCCGGACTATAGCAGCACTGCTTGATATGGCATAGAATATATAGAAGAGTGTCATCAATCCCCTCTTCTATATTCGACAGGCTAACGGCGACAGGAAATAAGTCCGTTATATCTGAACTATTTGTTGGTGCAAAGGTATACAAAAGAGGTTCAGGAAGCATAAATGGTAGTATTGGTCAGTGGACAGATTCAGCTTATCGGTTTATTATGTGACTTTCAAAGTAAGTTTAATGCAGTATTGAAAATAATGGTGGTGATGCAGATGGCAAATGAAGCATCTCTCAATCCGGTTTATCATGGCCGGGACCTTGGTTTGACCTACACGAAGGATTACTGTCTTTTTAACATATGGGCTCCAACTGCGGAGCGTGTCGTTGTGTCTTTGTACGAAGATGCGGGTGAATATGATGAGCAGGGAAATGTGACGGATCATAGCGGAGGCCGTGAATTTCCCCTAACCCGTAATGAATATGGCGTTTGGTCGCTGAAGCTGCAAGGGGATTGGAAAGGTTATTTTTATATGTACCTTGTCACTTTGCCAGGTAGAGAGCCGAATTATGCCGCTGACCCATACAGCTTTGCCGTTTCTGCTAACGGACAGCGTTCCGCCATTGTCGACCTGGCTGAAACGAACCCTGTAGGCTGGGAAAATGACGTTCGCCCCCAGCGCGGGGAGCCGGTGGATGCCGTCATTTACGAGCTGCATGTGCGGGATTTTTCCTCCGATCCTGAAGCTCCTTTTAGGGGTGGACGAGGAGGTTTTCAGGCGTTTGTGCAAACAGGGCTGAAGGATGCACAGGGCAATCGCATCGGCATTGATCATTTGCAGGAGCTGGGTGTTACGCATGTGCATTTGATGCCGGTGCCGGATTACAAGACGGTGAATGAGCTGGCAGTGGCCGCGGGGGACCGTTCAGGCTATAACTGGGGCTATGATCCGCAGCATTACAATGTGCCTGAAGGATCTTATGCCAGCGATCCTGTGGACCCTGCAGCAAGAATCCGCGAGTTCAAGCAGGTGGTACAGGCACTTCATGCCGCAGGCATCGGCGTCATTATGGATGTGGTGTACAATCATACATTTTCTGTGGATGACGGGCCGTTTGAACGGGTGGTTCCCGGTTATTTTTACCGCACAGACGAGCAAGGCAGGCTGACCAACGGTTCGGGAGTAGGCAACGAGCTGGCGACCGAGCGTCCGATGGTCCGCAAGTTCATCAAGGATTCGCTGCGGTTTTGGGCCGAGGAGTATCATGTGGACGGCTTCCGGTTTGATCTGATGGGCCTGATTGATACCCCTACGGTTGAAGAGCTTACGAAAGAGCTGCGCAGCGAGGTATTCTCAGGCATGATCATTTACGGGGAGCCCTGGACGGGCGGAGAGTCCCCCCTGCAGCACAAAACGCTGAAGGGAGCGCAGCGGGGCAAAGGCTTTGCCGTCTTCAACGACAATTACCGCAATGCGATTAAAGGCGACAGCGATGGCTGGGGCACTGGATTTGCAACCGGCGCCTGGGGCAAGGAAGACGATGTGGTGCAGGGAATCCGCGGGGCTATTTACGATTTTACCGAGCTTCCCTCTGAAACGGTCAACTATGTGACAGCCCACGATAATCTGAATTTGTGGGATAAAATCATTACAGCCCGCCATCTGCGCCATGCGTGTTCTTTTCCGGAATGGAATCAGGGAGTGCCGGCAGATGGACGGAGTGCGGCCGAAGCGGTGGAAGCCGCGGATCCGTATCGCTGGGTGAACGGGGATGATTTGCTGAAGGAGGAGTCGGTGCGCCGTTCTCTGCTAGCCAATGGCATGGTTCTCACCTCCCAAGGCATTCCGTTTATTCATGCAGGCGATGAGATGCTGCGCTCCAAGTATGGGGATCATAACAGCTACCGCAGCGGCGACGAGGTCAATGCAATCCGTTGGGGCAATAAAGCCCGCTTTTTGCCGGTGTTTCTTTATTATCAAGGGCTGATAGCGTTGCGCCGCAGCCATCCCGCATTCCGCATGAGGACCCGTGAGCAGGTGGAGCGGCATCTGGAAATTTTGCGCGCCTCCGATCATGTGGTCGCTTTCCGGCTCCATGGATATGCCAACGGGGACAGCTGGAGAAATATAGTGGTGATTTATAACGGCTCCGACCGGGACGAAACGATGTTTTTGCCTGACGATTCGGAGCGTTGGCACATCGTCGTCAATGATTGCGAGGCAGGCACGGAGACGCTTTCCATCGCTGAAGGCGACAGGGTGACGGTTCCGCGCTGGTCCATGATGGTGCTGCATGATGGTATGGATGATCCGCTTTCCGTTCAGGTGGGAAATACGGACAGTGAAATGGCGGAGGTCCATAAGCAGGATGGCTTCCGGTTGGTTGAGATGTACTACCAGCGTGCGGA
Organism: Paenibacillus terreus; assembly: GCF_042138595.1. Classification (NCBI taxonomy): domain Bacteria; kingdom Bacillati; phylum Bacillota; class Bacilli; order Caryophanales; family Paenibacillaceae; genus Paenibacillus; species Paenibacillus terreus. Next base: position 1,226 of record NZ_JBHIRX010000024.1, on the reverse strand, counting down.
CGGCCGATATGAAGGCTGGAACGTCTGGGTATGGGGAACCGGTCTACAGGACGGCCATGTTCCGCTCACGATGACCCGGGAGGGACGGGCTGTAGCCCGTATCCGGGTAGCGCCGCATGTACGGAGGATCGGGTATATTTTCAGGCTGAACCAGTGGGAGGACAAGGATATCGATATGGACCGCTATTTGGAGCTTGGTGACGGGAACGAGCCTGTCCGGGTCATCATTCACAGCGGAACGGTGGCGGTACAAGCGGTTTAACAGGCCCGGAATTACTAGGACGCTTTATCTCTTTCATGAGAAAAAAGCGTCTTTTTTTGCATAAAATGTGTCAACGCTCTGTAAAATGGTTAAGGTATATTTATGGGGCTTGTTTTGCTTGCAGCCTTGCCGCTGCGGCAGCCGGCCCGAACATCAAGGCACAGCCACTTGTGAAGAGAACCTGGAGGAGGTTATATACTATGGCTAACGGCAATAAAAGCAATCAACTGACGACGGAGCCGAGAACGGGGACAAAGCGCTCGGAACTGCGCAAGCTGAGATTGAATGGTCGTATTCCGGCGGTTGTGTATGGCTCCGATATGGAGGGGACTCCGGTAAGTGTGGATGCCAAGGAATTCAAGAAAGTGATCCGGACGGGACGTACGGAGATGCTGGATCTTGTATTGGAAGGCGGCCGCAAGGTGCCGGTGCTGATCAAAGATTATCAGGAGCGTGACGGCCAATGGCTGCATGCTGATTTTCTGAAGGTTTCCAAAAACAAACCCATCCGTGTCCGTGTAGCTATCGACTATCAGGGTACGGCGGCAGGCACCAAAACAGGCGGCATTCTGCAGGTACAGGAAACAGAGCTTGAGATCGAGGCGCTGCCGGATGATCTGCCGTCTGTGATCGAGGCTGACATTTCAGGCATGGAGGTCGGGGACAAGCTGACAGCAGGAGACATCAAGCTGCCTGACAAGGTAACGCTGATTTCCCCTTCAGAAGAGCTGCTTGCTTCCATTGTGATTCCCCGCGCGGTTGAAGCCGAGAATGAGGCGGCCGACAATGCCGGGGAAGCTGAGGCAGCCGAGGGTGCAGAAGGCGATTCTTAAAAGTTGACGTAATATACAGGCTTGTTTGCCTGAACAGAATGCCCTTGAGCCATAGTGAAGTGCACCCCTTAGAATAGACATTGGAAAAACCCCCGGGTTTAGCCGATGAAATTCTAGGGGGTGTTATTTTT